>CALGRI010000439.1 GCA_937880875.1 uncultured Pseudomonadota bacterium
AATTCAGTATTTAAACCTTTTCTATGAAAATTTATATTCCGTTGAGAAGTTTCTCAATATGTTTTCTGGCCACTTTCATGAATGCAGGAAAGGCTTTAACAATGACAGGGGTCATTTGGGTTCCCCAGTCAATTTTTTCAGGTTCAATGCCAACTATTTTTATTGTAGGTCTATGTCCTCTCATCTGGGCCATATCAAGGGAATCTAAAAGATCGACATCATGAAGTGACAACATCTGTTTTTCATTCTGGATCAGATCGCCTTCATCAAGGCTGTATATGGTGCCAGGTTCATGTCCGGCTCTGACAATATCCAATACCAATACTTGCTCATATTCTTCAAACAGGTAAAATATATCCTGGGTAAAGGTCCCCCCGTCAATAAAATCAACCAGGGTATCATCAAAGTCTTCTTTTTCCTTCCAGAATTCATGAACGGCATGAACTCCGATACCTTCATCCATCATAAGGATATTGCCTACGCCCAGCACTAGTAGTTTCTTCATTTCAATTACAATTCCCATTTTATGCTATTTCTAAATTAAAGCTGATAGCAAAATAAATATTTTGAAGCAACAAATTAAAAGGGGATAAAAATATTCATCCCCTCTTAATTTTACATATAAAGAATCAGTTTAAATTATAATGGAATTTCCACTTTAATTTTTCTGCCCGTGTCTGCGTCCAGCACGTGGACGGCACAACCCAGTCAGGGGTCAAAGGAGCGGATCAACCGCCCCACATTCACCGGGTTTTCCGGATCAGGAACAGGAACACCAATAAGGGCCTGCTCAATCGGTCCTCGCTGGCCCATATCATCCATTGGGTTGGCATTCCAGATAGTTGCCGAAGTAATCTGATAATTGGCAATAACTTTATCTTTAATGTCAATATAGTGTAGAAGAGCGCCACGAGGGGCTTCTGTAAGCCCAAGGCCTTCTGATGAATCTGGAATTGGTGCAGGAACAAATGTCTCTTTGCCGGGTTGTGCTTGTGCCAGCCATTGTTCAACAGCATTCGCAACAATGACTGTCTCTTCTGCTCTGGCAACGTGTCTGCCGAGAATAGAGAACGCTGCATCGCCAATATCACGAAGGTTTTTAACACCCAGTTTTTCCTGGCCGATTTTAGACAGTTCAGGATTGGTGACCCACATTCTTGCAAGAGGTCCGCCCTCATGGGGTTTGCCATTGTATCTAGGCGCCTTGATAAAGCTGTATGCACCCTCCTTGTGTGGGTTGGGAATGGTTCTTCCCTGGGTCGGGTTCAGGCCGGTTGTAGAATCCTCAAAATAAGAATATTTTACATATTCTTTGATTAGTGAAGTATCAACCGGGTAATCTTTTCCATCAGTGTAAACACCTCTTTTCAAAAGCGTATTGCCGCTATCATCCATTGGGAATACACCCCAGGAAACACAGTTTTTATAGCCACCGCCTGTTTTAAGAAGATCTCCATAGGGACCTGCCAGCAGGTAAACTATAGGGACATATTTTTCCAGGACAAATTTTTTGACTTTTTTGAAACGCTCTGCATAAGCATTTAATGCTTCCCGGGTTGGAATTTCTGTGGTTCCACCCACAACAATACCCTGAACATGGGGCATTTTACCGCCAAGAAGTGCTAGCATTTCATGGCAGATTTTCCTGATTTCAAGGGCTTCAAGATATTGGCCCACAGCAACATCGTTAATGTCCTTGGGTACACGGACATCATTTTTTGCATATCGTGGGATAAAGGGCGCCACATCAGGGCCATTTACATAGTCCAATGCCGCCAGATGATAGAAATGAAGAATATGGGATTGAAGAAAATTGGCACCTAGAATCAGGTTCCTTGCAATTCTGCCGTTTTCGGTCAGTTTGATTTTAAATGCGTCATCAAGGGCAAGTGCAGATGCTGTTGCATGTGCAGTCGGGCAAACCCCGCAGATTCTCTGGGTAATCTGGGTCGCATCCCTTGGATCCCTGCCAATCAATATTTTTTCAAAACCGCGGTACATGCCTCCAAACACTCTGGCATCAACTACAACACCGTCTTTTATTTCAACTTCTACTTTAAGGTGACCCTCAATCCTGGTTACAGGATCAATGGCAACCTTAATTTTCTTTCCTGCCATGACCGGAACAGCTTGTGGTTTACAGCCTGCCATAATAAAACCTCCTTAAGGTTTAAAAATTTAGGATAATTGTGCTATGCGGGTTCATAGAATGGCGATGATGCATCTGGGAACCCAGGTTCAACACAACCAATGCAGACTGCATTATCCACACACCAGTTCATGCCGCTGTTCCATTTTCGTTTGTAGCAGTCAGCATATGTGTCTGGACCTTTACAGCCAATATCCATACGGCAGCCTGTTGCATCAGAGAGTTTTTCAGACATGATTCCTGAATCATATTCATCCAAGTGTGGGCAGTTGTCATGGATGTTATCACCAAAGAAAATAGTGGGGCGGCCATCGTTATCCAATTCAGGAAGACCTTTGGTTAAAAGATGAACAATGGATCCCACAATCCAGTCTGGATGGGGAGGACACCCGGGGATATTGACAACGGGAGTTTTAATGCCATAAGTTTGAAAGAAATTCATTACCCCTGTTGCACCGGTTTCACTACCGGAAGCAGCCGGAATTCCACCAAAAGCCGCACAGGTTCCTACTGCAAGAACGCTTCCTGCTTTTGCACCAAGATCTTTTACAATATCAACCATGGTGATCTCTTTGTGGTTGAGTTCACCGATAACACAGTATTTCCCATTTGCGGCCATTGGAATGGCACCTTCAACTGCCAAAGAAAATTTTCCTTTATACTTTTCTGCAATGTGGTAAAGATTGTTCAGTGCAGTTTCCCCTTCGCTTGCCATTACTGTCGGCATAAACTGAAGGCTGATAACCTTGAGCAGTACGTCTGCAATGGATGGATCAACGCTGTTCAAAAGGGAAACTGAACAGCCAGTGCAGCCTTGCCCCTGTATCCAGAGAACCGGATGGGTTTCAAGGGCTTTTTCCAGGGCTAAAATGAGGGCGGGATTGAACATTTGAGAAATACCGATTCCAGCAGCTGTTCCTGTAACGGTTTTCAAAAAAGTCCTTCGGGAAACCCCTGTCGTCTTTTGTTGGCAATCAAGTAACATTTCTTTGTCTTTCACGGGCACCTCCTTGATGCTGTTAAAAACTAATTATCTCATTACTTCTGTATACTTATTATATCAGCTCCCGCTATCATTGAGAGCAGGTTTAGATTTGTGCAAAATATGCCAACTTTACATTGTGCCAAAGATAATTTATAAGTGAGTATAATGCAAAAATACCATTGTCAATAAAAAATATGATTTTAATGAAATTGCTATGATTATTGAAAAAATTTTTAAAAGAACTTTAGAACAATCAATTGTATAAATTAAATAAGGACTATGATTTTATTGTGATCAAAAAAAAAATTTTACTTACAATAAGTTGACTATATGGATTTAAAAATTGTAATGTGTGATGAGTTTTGCTCGTAAAACCATTGGTTTTGCCTTGATGGGTTGGCAAAAAAACGATATTAAATTAAGGATTGTTTTTGCACAATCAGGTTCAGGCCTATTGTCAAAAAGCCATGAGTTATGTACCTGGATTTGTTTAATAAAGATATTTTGGTGGTGGGATGTGGCAACCAGCTATTGGGTGATGACGGGTTTGGTCCGGCTGTGATAGAATCGCTTGAGGCACAAAATATCCTGGCTGACCATATCGGACTTTTAGATGCAGGCACTTCGGTCCGGGAGCTTCTTTTTGATTTACTGCTTTCCAGCCCTATTCCCAAGAGACTTATTTTGATTGATGCAGTTCAACATTCTAACGTCTTGCCAGGAGAAATCATTCGCATTGATATAGATCAGATTCCGGAAAACAAGGTGGCTGATTACTCTCTCCATCAGTTCCCGACTATTAATATGCTTAAGGAATTAAGGGATGCATCTATGATCGATATTGAGATTTATGCAGTACAGATTGACAATATCCCACAGATGGTTAAACCAGGCCTGAGCAAACCGGTCAAAGAAGCAGTCCGAAAATTGTGCAATTTAATCAAGCTAAAAGTATATGACCCAGAATTTATATCCGGTAACAGGGAGTCTGTCTGATGCCTTCCCGTTTTGAACCGATTATTATAGGTTTTTTATGCAATTGGTGTTCTTATACTGGTGCGGATCTGGCAGGAGTTGCAAGACTTCAGTATCCTCCAAATCTTCGCCCCATACGGGTGATGTGCACAGGTATGGTTCATCCCGATCTGGTGATGGAAGCATTTTCCCAGGGAGCGGATGGTGTTATGATCATGGGTTGTCATCCTGGTGAGTGTCATTATATTGAAGGAAATACAAAAGCTGTGGTCCGGGCAGAAGTTATATCCATTATTCTTCAGGATATTGGTGTAGACCCCCGTCGGTTTGAACTGAAGTGGATTTCCTCGGCCGAAGGATCGGTTTTTGCTCAGTTGATTACCGATTTTACAAAGAGAATACAGAAACTTGGCCCGCATAAGGTTAATCCCTGAGAAAGGAGACCATGAAAACATTTTTTAATCTTATACAGGAAGTGCAGAAACCAGGATTATGTTATCGGTGCGGTGGGTGTGCTGCATTTTGTACAGCCATTAACTATGGTGCGCTCGAAATCGACAAAAACGGAAAGCCTGTTTATCAAGACATTGAAAAATGTATTGAGTGCGGCCTTTGTTACTCCATTTGCCCGGAGATTAAAGATCTGGATGAGGAAACAAAGCGACAGGCAGCCTGGAGTGAGCCCATGGGAAGGGTGATCGAGACCACTGTTGTCAGGGCATCTGATGTCAAGGTAATGGCTCGGGCCTCGGACGGAGGTGCGATTACAGGGCTTCTTCTTCATCTGTTTGACAGAAACAGGATCGATGGTGCCATTGTCACAAGACCGGTGGGTAAATATCAGCGTCAGCCTTTTTTAGCAACCACCCGGGAAGAAATATTGGAATCTACAGGGCTTTTTTTTGATACTTCACATGGATTGAAACGGTTCAGCGATCAATACATGACATTTTCAACCATTGAGGAATTTGATCCCATGATTAAAAAGGGACTGAAAAGGGTAGCGCTGGTCGGCACACCCTGCCAGATTAAATCCCTTCGCAAGATGCAGGTGTTAAATCTGATTCCATCGGATTCCATAAAATTTTGTTTTGGTCTTTTCTGTTCCGGCAATTTTACCTTTGGGATCAAGGAACAGCAGCAGTTGGCAGATATTGCCGGAATATCATTGGACGATGTCAGCCGGATAAACCTAAAGGACAAGCTCATTATCACACTGAATTCAGGGGATATCAAAACAGTGGAACTTGAGCAAATGGAATCCATGAAACGGTATGCCTGTAACTATTGTTCCGATTATTCAGCAGAGTTTGCCGATATTTCCTTTGGCGGGATCGGTGCTGAGACAGGATGGACTACCATCATTATCCGGACCCCCCTTGGCAGGGCTGTTCTGGCAGACAGCCGAAATTTTAAAAGTATTGAACAATTTAATGTGGAGGACAATCCTGAGTTTGCCAGCAGAGCACTTCAGGAAGTCAGGAAGGCCTCTTCGGCAAAGAAGAAGAACGCCAGGTACAAGAGAAGAAGCCTTCAAGCTAAGTCAGTGCAGGTCAAGGTGTAAGCATATTAATGGATCTGCATGATAACAATTAGGTAACAACCTATTGCGAGGATGCTATGCCCATAAAAGTAGCAGGAGATAGTTTAAATGCTTGTTCAGGATGTGAGATCTCCATTCTTGACATGGGAGAGAAGCTTTTAACGCTGCTGGGATTTGCCACCATCGTTCATCTTCCCATCCTTATGGACAGCAAACATTGCGATGGAAAAAACAATTCGCAGACTGTCAAACTGCCCAAAGCTGATGTGGGCCTTATCAGCGGGAGTATTAAAACCAAAGAGCATCTTGAGCTTGCCCGAGCCATGAGAGATTCCTGTGATCTTATTATCGCTTTTGGAACCTGCGCCACCCATGGGGGAATTCCAGCTCTTGCAAATTCTTTTCATAATGATGATCTGCTTGGGCATTGTTTTAATACCATGGGAACGGATAAAACTGATAGTTTTCCATCCGATATAGTCCCAGAGTTGATGGATGCCTGCTATGCCCTTGATGAACACATCCATGTGGATGTCTGTCTTCCCGGCTGTCCGCCTCACCCGGATCATATTTTCAGGGCACTGCAATCAATTGAAAAAAAAGAGTCCTTTTTGCTGCCGGAGAAATCAGTGTGCGACAATTGTCCTGCATCAAGGGATGGCAAAGGTCAGGTAAAAACGTTGAAAAGGGCTTTGGAACTGCCGCAATGGAGGGTCTTTAATGATACAAAAGAAGGGTTTAAATGTTTCCTGGAACAGGGATTTCTCTGCATGGGACCGGTGACCAGGGATGGATGCGGCGGAGATACAGAGCAGGCACGGTGTATTATGGCCCAGGTGCCCTGCCGGGGATGTTACGGGCCGGTAAAAAAGAAGGGCAACCAGCGGTTGGCCATGCTGAATGCTCTGGCATCCAACGACATTGATATTTCCTCTTTGCCGGAAACATTGTCAATGCTTAGGTTTTCCGGGGGACACGGGCTGTTACGCCCTTTACCCAGGATAAAGGAATCAGAATAATATGGGAAAAGTAATAAATATTCAACCCATCACCCGCATAGAAGGACATGCTTCGATCCATATCCAGTTAGATGATCAGGGTAATGTTCAGGAGACAAAAGTAGCGTTTAAATCCCTGAGAGGGTTTGAAAAATTTGTTGAAGGCAAGCCGGCAGAGGAACTTCCAAGGATAGTAAGTCGAATTTGTGGAATTTGCCCCTGGATGCATCATATTGCTTCCAACAAGGCTGTGGATGCATGTTTTAAGGTTACTCCCCCACCTGCTGGAAATCTTTTAAGGGAACTGATGTTGACTATTGCCCATATAGAGGACAAGCTGCTTCATTTTTTCTTCCTTGCCGGGGCTGATTTTTTTATGGGGCCTGAGTGTGATTACAGTGTTCGTAATATTCTGGGGCTTGTGAAGGCAAACCCTGAACTTGCACAGAAAGTAATCAAGATGCGGCATAAGGCTAAAATGGTTTTGGACAGATTTTCCAAAAAAACCATTCACCCTGTTGCCGGTGTTCCGGGCGGTTTTATAAAACCACTTTCAATAGAGGATCGCAAAACATTTCTTGATAATTTGACAGAACTTTTGGATTTTGCCCTTTTTGCCCTGGAATATGCCAAAAAAGAGGTTTTCCCAAAATTTGAAGAATCTTACCCCGGCCTTGGAGAAATTACCACAGGTTTCATTGGGATGGTTGACAATAAAGGTGCTTTGAACCTGTATGAAGGCAATATAAGGTTAATGAAGCCCGACGGAACCTATAAAGAGTTTTGTCCGGATGAGTATCTGGATCATCTGGCGGAAAAGGTGGTTCCATTCTCATATGGGAAGTTTCCCTATGCAAAATCCTGGGGAGAAGGATTTTCAATGGATCTTGATGCTCCAAAAGGCATCTACAGATCCAACACCCTTGCAAGGATCAATGTGTGCGACCGGATTGCCACACCAAGAGCCCAGGCTGAACTTGAAGAGTTTCGTGATCTGTATGGCCGCCCTGCACAATCCACCCTTCTTTATCATTATGTAAGACTGATTGAGGAGGTTTATACCTGTGAAAGGGCAATTGAAATCTTGAAAGATCCCAGGATCATCAGCCCTAAAATCCGAACCAAGGTCGAACCCTGTGCAGGAAGGGGTGTCGGATGTGTTGAGGCACCCAGGGGAACCCTTATTCATGATTATTCGACAGATGAAAACGGTCTCATTACCCGGGTAAATCTTATCGTGGGCACCACTCACAACCTTGCTCCTATCAATCTCAGCGTGGACAGGGCAGCAAGGGACCTGATTAAAAACGGGGTTTATGATGACACTATACTCAATAAGATCGAGATGGCAGTCCGGGCCTATGACCCCTGAATTTCCTGTGCAACCCATCGCCTGGACGGCGAAAAGGTTATCAGTATTGCCATCACTGACGCAAAAGGATTAATTATCCATAACCATTAAGAAGTGTTAAATAATCTGTGCATTGAGTCGGCAGGACGTCAAAAAAATTTGGGTGGGAGGCTGAAACCCTCCCAAAGACCCGGCAAATAAAATCAAACAACAATCTTCATCAAATAATCTGCAAT
>CALGRI010000440.1 GCA_937880875.1 uncultured Pseudomonadota bacterium
AGATAGCCGCGATCAAACTGCATACCTTCTACAACTTCTAAAGTGGTATCCATTGATTTGGCTTCTTCTACAGTGATAACACCTTCTTTTCCGACTTTATCCATGGCTTCTGCAATGATGTTACCAATGGTTGCATCATTGTTTGCAGAAATGGTTCCAACCTGGGCAATTTCATTCTGATCTTTGGTCGGTTTTGCCATTTTTTCAAGGGCTTCTACAACCTTGGCAACTGCTTTGTCGATACCCCGTTTAATCCCCATGGGGTTGTTCCCGGCAACAACAAGTTTCTGACCATTTTCATAGATTGCACGGGCAAGAATGGTTGCAGTGGTGGTACCGTCACCGGCCATATCAGATGTTTTGCTGGCTACTTCTTTTACCATCTGGGCGCCCATGTTTTCGAATTTATCAGCAAGCTCGATTTCTTTTGCAACGGTTACACCGTCTTTGGTTACTGTGGGTGATCCCCAGGATTTTTCAATAACAACATTTCTGCCTTTGGGTCCAAGAGTAACCACAACCGCATCAGCAAGGGCCTGAACACCCCTAAGCATTGCTTCACGGGCCTTAGCATCATATTTAATTTCTTTTGCCATCTTCAATAATCTCCATTTATATCGTTAAGTTATTCAATTACTCCAAGAACATCATCCTGACGCAGGATAAGATAATCAATGCCTTCAATTTTTATGTCTGTTCCGCCATATTTACTGAAAAGAACACGATCCCCAACTTTTACATCCATTGGAAGAAGTTTTCCATCTTCACCCATACGTCCTTTACCCGTGGCAATAATCTTGCCTTCTGCTGGTTTTTCTTTTGCTGTATCCGGGATAATAATACCGCCTTTGGTTTTTTTATCCTCTTCAACGCGCTCAACCAGAATTCTGTCACTAAGTGGTCTTAAACTCATGATCAATTTCTCCTTTTTACCTGCATTATTTGTTTTGTGTTAATATATTCACTTTATTTTATTCAACTTTAATCTTTTGAATCTGCTGTCTTTATTTTTAAAGTGATTTTCAATCTTTGGATTTTATTTCAGATTTTGTTTCTTTTTTTGTATCAGGCTTAATCTCTTTTTTCGTTTCAGCTTTTGTTTCTGCTTTTGTCTCAGTCTTTGTTTTTGTATCAGAGTTTGTTTCAGATTTTGTTTCTGTGGAAGTCTTAGCTCCACCATAATCCGTCACATACCAGCCTGATCCTTTCAGATGAAAGGTGCTCTGAGAGATAAGCTTTTTTAAATCTCCCTTACAATGGGAACAAGTTTCCAACGGTGATTCGAAAATTTTTTGGAATGCTTCTTCTATTTGTCCGCACTTTGTACATTGATACTCGTAAACTGGCATTTTACTTCTCCGTTTTTCTTTTGTCTTCTTGTAAAATCAATGATAAAATAATTAGTCTTTCACCCTTGTCAAGAAGGTTTATCCACTTTTTTTGTATATAATCAAGATCCTGGAATGGGGAGCCAATCTTTATAAAATTCAAATACTGGTTTTAAGCCAAAAACTGGCACGGGCTTTAAAATATCATAGGTTAACTGGTGAACTTTGCGTTCTTCTTCCAATGTAACATCGGCTTCATTCTTATTTTCATATCGTTGTTTAAATTTTGAAAACCTGACAATATGTACCAGTTCATGGATTAATATATATAAAAGGAAGGGTTCTAGTAACAATGCCATTTTTTCAACAATCAAAAGAATGGCATTGTCTTGAAGGCATACATTATAAAGGCTGAATGAAGAAGACCCCAAAGGAACATCTTTTTTGCGGCCTTCATATTTGATGACCTGGGCAAAGGGGCCATCAACAACTTCATGGGGCGTCAGATCTTTGCCTGTCTTTATTTCATACCTGTTTTTCAACCACTGCCCGGAAGACATTTTAAAATAGTTATTGACCAGTTCTTCTGATACCTTTACTGCTTCATCAACCTTTAAAAGCTCTTCTCTATTAAAGTGTCGTAATTTTTCCATCCAGGGCCTTTTAACATTCAATAAAAAAGTGGACATTCAAACAAATATTATGCTATAGTTTTTGTTTAGCTAATTTGAATTAAAAAAAATAATATAAGCTTACATCAAAGGAGGTGATTTTTTTGAGTAGTGTGATGAAAAAAAGAAAAAAAAAAATGAGAAAGCATAAACACAGAAAACTTCTTGCCAAGACCAGACACCAGAGAAGGAAAAAATAGCTGCTAAAATATGGGGAGTATTGAATTGGCAACATTCAACTCAATACTCAACCCCCATTGTTGTCTTACTATTCAATACCTTTAAAGTATTTCATAAAATCAGAATCTGTTGAAAGAATCAGCGTACTGTCTTTTTTCATGGTTTCTTTATAGACTTCCATTGTCTTTATAAACGCATAAAAGTCCGGGTCTGCACCATATGCGTCGGCATAAATCTTTGTGGCCGTTGCATCAGCCTCACCCTTAACCGTCTGGGAGTCTTTATAAGCCTGTGATTTTATAACCTGAAGTTCTTTTTCTTTTTCACCCCTTATATTACTTGCTTCACCCATACCTTCTGCACGATATTTCTCGGCAATCTGATTTCTTTCGGCAATCATCCTGTTATAGACAGCGTCCCGAACATTTTCAATATAGTTAATCCGTTTAATTTTCACATCCACAAGTTCAATGCCAAACTGGGTAAGTTTTTCGCTGGCCTGTTTTAAAATTCGTTTTGTAATCTCGTCCCGGCCCAGATCAACTTTATATTGTACCCGTTCTTTATTTTCATCCACCACAGATTCCAAAGTATCCATCCGTCGATCCGTGTTCCGTACGCTTTCGACCAATGGATAGGAGGTCACAAGATTCCTCATGGCAGGATCAATAAGATCATCCAGACGTTCAATGGCGGCAATTTCATTGGTAACGGTCTGAAAATATTTTATGGGGTCAACAATCTTCCATCTTGCAAAGGCATCCACCCATATATAGGTTTTGTCTTTTGTGGGCACCTGACCTGGTTCACCATCCCAGGTCAACAGATTTTTTGGGAAAAAATTGGCAACTTGAAAAAACGGCAGCTTGAATTTTAAACCAGGTGTGGTAACAGGTTTGCCCACGACTCTACCAAACTGGGTGACCAGAACCTGCTCAGTTTCATCGACAATATAGGCAGCGCTATACACCAATATGATACCGGCAGCGATGACAATCAAAGATAAAGTTTTTATAATACTATTCATTTTTTACTCGCTTTTTTTAAGGAAACTGTTTTGAAGAGCTGCGGAAGAGCCTGTACCCATATTTAAAAAGGGTAATAAATTTTTCTGTTCAGAATCAATAATATACTTGGGTCCCAAGTTGGGAAAAATTTCCAGCATTGATTCCAGATACAACCGCTTTTTTGTGACATCTTTTGCCAGGGCATATGCCTTATAAACAGCTAAAAATTTGGTGGCATCCCCTTGGGCGCGGTTAATTCTGTCAATGGCATACCCTTCTGCATCCTTTATCACTCTTTTGGCTTCACCACGGGCTAAAGGCACTGCTTTATTATATTCTTCCCTTGCCTTATAAATCGTTTGTTCTTTTTCCTGGATGGCCTGGTTCACTTCATTAAAGGAAGACTGAACAGGTCCTGGAACATTTGTCTTTTTCATTTCAAGGTTAACAATTTTAATACCGGACTCTGCGGAATCCATCTCTTTTTGAAGCATATCTTTGGCAGCCAAAGCAATCTCTTCACGCTTGCTGATGACCTCATTAATGCTTCTGTCCCCCACAACCGTTCGCATGGTGGCCTCTGACATATCCCTTAAAATAGCTCTTACATCTTTGACCTTGAACAGATAATCGCTGGGATTGGAAATTTTGTATTGCACAATCCAGGGAACCACGGCCACATTCAGATCTCCTGTTAACATAAGGGAGCTGCCCTGGGAGGAGCTTTCACTTGCAGCCCTGTAATTACTGGTAACACTATCCGATTGTAACCCAAACTCTTCCTTATATATTCTTTTCACCTTTACCTTGGTGACTTTTTCAATACCAGACGGTAACTTAAAGTTTAACCCTGGCTGTACGATTCTTTTGTATTTTCCAAACCGCTGAATAACGCCGACTTCTTCTGTTTTAATTGTAAAAAAAGTGGACGACCCGAAAAATAAAACCAAAAGAACAATCACAACAAGAAAGATCCCCGGCAATTTAAAATCTTTGAACTTTTTCAAAAGTTCATCCATCTGGGGAGGTATCGGCATATTTGGCCCGCCACCTTCTCTCTTGTTCTCAAACTTCTGTTGGTTCTGCCTTAGTTTTTCCCAATCCCAATTCATAAATAATCCCTGTAAATTAATTTTATTTTATTTAAAGACACATTATCGAAGTAAAATATAACCATATTTATATTTATCAAGCGGAAAAGACAAGATTTATTTGCTGCTTGCCGAAAACCGCCAATTTCCACGAATACTACCTTGGACTTTGACAGACCCCTATCCTGAAATATTTTAGGTGTATTCAAATCAAATATTATGCTAAGAAATAAGTTAACAGGAAAAATAGACGGGGTCAGGTTTGCGTATTATCATTTAAGGAATACTCAATTGGACAGAAAAAATAAAGACGGCAAACTGATTCACATAAGCGATATCCTGGCGTCTGCTCTTGCCAGGTACAGGCCTGCCATGGATACCCAAATGACAAGAATCTGGGATGTCTGGGATAATGCTGTTGGAAAACCCATTGCCATGAATGCCAAACCAGATTCTTTTAAGGATGGGATACTCATTGTCAATGTTTCAAGCTCTGCCTGGATTCATCAGCTGAAATTTCTTGAACAGGATATGATCTTGAATATCAACAAGAAACTTGACCATCCTCTGGTCAAACAGCTCAGGTTTAAAATTGGAAAAATTCTCAGCTGATCCTGTATTCAGCCAGGAAATAAAGATATCCCAGCCAGAAATCGGCTATCGTTTTTCCATGGATCCTTTTATTCTTGCTACCCATATTCAACCAATAGGTTTTGAAAAGATCATTGATGTTGGATGTGGCTGTGGAATCATACCTTTGATTCTGGCATCCAGATATCCGGACCTTAAGATCACAGGTGTTGAAATTCAAAAGGAACTATTCCAGTTTGCCCAGAAAAATACCATTTCAAACAAACTGGAAAAAGCCATCCATATCATTCATGAAAATATTAAAAACATAGATGTTTCCGACATAAACGGGAAAGCAGATATCATTGTTTCAAACCCGCCCTATAAAAAAAAAGGGACTGGCAGGCTTAACCCGGATTCTCAAAAAGCCATTGCCCGGCATGAGATCTTCCTTGATATTGATCTGCTGTTTAAATGTTCAGACGGGCTGCTCAAAGAACAAGGCCGCCTATATATTATCTTTCCTGCGCAACGAATATCAGATCTGATGCTCGCCATGGAACAATATAAATTTACCCCTGATTTCATCAGGTTTGTCCACATAAAAAAAAACACGGCAGCCAGGCGGGTGATTCTCTGCGCCGCAAAAAACCTTGACAAGCCATGTACCATAGCCCCGCCCTTTTACGTCTATGGTTCTGACAACAAATTTACAAATGAGTATGCTTCCATGTTTAAACCTTGACACAATTACAAAAAAATACTACTTTGCCTTGAATTAATTTAATAAGGAGAGGTGGCCGAGCGGCTGAAGGTGCACGCCTGGAAAGCGTGTGTATCTTAACGGGTACCGAGGGTTCGAATCCCTCCCTCTCCGCCACTGATCATAATAGTTCACATTAAGATAAGATGTCATACCAAGTATTAGCACTAAAATATAGACCCCAGACATTTGATGAGGTTGTTGGTCAACCGCATGTTACCACCACCCTTTCCAATGCCATCTCCCAGGACAGGGTTGCCCATGCCATTCTTTTCACAGGCCCCAGGGGCACGGGAAAAACAACCATTGCAAGGATTTTAGCCAAGGCATTGAATTGTAAAAAAGGCCCTTCTCCCTTCCCATGCAACCAGTGTAAAATTTGCACGAATATTATTGAAGGCCATTGCACGGATGTTTTTGAAATCGACGGGGCATCCAACAACAGCGTGGATCAAATCAGGGATTTAAGGGAGAATGTTACTTATATGCCTTCATCGGCAAAATATAAAATATATATTATCGATGAAGTCCATATGCTTTCTACTGCTGCATTTAATGCCCTGCTCAAAACCCTTGAAGAACCTCCTGAACATGTAATGTTCATTTTTGCAACCACGGAAGTACACAAAATCCCGGCTACCATCCTTTCAAGATGTCAACGCCATGATCTTGGCAGAATTTCTCTGGAAATGATTTCAAATCATTTGCAAGCTCTTTGCAAGAATGAAGGGTTCAGTATTGAAAAACTAAGCCTTGACCTGATTGCCCAGGAAGCTGATGGTTCCATAAGAGACGCATTAAGCCTTCTTGACAGGGTTTTATCCTCAGCCACCACCAAAGAAATCCAACTGGATCGCGTGTTGGACAGTCTTGGCATCCAGGACTTACAACTCATGCATGATTTATCAACGGCAATATTTGAAAACAATGGTGCCCAGCTTATTGAAATCATGGAAAAAGTAAACAACTCAGGAATTGACCTGAAAAAATTTTATTCTGATATTATTTTCCATTTCAGAAATCTGAATATCGTTAAAATATGTGGCAAGGACAGCCCTTCTGTCAATATCACAGATTCTGAAAAAGAAAAAATCTTCCAGGCTGTTACGTCACTGTCCAGCGGTTTTATCAACACTATTTTGCAAATCCTTTTGGATGAAGAATCCATTGTCAAATATTCATCCCATACCAGAATTGCTATTGAAATGGTTCTTTTAAAACTGCTTCAAATAAACCCGGGCGCCCAAATTGATAACATCATCGCAAAGCTTGATATCCTTGCGAACCAGATAGGTTCAAACAAGACTGGTTCGAACCAGCTATATTCAAAACCTTCAGCCCTGACCCAGGGATTTGAACCCTTACAAAAACCTTTTGCAAAAGAGCCTTTGCAGGAAAAACAAGAACCTCCGGCTATCCGGGAATCAATGCCCTCACCCGGATATCAGGCAGATGAGCCCCCTTCTTCGGAACAGCAGAAAAACAGCAGAACATGGAAAGACTTTTTAAATAAAATAGAACCCGTATATCCCTTTATGTTTGCCCTTCTTTCCAAAGGCAAGGTAAACCAGACTGAAACCAGTGATATTATCGTTGAACTTGAAAATGGTTCGTCTTTTGACAAAACAAGGCTTAAAAAAACAAAGCCTGAACTGCAAAATATATGCAAAGAATTTCTCGGAAAACATTTGACAATAAAACTCGTTCCCGGAAAGAACAAGACACAACCTGACCATAAAAAAAAAGAGATGAAAGCCAGGCAAGCTGCCTTTAACCACCCCCTTGTTGTTGAAGCAAAAAAAATGTTTGATGGCGAGATAATCAATTATTAATACAGGAGTAATAGATCATGAACAATATGAATACAATGATGAAACAAGCCCAGAAGCTTCAGAAAAAAATGATGCAAACCCAGGCTGAACTGGCGACAAAGACGGTTGAGGCCTCTTCCGGCGGCGGCATGGTCAAGGTAATTGCCAATGGTGGCCAGAAAATTGAATCCATTATTTTTGAAAAAGAAATAATTGACCCGGAAGATATTGAAATGCTTCAGGACCTTGTTTTAGCAGCAGTAAATGATGCATTAAACAAAGCCCAGGAAATGGTGTCTTCTGAAATGGCTAAGCTTACTGGAGGACTCAATATTCCCGGTCTGTAAAAAACCATGAATTATTATCCAGAACCGATTTTAAAACTCATTAACAGCCTGTCAAAACTTCCGGGTATTGGAAAAAATACAGCAGAACGGCTGGCGCTTCACATTCTCCATGCCCCGAATCATGAAGCTGTAACTCTTGCCAGCGACATCATTGAATTAAAAAAAAGTATTCAAATATGTTCAGTGTGCTTTGCCCTTAGCGACAAAGATAAATGCCGTATATGCTCTGATCCGCAAAGGGACCAGACCAGTATCTGTGTTGTAGAAAATCCGACAGATATGGCAGCCATAGAAAAATCAAATGCTTTTCTCGGGACCTACCACATATTGGGTGGCGCACTTTCTCCCATTGACGGTATTGGCCCGGATGACATCAGGATACAGGAGTTATTTAAAAGGGCTGCTTCTAAAACAATAAAAGAAATCATCCTTGCCACCAAAACCAATGTTGAAGGAGAAGCCACTGCTTCCTATATTCTTGAAAAACTTAAAAAAACAAAGATCAAACTCACAAGGATAGCGTCGGGTATCCCCATGGGGGGTGATTTGCAATATATTGACCAGCTGACCATGCAAAAAGCAATGGAAAAAAGGTATGACGTCTGAGGCTAAAGCCGTCATAGATTTTTTTGAATGCCAACTGTGCGGCAACTGCTGCAACGGGTTTGGCGGCACTTATGTTACCCCCCGGGATATCATCAATATCTCAAGATATATTGGCTTTGATCCTGAAAAATTTATTGCCAAATACTGTGACCCGTCAGGCTCCCGGCATGTTTTAACACTTGGCAAAGACGGGTTCTGCATCTTTTTTGATAAAATCATTCAATGCACCATCCATCCGGTAAAACCTTATATGTGCAAAGCCTGGCCTTTTATCCAAACGATCATTAAACATCCTGAAAACTGGAATGCCATGGCCAACTCCTGCCCAGGCATGAAAAAGGATATCCCCTATAAGGATCTTCAACGAATTGTCGCCAGAGAAAAACAAAGACTGGATAATCCTTCACAGGACTTAGTTCCCCAGATATAAAAGAAAAAGGCTTTCTATCCATAACCCGTTCCGGCCTGCACTGCAAAGATATTTTTTTATATGGGATTTCCCTGGGCTGCACGGAAGTCAGTGAGGCTAATCGATTTTTGTTTATTCAGAGTAATCATTCATCCACCACTCATCCCAGCTGGTTTCCAAGATACTTTGGGCAATCTTTTTACCCGTGTCTGTTTGAAGTCGTTCAAGAATAACGGGCAACCATTTTTCAGGCCCTTTTGCCCCGATGTCAGACTGTTTTTTCAGTTCAAGAATAAAGGAGATCTGATCTGCATCCTTTACCAGCTTTGCTTCTTTTGTCTCGCCTGAATTAAATTCTTCTATAAGGATTTTAATATCATCACCAAAAGGAATGTGCTGTGTCAAATGAAAAATAGCTTTGGCTTCATCTGTTTCTGAATATTTTTTTTCCACATAGTTAAAATCTCCTGTTCTTGCCTCGGCAATATCGTGAACAAGGGCCATTGTCACAAGCTTTTCACTATTAATATCCCGTTCTATTCTTGCCATGGCAAAGCAAATAAAGGCTGTCATAAAACTGTGCTCAGCAACACTTTCTTTCCCAGATCCTAAAAAAGCATATCCAGATCTAGCAATGTCCTTTAATATCCTAACTTCAAACAGCAGGTTGGCAATCTGTTTCATTTTCAATCCAATCCATTTAATAATCGTAACAATTCTTGACTTTTTATAGAACAGGCGGTTAAATAAAGTCAAGAATTCAAGAACAAACAATAGCAGAAAAAGAGTAAACCATGGCAGAAAAAAAAACAATGACAGCCCTATTTGTATTAATTTTCTGGGGACTTGCTTTTTGTTCAACAGGACTTGCCCAGGGGGATAAACAATTTATACCCGGAGAAGACTCAGGATTTTATTACACAATAAAAAAAGGAGATACATTGTGGAATTTATCTGAAAAATTCTACAATTCCCAATGGGACTGGCCAGGACTCTGGGAGATGAATAAGGATATTAAAAATCCCCATTGGATATATCCCGGGCAAAAAATACAGGTTTTTTTAAAGACAAAGCCTGTTTTAAAATCCAAGGTCGTAAAAACTTTAAAAACCCGACAAAACGGCTCTCCTGTTAAGGTTGAAACTATTTTTTCTTTTTCCAAGATGGATGATGTCGGATTTCTTAAAAAAAAGGCAGAACCCTTTCTGGGCACGATAATTAAGGAGCAGGACAATAATCTGATGATGGCTACCAATGATATTGTTTATATAAACCCGTCAGGCAAAGGCGCACTGATAGTGGGTAAGACATATCAGATTTTTACATTCAGCAAGGTGGAAGAAAAAATCAATCATGATCTGTTTAAAGGGGTAAAGCACCTTATCAAAGCACAGGTTAAAATACTTGAAATAAAAAAAGATTATGCCATAGGATCCATCACCCATGCCTATAGACCTGTAAACAAAGGCGATTTGATTATGGAATACTATAAACGGGAGCCTGTTTTAATGGTTGAAAATAATCCTGCGCCCATAGATGCAAGACTTATCTGTTCTGAAGACAATCATCTCATGATAAATGACTATATAATCGCTTTTATTGATGCGGGCAGTGACAGTGTTAAACCCGGACAGATATACTCTATTCTCAGAAAGAACGAAATAAAAGACAATAGCCTCTGGCCTTTGAAAAAGAAAAATTCTATTCAGCTTGAAAACCTGGAATCTGGAAAATTAATTGTGCTTCATACTGAAAAAACAGCTTCAACCGTCATGATTCTGTCTTCAAAATATGCCATTTATCCCAATGATATGGTAAATTAACCAAGGCTATAATAGGAAAAACTGGCGATTTCCATTGGGGTACTAACTAGTCCCCCGTCACTCTCAAGATTT
>CALGRI010000441.1 GCA_937880875.1 uncultured Pseudomonadota bacterium
GTTCTATAAAGCCTACACTGAAAGAGCACAAAATTCAAGGGTTTGTCAAAATGAAATTAGAATTTTTCTCCAAGCCAGATTATATGTTTACCTCCTTTCCCGGGTTTGCGTGCTCGCACGATTAAAGTTTCAGTGTGAAATCCACACTGGTTCATACGACGGGTAAATGTCTCGTCTGCTTTGGAAGACCAGATGGCCAGAATCCCTCCGGGACGGAGGGCCAAAAAAGATGTTTTTAGACCTGATCTGCTGTAAAGGCAGTCATTGGCTTGCCGGGTAAGCCCTTCAGGGCCGTTGTCTACATCAAGAAGTATTGCATCCCAGGCAGATCTTCTTTGCCTGATAATTTTTGCCACATCTTCTTCTTCAACTGCCACCCGGGGATCATCCAGCGGCATTCCTGCAAGGTGCCCCAGGTGTTCCCGGTTCCACCTGACTACAGCCGGGATCAATTCAGATACTATGATGTGTGTATCTTGCCTTGATTGTTCAAGTGCTGCCGCCAGGGTGTAGCCCATACCAAGACCTCCAATGAGAATCCTCAGGTTGGGTTTTCCTTTGAACCGGCTGCATGTGAGTTTGGCAAGAGCATCTTCAGAACCATGGAGGCGGCTGTTCATCAGCTCTATCCCTGCAATTCGAATTGAGAATTCCGTGCCTCGCTTCCGCAGTGTGATGTCTCCTTTCTCTCCAGGAATTTTAGCCCGGTCGATCTCTTCCCAGGGGATCACAATCTTTTCCTTTCCGCTGAAAGCAAAAAGTCCCTTAACACTAAGCTGTTCAGGGACTTTATTTTTTCAAGTCACCAAGATGACTTTTTTAAAACAAATAAAACGGCTAACTAAAGCACGGTTACATTTGTTGCGGCAGGACCTTTCTGTCCTTCTTCAATATCAAAGGAAACACGGTCCCCTTCATTCAGCGATTTGAAACCTGTTGAATTGATGCCTGAATGATGCACAAATACATCTTTTCCGCCTTCTTGTTCGATAAATCCAAAACCTTTTGAGTCGTTAAACCATTTTACGATACCATTAGCCATGTTGGCAATCTCCTGTAATAAAAATAAAAATAATACCGGTTTCTAACTTTAAGAGTAATGCCTTTTCTTTCATTCGGATATACACCTTTAGGCTGAAACCTCTGCTCTTCACATAAAACAGCAGCATTTCGCAAAATAATATATTAAAAACAAGAAAAGTCAAGCGCTAAATAAATTTTCTTGTTTTACATGGTATAAGACCGGCCCAGGCAATGATCAGGTGTGTAGAACATGAATTTTCCCCTACCTAATTGGGCGGGTTAAAAATAAGGCTGTAAGGGGTATTTAACTGCACAGGATCATATGACGTTTTTGCCTGGCGAAGACCTTTAATCCCAAGATCCTGCTCCCTGTTAAAATAAAGGCATTTATCCTTAAGATATCGTGCCGTCTCCTGGTTGATCACCTGGGCTGCCCCTTTGTAATCTGTATCTGCTTTTTCAAACTGGATGTCATAGGTTGAATGGTTTAATTTACTGAAAACAGAAAAAGCAACCCCCTTACTTCCCAGGGTCAGCACAAGCCCTTCCAAACCCAACTTGTCAAAATGATCAAATGATGTCTGAATTGCATAAAATTCCTGATCAAGTGTTTTTAAGCGTTTTTTGCGCCTTTTTAGCTGGTCCTGGGCCAATTCCATTGCTTTGTATTTGTATTCACCATTTAACAGATGAACCTCAAAATCAGGATAGGATCGTTTGAACTGTGAGATCAAATTTCTTTTTTTGTGGAGTTTTATTCCGTTAAGATCACACAGGCTGTTAACATCGTAGATATATTCTGCATAATCGCGCTCTTCTTTGACCGTGTAATAATTTTCAATCTCTGGAAATTTTTTCAAATAGTCTGATGTTACAAGGCTGATATCTGGTGTGAGCCCTGCACTTTTCAAGTTCAATGATAAAATAACCAGTTCTTCAGGATAAAAATCCTCGCCCAAAGGCATAAAAGCACATTGAAAAATACCATTATAAATCAAAAGCCTTTCCTGGTATAAGCTCCATGACATTTTGTTAACATCCTGCCAGGCAAAAAGATTTGCAAAATTATATTCACAGGACACTGGTTTAAATGTGTCAATATATGGTTGGATCAATTCCTGGTCTTTTAATGTAAAACTATTGAACTTTGGAAATCCATATTTTTGTGGTTTCTGTAAAACCGTTTCTCTTGCAGCATACATTTTATCAATCCTTATATTTTAGCGGAACATGATCTTTAAGCACTTCAAATCCCAGTTCCTCATAAAAGGAAGATGTCCCTGGCTGAGCAACAAGGCCGATCCAGTCAACACCATTTTCCTTTAATTTTTTTATTAATGTTTGAATAATTTTCCTGCCAATTCCCTTGCCCCTGAATTCTTTTAAAACAGCAACGTCCTGAATATAAGCATCACTTGCAAGATCGGAAAGGGCCCGACCTATTCCAATAAGGTTTTTTTCTAAAAAAGCCCCCACAAAAACAGCTGAATCTTCCACAATATGATTTAAAAATTCAGGGTGTTTGTCATAGGATGTATCCCACCATCCTGCCTCCTTGTAGATGCGTATCAAATCCTTTTTTGAAGCGGATTTAATGGTCTTTATGATAAGTTTCGATGATGGGTCGTCTGGCATTTTTAAATATTTTTCTTTCTCTATATGGCCTCAAACATTTTCTGGGCAAAATAGGGCAAAACAAAAGAAGCTTCATGGATTTTTGGACTATAATATTTTAATTGGTTCTGAATATTTTCAGGGATGGCTCGAAAGGGCTTTTTAAGCTCCGGCCCCCGGGATCCCAGGCAAATACCGATATGCCCTCCCGGATATGTCGGCACCAGGACATAAGCATATGCCTGAACCCGAAACAGCTCTTTTGTGATTTTCACAAGATTGGTAACACACTCTTTATGCAGGAAAAAAGATTCCCCCTGGGTGGCAATAATACCATTCTGCCTTAATGACGCTTTTAAACCTTTGTAAAAGGGCTGTTTAAATAACACTTCACCCGGACCAATGGGATCAGAGGAATCTACGATAATCACATCATATTTATTTATTTTTTCCTTAACAAAAGAATTGCCATCGGCGATATGAATAGTGACCCTGGGATCATCAAATCCGCAGGCAAGATCAGGCAGAAATTCCTTTGATACCTTGATGACATCTTCATCAATTTCACAAAAATCAATCTGTTTTACATAGTCATGACGGCCAACTTCCCTTAAAATACCACCATCCCCCCCACCAATGACCAAAACGTTTTCAGGGTTGGGGTGGGCAAACAAAGGAATATGGGCAAGCATCTCCTGGTATGCAAATTCATCTGATTCAGTAAGCTGGATAATCCCGTCCAGAACAAGCATTTTCCCATGGTTCTTTGTCTGATACAGATCAATCTGTTGAAATTGACTTTTTTTGCTGTACAGGACTTTTTTTATCTCAAGGGAAAGTGACATTCCCGGCCACAGTGAACAAATTTCTGAAAACCAGCTGTCTTTTATTTTATTATAATTTTTCATGGTAATGTATTGTATAACCTAATTGCCCGGAAATTAAAAGGATAGTCAATTTCCAGGCAATCAGAATCGGATTGGATTATTGTCTTAAAGCGATCTGCATTTTATAATGTTCACCCTTAAAAAATGACAAGGCAAATTCTGCAACTTCCCGGGGTTCATAAAATTTACAACTGAATACATCCAGATATACCCTGTTTGAAGCATTTGCAAAATGGCCTGAAATCAAAGAGGTCTCAATCATCTGGGTCATACTGAAACCTTCAACTCTTTCATCTTCTCCAAAGTGGATAACCTTGCATTCCCCAAACCGCTTCATATCGATGAGATCACACAGATCATATACAAAACGTTCAATGCTTTTTGCATCCCGGATAATCTGCGGGTCACTGTCGTAAATATCAACAGAAGTTAAAACACCCCAGGGATTTTTCCGTTCATACTCTTTTTTCCAGGAGATCGGATAAATTTTTGAATTTTTAACAACCTGGCCTACTTTCTTTTGTTCAAACGGCTTGGAAATAATCCCGCGATTTTGATCAGAAGAAATAACAACATTCTCAGATTGAAAAGAATCTTTCATTGAATTGATAGCAACTTCCAGGTCAATGTTGTCTCCGCATGTGAAGATATCTACAGCAGCATAATCATGTTCCGGCCATGCATGCACTGTAAAATGAGATTCTGCTATTACGACAACACCACTTACCCCCTGGGGTTCAAATTTATGAAATGAAGAGCTGATAATTGTTGCGCCACTTTCTTTTGCAGCTTTCAGCAATACCTTTTCAACAAGATTCTCGTCTAAAAGGACTTTTGCTCCGCATTCATAATACTCAATGGTCAGTTGTCTTCCCAGGGCAAAACATGCTTCTTCCTGGGAATCGTCAACAAATTTAATATTTTTACCAAGCATTAATGCTATCTCCAAAAACTAATAAAAATATCGGTTATTATCCTGCAAGCCTGCAGAATATCCAAAAAAAATTATTACCTTTGATAATAAGACCTGAACAATAAATAATCAAGGGCATCAATTTTATCATCTACCACTTTTTTACAAATTAAACCTAAGGGCTTGCTCAAAAATTAATTGACACTTTAGGCGCTCAGATTTAGGTCGGATTTGGCTGATTCGATTGAGCGAACCCTAACCTTTAATATATGTCCATTATTGATTTAAATCTGGCATACTCTGTATCCGTCCGCATATTCCTTTTCTGTAAATTATTTATCATACCCGGGGAATTAAACCGGATATAGGGATTTACCCTGAATTCATCTTCCAAGGTCGACACAATTAACCCAGAATTATATTTATCAATATATGCTTCAATATGCGGGTTGTCTTTTTCAATGATTTTTGCCATTTTCATGGATTCCATCACATAATCATGGCCACCATAAATTTTCATGTTTTCCGGCAGAGAAGCAAGACGTTTCAATGATTGGAAAAAGCCTTTGAGATCACCGGAAAAACAATTGCCTATGGTCCCGTTAAACAAGGTATCACCGGTTACTAAAAAATCATTGGCCATAAAAGTTATGGAATCATCCGTATGACCTGGCGTGTGAAACACTGTTAAAATTTCTTTATCAAGGGCTATGGCCTGGTCTGATTTTATCTTTTTGCAATCAATAAATTGAGCCGCTGTTTTCTCAAGTAATGCCTTATTGCCCGGGGTATGATCATAATGAGAGTGGGTATTGGAAACATATTTGATATGAATATTGTTCTTTTCGGCAAAAGCCAGGGTGTCGTCCACCCCCCCTGCATCAATAGCAATCCCTTCACTTGTTGAATATACCAGATATCCCAAGTTATCGGTTGAATATTTAAATTGTTTAATAAACATAAAAACCTTAAACCTTAAATCCAAGAATCCCTACAAACTCAAATTTAATTATACGAACACAACTTTTCAGTGGATACCATGTATAATTTTGAACATGTCTTTTACAGGATTTCCTATAAAATTGAAAGCCTTATTATCAAATTGGAACAAATATTTTAAAGCATACAAAATTATACCCCGCTTTTATAATCCTCTTTATGCAAAGAATGCTTGGTCATAAGCTTATTAAGCTGTCTAGTGGTGATACCGGCTGCTCTGGCTGAAATATTAACTTTCCCTTTGTGCTGTTTCAGCACCATATCAAGATATGTATGCTCAACCTTTCCCATTTCCTGTTTTCTTATTTGTGAAAGTGTCAAGTCAGGATCAATGTTGCGGATAGCTGTTTCCGCCTGTAGAGAAAACAGATCTATGGGGAAACTTTCTGGTCTTAGAACAGAAGATTTCTCCAAAATATAGCCGCGCTCCATAATATTTTCCAGTTCCCGGATATTGCCAGGCCAGGAATAGGATAAAAAGGCATCCAGCACCTGGGGGTGTATACCCTGTATCCCTTTTACGTGAAATGTATTAAGTTTATTTAAAAAAAGCTCCACCAGTTTGGGAATATCTTCTTTGCGTTCCCTCAAAGGAGGCAGTTCAATGGGAAACACGTTCAATCGATAGTACAGATCATTTCTAAATTGCTTTTCCTCACACAATTGTTTTAAATCAATATTGGTTGCTGTAATAATTCTTACATCTGCCTGAATCTCCTCTTCGCCGCCAACACGCTGAAAAATACCGTCCTGCAGAACCTGCAAAAGCTTGATCTGGGCAGCCGGGGTGATGGTACCTATTTCATCAAGAAAAATGGTGCCACCCTTTGCGAGTTCAAATTTGCCCAGTTTTCTTTTAATAGCACCTGTAAAAGCGCCTTTTTCATGCCCGAACATCTCACTTTCAACCAAGGTATCCGGAATTGCCCCGCAATGGACTTCAATGAATCGTTCATTTTTTCTTAATGAGAGTGTATGAATAAATCTGGCTGTAAATCCTTTCCCTGTACCGGTTTCACCAAGCAAGAGAACAGTACTCTTTGTGGAAGCCACAGCGCGAATATTCTCAAAAACATTTTTCATGGCCACACTTTTTGTCTGGACAAGATCAAACTCATCTTCCTGCCAGACTTGTTCTCTTAAATAATCAAGTTCTGATTCAGCTCTTGTATGCTCTAAGATACTATTGACCACCAGTTGAATTTCATCGGAAACCAGGGGATAGGTCAGATAAGAATCTGCGCCTTCATTCACAATTTTTACGGCTTCCTTTAACGACTTAGGCTCAACCATTACCACTATATTGATATTAGGGGATAATAATCCAAATGTCTGAAGAACTGCTTTATAATTACTGTCTTCTGCCGCCTGCTTCAAAATCTTGATGTCGATAAAAACAAACTCACTTCTGTTGGTTCTTAAAAACTGCAGGGCATCAATCATATTGGTACTATAATCAATTGCATATATTTTCTTCAGACTGTTTTGGACGGAAGCGATTAATTTGGCATTCTCCAGGATGAAGTGGATTTTTTTCATAATGGTTTACCTTGAATGATTCATGGACATCCTCCTGCCATCCATCTGTAGTCATTTGCATAAAAACCTGGATCGGATAACAGGAATTTTAAATTCTTATTATTAAAACAATTGCTGGAACAAATCAATTAAATTTATATTTTGTTAATCAAGATTTTAATATTCATAAATAATAGGAACAAAATATTCCTATTGAGAATAAAGATTATAAAAAATTATCTGACGAGTCTTCTGTGGATACTTCTATTTGTTCTTCGTTTTCCTTACAATCAATACATTTGGTTGTAACAGGCCTTGCTTCAAGTCTTTTAATTGAAATTTCTTCTCCGCATTCTTCACAAAAACCATATTCGCCATATTCAATTCTTTCCAAAGCCTGTTTAAGTTTTTTGATCAGCCGACTCTCTCTGGACCTGATTTTCAGCTTCAAAGACTGGTCTGCATAGGCAGAAGCCCGATCAAGATATTCTATTTCCTGGCCACTTTGAGACACCAGTTCAGACACAACCATGTCAGCCTGGTTTAAAAGTTTGTCAAGACTGTTATTCAACACATCTCTAAAAAATTCGATCTGCTTTTCATCCATTGTTATCCCCTTATATATAAAGATTGCCCTTTAAGGCCAGCTATTATTTCGCCTTAAAATCCCCTGCATGGCAATGGCATCCAAAATTCAACAGCCATGCTTGAAAGCAGATAGCAAAACCTGTGCCTGATAAAGATAAAACATATATTAAAAGGCCAATCCAACAATGGCATGGACAATTTTATTTTTAACTATCCCAAATATTAGGCAAGGCATTGCAATTGATTCAAAATGACCAAAAAAACGGAATTAAAAATTCTGTTTAATAGGTGAACTGGATATTTAAATTCCGTTTTTCATAATTAAAACTTATATAATTACAACAAATATCTTCCTGAGCATAAAGCCCAGCCAAACAAAAAACAAAAACATATCAAAATCGTACTATCTTTACACTTAAAATTCCGGCCTGCATTTTATGGTATGAAAAATGCAAACGTGTGATCGATGCCAGCGGAGAATACTTTTGACCAAAAAACGACAACAAAACATCCATGAGGAAGATCCATGAGCAAGTATGATTCAGATTATAAGGAAAACGACAAACGGGAAAAACAAAAGACACCTAAATTCCGGGACTATTATGATGAAGATTTTACTGAAGGTGATGACGATGATCTTTATAAGAGGAAAAAAAAACTTGGGAAAAAACCCAAAAGAAAAAAGAACCCGGACCATGACTGGCCAGCAAAATAATAGAACATTTAGATATATAAAGGAAAACAGATAATGAATAATTGTGCAATAGAAATCAATCCCGCAGATTCTGTATGGGGAATCGCTTCTGCAATTGATATTTACAATTGCAACCCTTTAAAAATAAGGGATGCAAACCTGATAAAACGATTTGTCATCGAACTGTGTGATTTGATTGAAATGAAGCGGTTCGGAGAAACCCAGGTGGTTCATTTTGGGGAAGATGAAAAAGTGGAAGGGTTTTCAATGGTGCAACTCATAGAAACCTCACTGATTTCTGCTCATTTTGCCAACCTGACCAATACAACCTATCTGGATGTCTTTAGCTGCAAGACCTATGATCCTGAACGGGTAAAAGTATTTGCCCAGGATTTTTTTAAAGGGACCCACAGCACCATCAATGTGACCTTAAGGCATTAGCTGATGTATCATATCAGAACATACACGGATACTGAAGAATGTCGGCAGCTTTGGGAAACACTTTGGCCTGATGATTGTTTTTTTGACCTGTGGCAGGTCCGCTCCTGTTTCAACCAGGCCTTTAACCGGCCGTTGCATTTCCAGGTTTTTGAAGAAAACAATGTCCCCAAAGGAATGATTGCCCTGTGCTGGATCAAAGAACAGGAATCCTATGGTCATTTCCCGGGGGAAACATGGAAAGGCGAAACATGGCTGGAGCAGAATAAAATTATTTCATGCCATCCCGATATGTCATTGGCATTAATCAACTCTCTTCCCGGGCCTGTTCATCTGAGATACTTAACCCATGATTCCTTTTTTCAAACCCGGGGGGTTGTTCACCAGGATGAAATCGGATACCTGTTTTTACCAAAAAAATATGAGTATTCTTTTCATCAATACCTTGCTGAATTCTCAGGAAAAACAAGAAAAAAAATGAATGCGGAAATGTCAAAACTGGAAAGGCAACCCGTCACAATCCGGCATAACAGGCTCAGTGATGTAGATCTACTTTTCAAGATGAATATCCAGGCCTTTGGAAAGGATTCCTATTTCAGTGATCAACGGTTCCTTACTGCTTTTGAAAAACTTGTTTCCTATATGGTAAGCAATGGTATGATAAGGATCACAACCATTTTGATTGGTGGCAAAACAGCTGCTGTTGACATGGGTGCAGTGTACAAAAAAAACTATACCATCCTGGCCGGAGGTACAAGTCCGGAATTTAAAGGAATTGCAAAACTGATCAACTTCCACCACATCAACTGGGCGTGCACGCAAAAGATGAAACAGGTTGATTTTCTCTGTGGTAACTTCAACTGGAAAGAACGATTTCATCTCACCCCAAGGCCTTTGTATGCGTTAAAACTTAATAATTCATTCCTACGCCAAAACCTGTCTGCAAAAGTAAAGGAAATAAAAATTTGTGCATAAAAAAGTATTAGTGGTCGGCACAACGCCCGATTATATACAATGGATAAGACTTTCCTGTCCAAACAGGGCTGTGTTTATTACCGACCCTGTCATCAGGCAGACAGCCCAGGAAGAAAGCCCTGCCCATGATGAAGAAATTCTCACCCCCTTATCAGACCCGGGCCAGGTTTTTGAGGCATTGAAAAAACATCTTGATAAGTGGCCCCAGACCATTGATTCAATTTTTTGTTTTGATTGCGAATCAATGGAACTTACCGCCTTTATTGCCGGACAATTGAATCTTAATTATGTATCCAGGCAAGCCATTCAAAACTGCCGGGACAAGTATGTATCAAAACAGATCTGGCAACACCATGAAATAAGATGCCCAAAAATATCCCCGATAAATTGTGTTGCAGATGCCATCACTTTTTTCAAAACCACTGGTTCAGGATGCGTTTTAAAACCTATTACGGGAAGCGGAAGCGAACTTGTTTTTCAATGCACGAGTGTTGCTGGGTGCCGTTCTGCTTTTAAAATCATTCAAAAAGGATTAAAAAAAAGACTTTTGAATCCACTTTTTCAAAGATCTTCTTCAAAAGAAATCTTAATGCTTGCTGAAGAGCGGATAGTAGGGACTGAATACAGTTGCGATTTCATTGTTGAAAATAATGGAATACATGTCATCAGGCTGGCAAAAAAAATCACTTCCCCTTTCAGGCCCTTTGGCACCATTTTAGGATATATCCTTCCGGCTATTTTACCCCCAGTTATAGACAAGAACGATTTTTTTCAGATCCTTTTAAAAAGCGCAACCACACTGGGAATAAACAGAGGGCTTTGTATGATGGATTTCATTATCTCTGAAAACCAGGTTGTACTGATTGAACTGACCCCAAGGCCGGGAGGAGATTGTCTGCCCCACCTGCTAAAGGCATCCACAAATCTGGATATACTTAAACTCAGCCTTGATTTTGCACAAAATTATCCTTTAGACCTAAACAACACCCACGGGTCTTCTCCTTATGTGGGTATCCGTCTACATGCAGGTCAATCAGGTGTCTTAAGAAAAATTGATAGTTGCCACCTTTTGGAAGATAAACGGGTTAAAGATATTCACCTGAGTAAAAACCCGGGGCATAAAATCAAATTGCCGCCGGATGATTATGATTCATGGAATCTGGGGCATATCATCATTGAACCCCTATGCAACAAATTCCCTGAATCCCAGGCCATTACCATTTCAAAAAAAATAGAGATTTACATTGATCAGGACTTATCAGAGGCATCATAACATCTAATGTCTGACAATAATTATCAAGCCACCCCACTCCTGCCAAAGGAAGTGCTGCATCCTTTTGTTGCAGCATATTTTAACCGCAAACATATATATCAAACTGCATGTCAAAGCCATGGATCGCCTCTCTGGATTCTGGAATCATCTGTATTAAAAGAAAACGCCAGACAATTTGCTGCAGCATTCAACCGCTTTTTCGACAAAACATCTTTTTATTTTGCAATGAAAAGTAATAACCATCCAGAGGTGTCTGCAACACTTCTTGAATCCGGATTTGGTCTGGATGTTTCCAGTGGTGCAGAATTACAAACAGCTTTAACTTTAGGCGCAAATGATATTATCTTCAGCGGTCCGGGCAAGACAAATGAGGAACTGGCTTTAGCAATTCTGCATCGTGACAGGGTGACCCTTCTTCTAGACAGTTTTGGAGAACTTGACCGGCTTAAGATCCTTTTATCCGAGTCTTACGACATAACTCCCGTCAGGGTCGGAATCCGTTTGACAACAAATCCAAAAGGCTTGTGGAAAAAATTCGGTATTGTTCCGGAAAAACTGTCCACTTTCTGGAACCAGATTAAAACCCTTTCCCACATCCATTTCAAAGGGCTTCAATTTCATTCAAGCTGGAATATGACTCCGGACAGACAGGTAGAATTTATTATACTTTTGGGCAATGTTCTGAATAACATGCCCGAAGATTTCAATCAGAGCATAGAATTTATTGATGTGGGCGGCGGATATTGGCCGGAAGAGGGAGAATGGCTTCAGTTTGCAGGAACACCCGAAGGCCTTGCCCACCCGGAAATGGATGAAACCCTTGAACCTGAACTCACCCATTACATCAACCCCGGAACTGCCATCGAAAAATTTGCGCAAACCCTTTTTGAGGCTATAAACAAGCATATCTTCCCGCTTGTTAACTGCCGGATATGTTTTGAACCCGGGCGATGGATCTGCCACTCTGCCATGCATATTCTCTTTACCATCATCGATAAGAAAGGTCATGACCTGGTCATTACAGATGCAGGCACCAATGCCATTGGCTGGGAACGGTTTGAAACCGATTATTTCCCCATCCTCAATTTGAGCAGAAGCGCATTACAGGAAAAATTGTGCAACGTTTTAGGATCTTTGTGTACCCCCCACGATGTCTGGGGGTATACCTATTTCGGCAATGATATTCAGGTGGGAGACCTTTTAATGATCCCTTGTCAGGGAGCCTATACATACAGTCTTTGCCAAAATTTTATAAAGCCCTTGCCTGGATTTGTAAAAATTTAATTTTTGTCCCTGATCAGAACTCCTCAGGATCTTCATCTTCATCCTCATCAAGGTCAACATCAGAATCCTTATCTTCTTCTTCTTCAAAATCGTCCACAAATATTTCAGGGATCTGGTCATCATCTGAATAGTCATCATCCATAAATACCAGATCTTCATTTCCCTCAACAATAGTTATGATCGCTTCTCTTAAGTTTCTTTCAAAACTCTCTGAAAAATCACCGTTTGAATCAGGCCAGAATTCATATTCTTCTTCATCCTCATCAATCAAGTCATATATATCTGAGACAAGGCTTGGGTCTTCCAGTTCCTGTCCATATGATTCAATAATATCAATATAAAGATCATAAAGTTCAAATTCTTCGACAGCAAATTGTACCGTCAATTTTTTTACCATTTGCCATACCTCAACACCAAGGTTAATTCTAAATTTTCCTTGAAAATAAATTCATATTGTCTTTTGTCAACCAGGTAAAAATAATTTTTTTAAATTTGAAAAAAACCTTTTTTCCATTGTTCAGGCAAAAGAGATTTTTATCAAATTCAAGAATAATTCAGGGCGAGGTTGTTGCGGTGAATGACTTCATCATAGTGTTTATCACCAAGACAACCCTCAATCTGGGAAGTTTTTAATCCCTTTATTAAATTAATATCAAAAGACCTGTAATTGACCAGACCGATTCCAACAATTTCATTGGCAGCCGTCTTAAAAGAAACTGCTGCGCCTTCTTCAAAATAGCCTTCTACGGCAAGGATTCCAATGGCAAGCAGGCTTTTTCCATTCTGCCGCACGGCCCGGACAGCCCCATCATCAATCACAAGACTTCCTTTGGAGGCAAGGGTATGGGCAATCCAACATTTCCGGCTGGGCATTTTTTCTTTTTTAGGAACAAAATATGTGCCATATTCTTTGCCGTTAAAAAGATGTAATAAAACACTGGGAATGTTGCCCCTGGCCACTATCATGGGGATTCCGGCTGAAGTGACTTTCTGGGCAGCCTGAATTTTACTGAGCATGCCACCCGTGCCCAGGGTCCCTGGGATGTCACTGGCAAAGTCTTCAATTTCTTTTTTAAACCGGGTGACCCTTGGGATCAATTTAGCATCGGAATGTTGCCTTGGATCTTTATTATACAGCCCTTCAATATCCGTTAAAATGAACAAAAAATCAGCATCCATCAAAAGGGTGATCATGGCGGCAAGATTGTCATTATCCCCTAATTTGATTTCTTCAACCATGATGGTATCATTCTCATTAATAATGGGCACGACCTTCCATTTTATGAGCGTATGCAAGGTATTCCTTGCATTCAGATACCGTTTCCTATTGTTCAAATCTTCCGCCGTTAACAGGATCTGGGCAACCTTTTTATTAAATTGGCCAAAACTTTTTTCATAGGCATTCATCAGCCCACACTGACCAATGGCTGAAATTGCCTGGCGCTTTGGGATCTCATCTGGACGGCGGTCCATTCCCATTTTCCGCAAGCCTGCTGCCATGGCTCCCGAGGATACCAGGATCACCTCAACCCCGTTATCCATAAGATGGCTTATCTGGCTGGAGATGGATTCAATAAGTTCCAGGTTTAAACTGTTCTTTGCCGTGATCACATTACTGCCCAATTTTACAACCACCCGCCGGGCATTGATCAATCTTTGTTTTGGCATTATGTATCTCTAATTAAACTTATCTGTTAATGGTTTATGACTAAATGGCTTTGCAGTTATACCGGTATAGTCCTTTACCATATGCCCGTCACCCATAAGGCGCCACTGATAAATCATAAGGCCTTCAAGGCCAACCGGACCCCTTGCATGGATCTTATTGGTACTGATACCCACTTCAGCACCCAGACCAAACCTGAACCCATCGGCAAATCTGCTGCTGCAATTCCAGAACGCATCAGCTGTGTCGGCATGATCCATAAAATAAACGGCTCTTTTTTTATCCTTTGTAACAATGACATCTGTGTGGCCTGATCCATATTGATTAATATGGGCCAACGCGTCATCAAGGGAAGGAACAATTTTAATGGAAACCATAAAATCAAGGTATTCTGTCTGCCAATCTCGGTCTGTGGCAGCATCAACATTGATAATAACCCTTGTTTGTTCACACCCGAAAATTTTCACACCCTGCCCTTCTAATTCTTTTTTTAAAACCGGTAATATCTCTTTTGCCAAGACTTCATGAACCAGGATGGTTTCAATGGCATTACACACGGCCACGTACTGGCATTTGCTGTCCAAAGACAGATCAATTGCCATTTTAAGATCGGCAAACCGGTCTATATACAAATGGCAGATCCCATCGGCATGTCCCAACACCGGAATCACGGTATTGTCCATGATATAGCGGACAAATTCATTGCTGCCCCTTGGAATAATCAGATCAATTGACTTTTCCAGCTTTAACATCTGATCCACATCACTGCGTGATTCAAGCAGTCCCAGCCACCCTTGGGGCAATCCTGCTTCAATCCCTGCCTTTGAAATGCTCTCAGCCAGAATCTGATTGGTAAAAAACGCCTCTCTGCCGCCTTTGAGCAATACAGCATTCCCGCTTTTCAAACAAAGGGCTGCAATCTGTACCAGGGCATCGGGCCTGGATTCAAAAATAACACCGATAACACCGATAGGCCTGCTTACCTTAAAAAGTGTAAGTCCTTTGTCCAATTGGGTAGCGCTCAATGTCCTGCCCACGGGGTCTGGAAGTTTTATCAGGCTTGCGATCCCTTCGCAGGCTTCTATTACCCTGGAGTGCTCAAACCCCAAGCGTTTCATCAACGGCGGTTCAAGCTTGTCTTTTTGAGCCTGTTCAAGATCTGTTGTATTGGCTTTAATAATACGATCCATATTATCTTCCAAAGCCTTGATAATATTTTTCAGCGCCGCATTTTTTATGTCACTTGAAAGCGCTGACATAAAAATTCCAGCAGCCTTGCACTGTTTTGCCATTTCTTTAATATCCATTTTTTTCCTTTTGTTGAAAAGCCATGTCAACATTATTGCTGAACCTTATAATACACACGAAAGATATTAACAATATGTCATGGGAAAACCAAGAAAATACTGAACTGACAACTATTTTTCCTTTTTTTATGACAACACACATCCACTATGGATACATTTGATAAATATTGGGGGTTTCTTATTGCTGTGCCCTTGATTGCCAGTAGAACTATTTTACAGGAATGGTTTACTTTGATATAAAAAAGCAAAAAAGGCTTCCAACAAAAAGCTGAAAACCCTTGATATAAATGGCGCGCCTGGAGAGATTCGAACTCCCGACCCCCTGGTTCGTAGCCAGATACTCTATCCAACTGAGCTACAGGCGCACAGTATTGGGATGCTTTATACCAAAGGTTATTAATAATTTCAAGATTTTTATGTTTCAATCCATTTTCAAGATTTCTTTCCCTTATTGGTTGATGGTATAAATTTGTTTGACCTTAGGCAAAAAGATTTATATAAATACAGCATAAATGAAAGATGATGAATATTATATGGCCCTTGCCATTAAGGAGGCCCAAAAAGCGGCAGCCATAGATGAAGTTCCTGTTGGCGCGGTCATTGTGGATAAGAATAAAAAGGTCATTGGATATGGTTACAATTGTCCCATATCATCCAATGATCCCACAAGCCATGCTGAAATCAATGCCATGCGCATGGCCTGTCTGGCTTTGAACAATTACAGACTGATTGACACGGTTTTATACGTTACCATTGAACCGTGTATCATGTGTATGGGTGCCATTATCCATGCCAGAATCAACCGGGTTGTTTTTGGGGCAAAAGATCCAAAATGGGGTGGGGCCGGTTCATTGTATTGCCTGGCAGAGGATAAACGATTGAACCATCACCCTGAAATTGTATCAGGGATTTACGAAGAAACAACAAAACAGCTCATGAAAAATTTTTTTTTGAATAAAAGGAGTCAATAGTGGTTAATACAGTAATTGTCGGTACCCAATGGGGAGATGAAGGTAAAGGAAAAATTGTTGATTTATTGAGTGAACACGTTGATTATGTGGTCCGGTTTCAGGGGGGGAACAACGCCGGCCATACAATGGTTGTCAACAACAAAAAAATTATCAGCCACCTTATCCCTTCCGGTATTGTCCAGGGCAAAAAATGTTTTATCGGAAATGGCGTTGTTGTTGATCCCTTTGTGTTACTTGAAGAAATTGATTATTTGACATCCCTGCATATTGATGTTTCACCGGCTATGCTCAAAATAAGCAATAGGGCCCATATCATCATGCCCTATCACAAACTGATTGACGCGGCCAGGGAGACTAAAAAAGGAGACCAGAAAATCGGGACAACGGGCCGGGGAATCGGACCCTGTTATGAGGACAAAGCAACCCGGCGCGGGATAAGATTATGTGACATTCTTGATTTTGACTTTTTCAAGGAAAAAGTGATCACTATTCTTGAAGAAAAAAACTTTTATCTGGAACACTATTTTAAAACCAGCCCCATAGCCCCTGAAGTTGTCATAAATCAGTTCCAGCAGATCAAAGACCGACTACTGCCCTATATTGCTGATGTGTCTGTGATATTATTTGAGGGGATAAATCAGAATAAAACTATTCTGTTTGAAGGGGCGCAGGGAACCCACCTTGACATTGAACACGGAACCTATCCCTTTGTGACATCTTCTTCTGTTGTGGCCGGCAATGCTGCCAACGGATCTGGTGTCGGTCCTGGTAATCTTAATGAAATTATAGGAATTGTAAAAGCCTATACAACAAGGGTCGGTAGCGGGCCTTTCCCAACTGAATTATTTGATGAAATTGGAGACAAACTCCAGAGTACCGGGTCGGAATTCGGTGCCACCACTGGCAGGAAAAGACGCTGCGGCTGGCTGGACATGGTTGTTCTAAAAAATGCAGTAAGATTAAACAGCCTTACCGGTTTTGCCATCACCAAACTTGATGTCCTTGATGATCTGGATGAAATTAAAATTTGTACTGGATATGAACACAATGGGGAAAAAATTTTTGATTTCCCGCCTGAAATCAAAACTTTACAGGAGTGCACACCTGTATATGAAACCCACCCAGGCTGGAAGCAGGATATTTCAGGGATTACCGATTTTAATAATCTGCCGGACAAGGCAAAAAGCTATCTCGCAAGGATTGAAGAACTTTCCAAGGTGAAAATTAAAATTGTCTCTGTTGGACCGGAAAGGGAGGCCACCATCATAAAAGAGAATATTTTCAATTAGACATTTTGTTTTTTTTTGTGTATAACCTTTTTGCTGTCGGGATGTGGCTCAGTCTGGTAGAGCACAGCGTTCGGGACGCTGGGG
>CALGRI010000442.1 GCA_937880875.1 uncultured Pseudomonadota bacterium
TAGTTGCACTCTTTTTTAGCAAACGGGTTAATCTTCAGGAGGAGGTGTGTTCTCATTTTCCTCGACAGGATTGTTTTGTTTCTCCAGTTTGCGTTGCTTTTTTTCTTCTTTTTTCTTTTTCTTTGCCATTTCTTTCTGGCGCTTTTCAAATGAATAGTTTGGCTTGAACAAGATTAAATCCTCATTAATGTTTTGTGTTTGACGCAAAAAAGACTGCGATTTAAAAAAGACCCCGCAGGGTGCGGGGCCTTTCCAATTCGCATTTCAGTGTTTACTTCTGGACAACATTCTCTGCTGCCGGTCCTTTGGGGCCGTCTACAACGTCAAAAGTTACCCGCGCACCTTCAGTCAGGGATTTAAATCCCTCGGACTGAATTGCTGAATGATGAACAAATAGATCCTTGCCGCCATCCTGCTCGATAAAACCAAAACCTTTTGAATCGTTAAACCATTTTACTGTACCTTCAGCCATCTTATATTACTCCTTTGTTACGGGTTCCTTAGGGGAACCACTATTATATAGCCGAGGCATCATTTGATACTTCGACTGGAAGTCTGGGTGTCCAGACAAAATCGGTTATGGGTGAGCTGTCCGGCTTATGCCGGAAACAGAGGCAAAAAAACCGCTGTGTTGGTTTCTACCCCGCCCGGTCGCAGCTGGTTGCTTTCTTCTGGGCATCTGTCGTGAAAAGCGGTCCCTTTTTTCTTCAACAACTATCTCTTTTGGTTCCCAGGCAAAACCTGGGGTTGCCTGTCGGCGCATCTTTTTGCCCAGGTTCCGCTCAATGAGAGATATAATCTTGCTGTCTTCCTGGCCGGCAAAGATGAATGCCTGCCCGCTCCGTTCTGCCCGGCCCGTACGCCCGGTGCGGTGGGTATAAGTTTCGGCCGTATCCGGCACATCATAATTGATGACATGAGAAATCCCTTTCACGTCAATCCCCCTGGCTGCAATATCTGTTGCAACCAGAATTTTGAAGGTGCCATCCTTAAAGCCGTCCAGCGCCTGCTGTCGTTTGACCTGGGAGAGATTGCCCTGAATTGAAGCTGCGCTAAAGCCGGCCTTTTGCAGCACCAGAGCCAGGCTTTTCGCCTTGTGTTTGGTACGGGTAAAGACCAGGGTACTTGTCATTTTCTCTTCCTGGATGATGCTCTTGAGTAAAGAGGTCTTCTGCTCTTTTACAACCTGAAACAGGACATGGGAGATTGCAAGGATCGGCTGGGTATGGTTAATTTGTATGGTTGCCGGATTTTTTAATATGTTTTCCGCTAAATGGCGGATTTCTGTGGGCATGGTGGCGGAAAAAACCATGGATTGACGGTTTGTGGGCAGCAGCTTGATGATCCTGCGGATGTCCGGAAGGAATCCCTTGTCAAACATGTGGTCTGCCTCATCAAGAACCAGCACCTCAACAGCGCTCAGGGAAAAGGCCTTGTCATTAAGAAGGTCCAGCAGGCGGCCGGGGCAGGCAACGATAATTTCTACACCATTTCGAATTGCTTTGACCTGGGGATGTTTACCCACGCCGCCATAAATGGAAAGACTGCGCAGGCCGGTTTCTTTTGCCATTTTGCTGATATCAGCATGGATCTGTTCGGCCAACTCCCTGGTGGGCGCTACGATCAAGGCCCGCACTCGTTTGCGGGGACCGTCCAGCAGCCGCTGGAGAAGGGGCAGAACAAAGGCTGCCGTTTTCCCGGTCCCGGTCTGGGCCAGGCCAAGGATGTCCCGACCTTCAAGGATCGGGGGAATAGCTTGTTTCTGGATCGGGGTGGGGATAGTATAGCCGCAGGCAGCAATGCCAGCGTTTACTTTAGGGTCAAACTTAAAATTGTTAAAACTCATTAATACTCCTATATATTTAGTGATGATCTGCCAGGGCGGTTCCCTGGTTTATAGATCTGCGGATTCATTAAGATCCGCTGGTTATTTGTTTAGTTGGTTTTATGGGAAATGCGTGGGATGGTTATGCTGAGGACGTCCCGGGCAATCAACTGGCCATGGCCCGGGTGAGTCTCTGTCAAGACGTGATAAAGGTTTGTATTATAATTTGTGATTTAGCTTCTCCTGTTTATTGAATCAGCAGAAACTTCAGTGGCAACGAACGATGTTTGGGAAAACAACGAGGTTAACGAGGGCAACCTTGAAGGAAAATCTGATTCTACTTAATGTAATATTAAGTTGCATCATACACGATTGTACAGATATTGCAAGGAAATAAAAAAGAGGGAGTAATCTGAAGCCTTTTAGATATTTTATTCTTTTAGATTCCAATTTTTTTATTTTTTGTGTTACCCTTGCAGAAAAATCAGAAATACGTTTTTGGTTCCAACTTAATCAGGTTAAAAATAATTAGTAACCATGCAAAATATTTCTAAACAAATTCACAGGGCATCCCTGGAGATTTTAAATGATCC
>CALGRI010000443.1 GCA_937880875.1 uncultured Pseudomonadota bacterium
AAAGATGAATCTTTGTCCTGGAGTTTCTTAATATTCAGGCGCCATACAATCTCATATCTGAGGCCTTTTTCAGTATTGGCATAAATTTCAAATTTCTTTAACAAATTGTTTAAAAATGTGCTCTTTCCGCAGCCATGGGGGCCGTCAAAAATATATATCCTATTCTGCTGTGCCCCATGGCGTAGATACTCCATCTGTTTCATAAACCGATTGGCAAAAAGCATATCAGTAAAATAGGGGTTTTCAGAGTCTTCAACAAAAAGCTTTGAACAATCATAGTTGGTAAAGGTCAGCTTATCAATATCCCCGGTTATTGTGTCCTCTGATTCATCAACATAATATTTTATCATATCGTGGAAGGTCTGAAAGATGTTCCGTAAAATCTGGGAGGGGTTTTCCTTTAAACTATTTAAAAACTTTTCAAAGGGAACAGGCACAAGCCTTTGGTAATCATTTATATTTTTATCCAGTAAATCAAGGGTTTGATCTATAGGGTTTTCTTTTGAAGGCACTATTTCCATATTAAATCATACCTCCTTTTTAGAAATTTTGCGGTTTTCCATCACATAAACCATTCTTTTCCATTTGACAGATTCTGGCTTATTGGGGTCAGTTTTAGGAGATGCAGGGTCCCAAAAACTGGCATAGTTTGTTGCGGCCTTTCCAGATGCCACAGGCTCGCTGGTTTCCAGATGAACAGGTCCTCCCCACAAATATTCTATGCCCATCATGGTATTTTCAATAAAATCCATTTTTAAGGGTTTGTTTTCAAATTTATGATTCAGATACAATATTCCATCCCTGGTAAAGGCTTTATCGACAAATATTTCCGGAGGGTGATACAAAGTATCAATGATCATTTCCTTGTAATCTTCAGCCTTTTTGGATTTGATATAGTATTCCCAGGATATCCTGGAACTATTAAACCGTTTGCCTGCAACAAAAAGATTATGTCTGGCAACAAACTCCTGATCCACAAATGTATTGATAAAGGTAAAATCATTAAAATTTTCTCGAACCTTTAAGATAAACTCATCGCCTGAATTTTTGCTTTGGTTATAGTTTTTCTTTTTTATCTCATCTTTTAAAAACATATAATCAAAACAATAGCATCCCTTATCTTCCATCTCTTTAATATGTTCAACCAGCCTCATTCCAAGGGCATAGGGATTTAATCCAACTTTTGGCATGGATGTTACACTTGCATTGACTTTGGCAAAGTCTACTTCATGGCCGCAGATCCTGTCATCCCTCATAAAAAGATATTCATGCCAATAGCTTGCCCACCCCTCATTCATAATTTTTGTTCTAATCTGTGGTTGAAAATATAAAGATGTATTCTTAACAATTTGAATCACAGATTTTATCCAATTATTTTCATCTTCTTTTAAAAATGATGAATATTGAAGGATATAATCCACAATATCCAGTTCAGGCTTTATTTTTATGGCTGCTTCTTTTTTATATAATTCTTCAAATTCAGGATAAAGGCTTACCACTGGATCGAAAAAATCTTCATTGCCATTGCGACCGGCATTGAATCTTGTAATCTCTTTTAAATATTTATGATGGGATACATTTTTAATTTTTTGTAAAAAAGTATCAAAATAAAAATCTGTTTTGCCTAATTGCCGCCGGGTACCATTCATGATGGTGTGGTTAAGTTCCTTTTGATACCCCACAAGGTTATCAATGCCCCGGGAAAATTCAATGGCATAATCAACCCATTTGCCCTTTTCAGATCGAAGCTGGGCAATGACCCTTTTATCTGACAATGCCTGACCTGTTAAATCAATATCCCATGTGTTTTTATAGAAAAGATTGTTCTGAAAAAAGTCGATATGCCCTAAAACATGGTAAAAAATCATTACATTGAGCCAGTCAGGGTTGTTGTCATTGTAAAATGAAATGGCCGGCCGGGTGTTAATGACTGTTTCATAGGGATTGGAAGGATAGGCTTCGTACATGCCTTTTCCTGACAGGACTCTTACATCATGTACCCAGTAGTCATAAAGTGTCGGAATCATGACTTTGGGACTCAACTCAATCATGTCCCGGTTGGTCACGATATATTCAAGGGTTTCATCATCAAACTTCAAGCCTTGATCCCGGGCCCGAAGTTTGCATTCTTCCATTATGCCTTTCACATGTTGACTCACAAGTTCCATTGTTGACTCTCACTTTATGAAATAAGTTTTTTTATGCCTTGAATAATTCTTGAGTCATCTGCATTTTCATCCATTACATCCAGTTTAATCAAATTGCTTTGTTTCGTAAGTATGCCCGATGATTTTAAATACTTTTCCACTTCGGTCTGATTTGAGCCGACATAGGTATGTTCTACAATGGAAATACCGATTCTGGACACATAATTCAGCATTTTTTCAATCTCGGCAATGGTCTGCTTTCCTTCCTTATCCCAGTCATCACCATCTGTACCGTGGAAAACATAGATATTATAATCCCGTGCCAGATTCTCTCTTTCAACAATATCATTTACCATTTTGAATGCAGTAAATACCTTGGTACCGCCAGCTACTTTATAAGAATAGTACTTATAAAAATCAGATACTTCTTTTGCTTCTGTATCGTGAAGGATAAACCGTGTTTCAACTTGCTTTTCATATTGATATAAAAGCCAGGAATACAGCATGACATGCTGAGAGACCACCGTCTGGGTCACTTTACCGCCCATTGAGCCTGAATAATCCCTTAAAAAGAAAATAAGGGCCTGGGACTCAAAATCTTTTTCCCTGGACAAAATTCTGTAAATCATATCCCGAGGAGAAATAATAAATTTTGTTGTATCAATATTTGATACATCTGGAATATTTCCAAGAATAATATTGGTTTCAACAATCTTTTTTAATGTTGCTTTTTTATCCAGAATCTGACCCACGCCCCTGTTTTTGTCTGTCAGATCATACACATACCTTGCCAGGGTTCTTTTTTTCCCTTTGTCCTGTAAATTGGGCAGCGCAAAATCCTGTGATAAGACTTTGCCAAGTTCATAGGCATTGGATTCGATTTCATGCTCTCCTGCCTCACCTTCTCCAGGGCCTTCTCCAGATCCTTCTCCTTCTCCCTCACCTTCTTCAGGTCGGACCGGCTGTTCTCCAATGATATCCCCTTCTTCTCCCTCACCTGTTCCACCAGTGGGCTCTCCTTCTCCTGGTTCCTGGTCCAGGTTTATTTCATCATGGACAAATTTCTCTTCAACCGTTGTCGGGACAATAATGATCTTATCTTTTCCACCTGATCCTGGTTTAACAATTCTTCCAATACGAATTTTTCGTTTAAATCCGTCTTCTTCTCTTCTTCTGTCTCTTTCAAGAAGTTCATCAAGGGTTATCATATATTATACCTCCCTTGTCTATTTCAGGCATAGCGAAAACCGCCACTTTTCCAAAATATTATTT
>CALGRI010000444.1 GCA_937880875.1 uncultured Pseudomonadota bacterium
AGATCATGATGCAAAGACCAATGCCATTAATGCTGTAAAAGCAGCCTTTGAAATTCTTGATCGCAACAGGGCCTTTAACCGCACGCTGGGATCGGACATGGGCTCCATTGATGTGAACATCGGAATTAATTCCGGTTCCGCCCTTGTGGGGATGACCCGGTTTAAAGGCCTCTTAGATACACGCATGACCTTTACTGCAACAGGAACGGTTACCAATATTGCCGCACGATTGTCAGACCATGCCAAGTGCGGGGATATCCTTGTGGGCGAGGAAACAAAAAAAATGGTGGATGGGTTATGGCCGCTCTATCCACTTGGACCTGTCCTTTTAAAAGGGATCAAAGATCCGGTGCCGGTTTTTTCCCTTCTTCGTGCTCCCGGATCCAAAGCAGATATATGATTAAAACAGGTATTTCAATTGCCCAAGATTGTCTCGTATTACCTCAAACAAATCAGTATAAATTTTTGAAGGCCCATACTTTTTTTCATGCTCTGAAAGTAATGGGACATAAGATTTTGTAACAGCTTGAAGCATTTCAACCATTAAAGAATCAAGCTTTTGTGGTCGGATATTCATATCCAGGGCGAATTTTTTGAATGAATGGTCGCTGATCCGATCCCGTCTATAGGTCTGGCCGATGGCCATGGCAAATTTATTGTCAAGAGGGTAAACTTGCGTGGACAGCAGGTCATAAAATGGTGCCAGTTTTAAAGCGGGTTCATGAAGGACAGAAAAATTTTTCCCGTGTGCATCATGATTCCCAATCAAATAATTGAATATCATTATCCGTACAAAATTAATCCTTACATCCACGCCAGAATCAGAAAGAAATTCATCTGCCAATTGTCTGCATTGCAGAAACCCAGGACCACCGCTTTTCTGATATTTTCTATCTGCCGGCAACCCCATGGCCTGGCAAAAATCTTCCTGATGAATGCGGTTGATAGTCCGGGTGGTCTTTTCCCTGTCATACCGATTGACAACAAACAATTCATGGGTGCCGATTTTCATCAACCGGGAATCTGGTACCCACAACCCGACATGGTGAGCCAATTCCATACAAAAGGCCTCGTTTCTTGGTATATCCGGGAAACCCGCATTAGCCGGTTTAATAATATGGGTGGTTGGCGAGCCTGAAGTAACCGGCAAATAAAACTGATCTTTTTCAATATAAACTGGTAATTTATCCTGAGCACCGGCAATAGAAAGTCTGGCTTTTTTCATCTCTGGAAACAGTGTATATTTCCCCGGATTACTCATGATTTTATCCAGAGCCGCCGTCAATTCGGTGTTGATACACTCATATTGTCCAGAGGTAAAATCTATCTTTCTTTCCTCATGAATAATTGAAAGAGCGCCGGCACAATCTTCTCCAAAATTTTCAAGAAAGGCAAAAACATCTTTTTTGTCAAACCGTCGATTGAATGCCAGAATAGTCCGGGCATTATTCTCAGGGAGCAGGTTTTCAAAAAAAGCGGTACTGATTGCCGGGGAATATTTTTTTGGGCTGCATGGAAGGGAAAGAGAAATAGGCTTTTCAACATTATTGAGCCAATCCTGAGAATACTGGAATACCACCCTTCCTTTGGTATGTCGTTCCAATATCCCGACCAGTTTTTCATTCCATATAACTAAAAGTCTATTTGTGTTCTTCATTTTTACTCCTGGGCGGGAGAGGATCTGGGGTTAAGTAAATCAGAAGACCTAAAGCCCTGGCTAAATCGAAAACTTTATCCATCTGAATTGTTTCTTTTCCACGTTCAACATCACTGATGAACTTCACACTCACCCCCGTGATGTCGGCCAGGTCCCCTTGAGTCATTTTTTTCTTTTTGCGACTGTCTTTTATTGCCTTGCCCATGTATTTGACCAAGCGGATCCTATAGGGGTATCTTATTTCGGTCAATTTTACTTCTCCTCTTATTTGTACCGGACGATAAAAAATAGCACATTCAATATATAATTAATCGTACGGTGAAAAAAAGATCAAGTCAAGCAAAATTAACCGCACAGTTAAAAAATCAACTTAAGGGTGCTCACTTCAAAGCTGTCTGCTCAAATAGAGATGATTATCGCCTTAACCAAGGATTTTTATAGGATTCAAGGCTTTGATGTAAGTCAATGAGATCATTGAACCTGAACCAGGCAAATAATTAAAAAAGGTATTTCCATATCTTCCATCCTGGTGATTTTTCTGTGTCCTGCCACTTGGGATTTCGCAGCATGTATTCGGGAT
>CALGRI010000445.1 GCA_937880875.1 uncultured Pseudomonadota bacterium
TCATCCCGCATTTTTTTAAAGACTTCCCGATCCAGGGTCTGGCCTTTACGGCTTAAAACGGTATCACCCTCACCGGGTACAAGCACATCAGTGTTCATAAAAACGGATTGGACCGGATCAGTGAAATTGAATTCTGCAACCGTATCATCAGTTTTTGGATCCCATCCTTCCCGCAAAAGAATAGCACGCTGTTGATTAAAAATGGTTTCACCGAATTTGCGCAGGGCATTCTCATCCAGATCTTTTCCGGTTACTGCATTGAATATCCGGGCCTCCAGGGTTGTATCACCCACTTTATCTTTTGTATGGTTTGAAAACATCAATGGCCAGCAGGAATCACACAGCCCCAGACTGTCCTTAACATAGGTACGATCTATGATGCGTGTGGCAGCCATGGCTTTGCCTTCATGGGTATTCAGGTCCCAGGCCTTATCATGGCACCAGAATCTGGCTGCCGCCGCCCGGTATACATCTGCAGAAACCGGTGTTGATCCGGGATATTGCAGGTTCATGACCCAGGAACCAATAATCCTGCTCACCTCATGCAGCATGGCAATGGGCTGCCGGGGCTCAAAGGCATACAGCAGACCGTTCATCAAATATTCTCTTGCCGAATAGGTGGCGCCATCGCCCACTCCTGCAACTTCATTGGCAAAAAGATTCTTGGCTTCAATGCCAAGGGTTTCTCCAGCCCTCAGGAGCCCTTCAGCCAGAATATCCCCAAATCCCTGGCGATAAGCGATCATATTGCAGAGGGTTTCAAAAAATTCCCATGTTCCCAGTTTGCTGATTTCAAGACCGGTTTGGGAATCGCTCAGATAACCTGCCTTGTAGCCATTACTTATCCACTGAACAATATTGGCCATCTCCATGGTACATAAAGATAAATCGTTGCAAAGTCCGGTTGCATCCAGAGCCGTTTCGGCAGGTTCCCCCGGACGTCCCATCACCCAGGGGAAGTATACAAACATGGCCTGGCACTTTCTAACAACCTCCCTGTTCGATCGGGTTCGAAAGGTGGATCGCATTATACAGTCCAAACCGCACTGAAAGCAGGAGGCCTTGCCTGCACGGGAAATCTGGTCCTGTGGGTATGGGTTGAATGTGGTTTCACGCTGATTTAACTTTATTGTCAACCGATTGAGCTCTTTTAATGCCTCAAGATCACAAACCCGAGGAGATTGAGTCCCTATCACAGCAATGGCCTTTAGATTTTTAGCACCCAAAACCGCTCCAAAACCACCCGTTGCGCTACCCTCATTATCAGTCATCAGATTGGCATTGCGGCACAGGTTCATTCCGGCCGGACCCGTGGTAATGAAATGGGTGTTTTTACCATGTTTTTGCTTTAAATATTCGCCGACTTGTTTAACCCCCTCAAAATGAATTGTGACAGCATCTTGAAGCGTTGCTTTTCCATCTGAAATGAATAAATAAACAGGTCGGCTAGCCTTTCCGGAAACCATTAGCCCATCAAAACCAGCTCTTTTTAATGCCGGCCCCCAAAATCCGCCCATGTTTCCATAGCAGAATCCTTCCGGCATCAACATGGGTGATTTTCCCACAACCTCAAAACGTGATGCGCCTTGAGTACCTGTTGCCGTCAAAGGACCGGTCATGAAAATTAAATGATTTTCCGGATCAAAAGCCCTGGCCGTGACAGGGACATATTCCCAGTAAAGGCGGGTGGCGATTCCCCGTCCACCTAAAAACCGATCCGCATAAGGATGAGTGTCAATCTCTGTGATGGTTTCTGAAGAAAGATCGACCTTTAAAATTTTCCCCTGCCAACCGAAACTTGAAGAATCCAAAGCATCTGTTTTTTTGTTTTCATCCATATTCACCTCCTAATATATCTCCGCTCTTAATACATTTTATTGAAATCCACACAATATTTCAGAGGGACACCCGATTGAAACCGTTGAAAATTTTCCAGGAAAATAGGAACAATATCTATAGGAAAGCTTATAGCAGCGGTATGGGCCGTAATGAGAATCCCCTTGGTTTTCCAGAAAAGATGATCAAGAGGCAATGGTTCTGTCTTGAACACATCCAGCACAGCTCCGGCGATCTGCCCATTGCGGATGGCATTCAAAAGGGCGGTCTCATCCAGTACATTTCCTCTCCCCACGTTGATCAGGATCGATTCAGGCTTCATGGCGCCCAAGATGCGACCATCCAGCAGGCCGATTGTGGCAGGCGTATCCGGAAGAGTGGAAACCAGATAATCCAGATCCCGGACAAAGGCTGTAAGATCATCTGCCTGGGTATATCCCTCATCAATATATTCACAGGTAATGGGATTCCGGCCGTATCCCTTTGTTGTCATCTGGAAAAATTTGGCTGCTCTGGCAATTTCTTTTCCAATGGATCCTACACCCAGAATACCGATGGATTTGTTTCTTAATTGCCCCGGGGCAGTGGTATCCCATCGTTTATGTTGCTGAGAGAAGAAGCGTTCAAGGGAGTGTCTTTCATTCATAAGCATATGGCAGCAGACATATTCCGCCATCTGGGGGCCGAAAATATCCTTGACGTTGGTCAGCAGATAATCCTTTCTGCAGCCCTGTTCCACCAGGGGGCGGACCCCGGCCCAGGTCGACTGGACCCATTCAAGATGTTCTATCCGGGGCAAAATCGGCTTTATTAGATCCGGCTCTCCCAGGACAATGTTCACCTGTTCACTATACATCTCAGCCTCGTCCGGGGTGTCAGCGGCATGTACTTCAAGTCTTTCTATATCAGCATCCCGAAGAATCCGGGCGTAAGCATCCGAATCCCTGGCCAAAATCAGCAGTTTATGTTTAATAGATCCCATTGCGAAACTATATCCATTCATGGTTGATGTGGTCAAGTAAAAACGGACATCTTTATTGTGAACCAGCGTATTGAGGCGAACATGAGCATAAAAAGTGTCGATATTGCCAATATTGGCAATATCGACACTTTGCTTTCCCAGGGCTGAGAACATGGAATACATTGCAAGACATTTTTAATCAGGTTTATATTTTCATTTACATATGATAAAAAATATTCGAAACTTCAGGGGATAATAAATGTTAAAACCCTTCCATATCCTATCTATTTGCTCAAGGTGGAAAGGAAGACTGGTTAAGTTTTGATGATAACCATTAAAGTTTAAAGGAAACCAAATTATGGATGGATGAAGCAAGGAAAATCCTTGGTTGAATGTAAATATCATTGTGATAAATTTTTTAAAAGATAAAAGGACAAAAATGTTAGAAATTCCAGGAAATGTTTTCCCAAGAAGATTAGATATCAACCTGCCCATGGCTAAAAAAGCCCATGGCATTTTTATCGAAGATGAAAACCAGAAACGATATATGGATGCCAGTGGGGGTGCTATTGTGGTTAATGCAGGCCATGGACGCGAAAAAATTGCAAAAGCAATTTATAACCAGATCTTATCCCATGATTATATTCATCCCACCATGTTTACAACTAAACCCGTTGAGATGCTTGCAACTTCTCTTGCTGAAAAAGCACCTGGTGACATCAACAGATTCTACTTTTTTTCAGGAGGTTCTGAAGCCAATGAAGCAGCCATAAAGCTTGCAAGGCAGATACATATTGAAACTGGTAATGAAACAAAATACCAACTCATCGGAAGATGGAAGTCATACCATGGATTAACCCTGGGTTCTCTTGCTGCCACGGGAAGAACAAGTTTTAAGACTTATTTTACTCCTTTATTAAAAGAGAATCTGCATATTCCTGCCCCTTATTGCTATAGATGTTCCTTTGGGCTCAAATATCCTTCCTGCAAGGTAAGATGTGCCGTGGCTCTGGATGAAATGATTGAAAATGCGGGTTCTAAAACAATATCTGCATTTATTGCTGAGACTGTTCCAGGGGCGACAATTGCTGCCTGTTTTCCCCCAAAAGAGTATTTAAATACGATTGCTGAGATCTGTCATCACCACAATGTACTTCTTATTCTTGATGAGGTTATGTGTGGAATGGGCAGAACAGGAGAATGGTTTGCCTGCAATCACTTTGATGTTGTCCCGGATATAGTAACCCTTGGCAAGGGACTTGCCGGAGGTGTCATGGCTCTTTCAGCCTTTGGTGTTAAGGAGACTCATTTTAACACCATAAAAGACAACAGCGGGGTTTTTATGCATGGCGGAACTTTTTCTCACCATCCCGTTGCTGCTGCCGGAGGACTTGCTTTGATTGAAATCCTTGAGCAGGAAAACCTTGTTCAAAGAGTGAAAACAAAGGGTGAAAAATTAGGGGATTTACTAAAAAAACATTTATTACCCTTGGCCCAGGTTGGCGATGTCAGGGGAAAAGGGTTTTTTTGGGGCATTGAGATTGTGAAGGATAAAAAAACCAGAATGCCGTTTAAGCGTTCGTTAAAAGTTGTGGAAGGTATCTGGGATAATCTTTTTGAAAAAGGATATATTACTTACAAATCAACAGGGCTTGCAGGAGTTGATGGGGATGCTCTTGTAATAGCACCTCCCTATATCATTGGGGATGATGAGATGGAGATGCTTGTTAAAGCAATCAAATCAACGTTTATAGAATTTTTCAGTCAAACTTTGGGAGTCTCCCCGGCAAAGCCGGGGGCTTACTCAATATAGTTAACAAGCAACTGAAAACTAAGCATACACAATGGAAAAGTATGACAAAGAAATCCAAAAAAAGTTGGCCCAGACAGAGAGTCTTGATCCGGTTCTGGCTTAAGCAAATTTTAAAAATTTCCTGATATTCATGCCTTTTTGGGTAGCGCATGAACAGTTTTGGGTACCGTAAACTTTATATTGTCACCTCGCTTGAATTTAATGGAATCTTTAGGATTATATTGATCAATAAGAAGTTCGCGGTCTCCACATAAGATGGTATATTTTACAAGGTTCCCTGAATACATGGAATGCAGGATTTTACCCTTGAGCATATTGGGCATATCTTGGGCATCTGAAGGGAAAAGCGTGACGGTTTCAGGCCGGATTACCAGAAAAACTTCATCACCCTTATCAAAATTTCTTTTATTGATTTTGTTTAAAGAGATATCTCCATATTCTGTGGACACAAGGAAAACCCCGGAGGAATCCTGGTCAAAACTCTCAATTTTACCCTCAAGAAAATTTACATACCCTACAAATTCCGCAATAAATCGGTTATCTGGTGTTTCATAAATGTCGCTTGGGGTACCGATCTGCTGAATCACCCCGTCATTGAGGACAAGAAGCCTGTCTGAAATGCTCATGGCCTCATATTGATCATGGGTGACAAATATCGTGGTAATACCGATCCGTTCCTGAATATTTCTAATCTCATCACGCATGACAACACGAAGGTTGGCATCCAGATTTGACAGGGGTTCATCCAGGAGGAGCACCTTGGGTTCCAGGGCCAGAGAGCGTGCCAGGGCAACACGCTGCTGCTGGCCGCCACTGATCCGGTCGATGGTTCGGTCGCCCAGGCCATCCAGGTGAACCAGAGAAAGAAGTTTATCAACACGATCATCAATTTTCTTTTGAGGCAGCTTTTGAAGTTTAAGTCCAAAACCAATATTTTTTCTTACATTCATGTGGGGGAACAGAGCATAACTCTGAAAAACCATTTTTGTATCCCTCATATTCGGGGGAAGATCAGCAATATCTTCACCATCCAGAATAATTTTACCAGAAGTTATGGGCGTAAAACCTCCGATAATTCTCAAAAGGGTGGTTTTCCCGCATCCACTGGGCCCGACAAAAGTTAATAGTTCCCCTTTAGAAATGGAAGCGGATATCCCTTTTAATACTTTAACATCTCCAAAACTCTTATGGACATCCACAAGTTCCAGCATTGGTGTTTCTTTGTTACCCATTCGTCTAAGCTCCTTATTTTTTTTCAATTACATCCAGTCCGGTTTTTTTCGCAAGCAGTTTTAGAGATGCAAAACAGATAACAACGATTAGCATCATTTTAACGGTTGCAGCCGATGCCAGCCCCAACTCTCCTAATTGAGCAGTGAGATATATATAAACAGCGGCCAGATCAAAGCCCGGTGTCACAAGGAATATAACAGAACTTAATGACATCATGGTTGTCATGAACGTATATATAAAACCAGCAATAAAGGCCGAGAACATGATGGGAAGAATCACCTTAAAAAAAGTGGTGATAAAATCCGCGCCCAGATCTGCAGAGGCCTCTTCAATTTCAATACTGATTTGATGCAGCTTGCTGATGCCTGCCTCAACCCCCACTGCAAGAAATCTAAAGGCACAGTTTAATATAAGTATCCAGATGGTACCGGCCAGTAGAAACGGAGGGCTGTTAAACGCCATTATATATCCGACACCGATCACGGTTCCTGGAAGTGCAAATCCGGATAATGCCAGCATCTCCATTATTTTCCTGCCCTTGAACTTGCCTCTCATGATGACATAGGCCAGAAGCGTTCCAACAATGGCACCAAAAAGACCGGCCAAAAGAGACAATTTAACACTGTTAAAAATCGCCGTATTGGACTGCATGTTAAGCATATGGTCGATAACAAATGTATTGTCAACGCCGACTATTTTTACAAAAGCGCCCAGAACAATCACTGCAAAGCTTAATAAAATCATGATGGCAACAGGAACAACAATCGCGAGAATAGAATACTTGATTACGGGTGTCATATCTTTGGGATCAACAGCTGTGGGTTTGCCGACTATTGTGGTATATCCTTTTCCCTTTAAAATATAATTGTGAATAATAAAAATAATGATACAGGGCACCATCAATACCACAGAGAGCACAGATGCCATGTTAAAATCCCCTTCCCCCGTTATCATCAGGTAGGTATCCGGGGCTAAAAAAGGGATCCTGCCACCCAAAATAGCAGGATTACCAAACTCTGCAATGGTCATGACAAAAACCAGGAGAGCGGCTTTGAGCACACCCGGTGCTGCAAGAGGAATGGTTATGGCACGAATAATGGTAAATTCCGAGGCACCCATATCCGCAGCACTTTCTTCAAGGGAAGGGTTTTGGGAATTTAACACATTTTCTATCATCATATAAGATAATGGGAGAAATGCCAGGCACTGTGCCACTATCACACCGGTCCAGCTGTAAATATTAAAATCCAGGTCAAAAAAATTAGTAACCATCCCGTTTCTCCCAAAAAGGGTGATCAAAGAAATCGAAAATATGTAAGGTGGGGCGCAAAGGGGCATTAGTGCACATATCTTTAAGGGCGTTCGCAGCCAATGAGGCCCCTTTGTTGTCATATAAGCAAAACAAAACCCGACAACCACCAGAATGACCATGACTGAAAGCCCTAAAATCATGGTATTTAAAAACGACCAATAATAAAAATTGTAGGAAAAAAATTCCTGGTAAAAGCTTAATGTAAAGCCGTCATCTCCCCACAGGCTTTTGATAAAAACCATGACTATGGGAAAGGCCAGGAAGATGGCAAGAAGCGCAAACAGACCACCTGCAAATATATTTATGAGATGAGAATTGACAAATATTCTTGTTTTGTACCAGAGGCTGCGTTGAGCATTTCCTGCGACTGCTTCTGCCATCACCTGATCCCTTCTTTTAATATTTTGAATTAGGCCAAACCAATACCTGAAAAACTACTCCTGGGCTGCGGCCTTTTTTTCTTTTTCATCACCCACTTCTCTTGCCTTGGCAGTCTCTTTCATGAGGAACCTGCTTTTCCACTGCATAACAATCGCCTTCTTGTTTTTAACTGCCCACGCATGATCAAGCTTAATAAATTTAGGCTGGACTTCGCCGTACAGTGCACTGACACTACCGGCACGTGGTGGGATATACCCCATGGAACCGAGAAAATGGCTGATCTCTTCAGATCCAAGGTAATCCATGACTTTTTTGCAGAGGTCCAGTTTTTCGGTTCCCTTTAGAATAGTACAATAATTGCCTTCATAACCAATACCTTCTTCAGGAACAGACCATACCAGAGGATATCCGTCATTTATCCGTTTCAATACATTCTCATCTGCTCCAAGTCCCAGGAGATATTCCCCGCGGCCCACAAGATCAGTTGGTGCGTTACCGCTTTTAGTATAAAACGCCACGTTTTCATTCAATTTGGTAAGATAGTCCCAGCCATCCTTTTCACCGTAGAGCTGCAAAAAGGAATAGTTGATCATATAAGCGGTTCCAGATGTCCTGGGAGATGGTATGACGATCTGTCCTTTCCATTTTGGATCCAGAAGATCTTTATAGCTTTTTGGCATCTCATACCCCATTTCCGCAAGCTTTTTTGTATTGCCCAGAAGAAGAAATGAAAAGGTTCCGAGGGCATGGTATGAGCCGTCTTTTGATTTAAAAGCGTCATCAATACCATCCCATCCTGGAGACTGGTAGAGTTCATAATATCCTTTTTTTGCACCGTTTATGGCTTCAGATGCACCAAATGATAACACCATGTCTGCATTAAACCTGGGAGACTCAGTTTTCAGCCTGGCCCAGATCTCTCCCCAGGACAGGGTAATATTTTTTACCTCAATACCAAGTTTGTCCTGAATTTGTTTTGCAAGTGCCTCATTGACTTCCCGTGAAAATCCCATATATGCACTGATAGAATCAGCAGCCCAGACACTGCTGATCGGAGAGGTAAATGTAACTATAGCTGCCATTAGAACAGTGAAAAAAATTTTGTACTTCATAATAATTTCTCCTTTCTAAAAACCATTGATTTCCCTGGAGTGTTTAAGACCAGGCTATAATTCACTACTTTGAAAAATATAAAAATTTTTTGTGTACACCTCCTTTGATCTGAAATTTTTTAATATGTTGCCGAGATAAAACAATTACTGACTAATCCCATATTTAATTATTTATGATTAGCAACTGAATCCTGTTTAATTTCTAATCTATTTTCGATCTATAAATCAAACTAATTATTATATATTTCATAAGAGTAAAACCAATGCAAACCATAAGTCAAATTAATTAATATTATGGTTTGCATTACTTTTGGTTATTATTTTTCATTCAACACGATTCATTAATACTTGACACATATAACCGAAGATTATTTAAGACATAATAATTATTACTTTGACTTTAACATGATCCTAGGTCAATCATCAAATCAGTATATATTCTTTGTGTTCAACCGTTTATTTAGTGCCTGCCCGAAAACCACCAATTTTGGTGAGCATAAGCTCCACTTGGAGTAGAGTACAAGGCGGGCGATAATTTTATTCGGAAGAATACTTTAAAAAACATTGATATAGGGATCGGGAAATAATAATGGCAAAATTACACAGGTCAGAAGGTGATATCAATCTTTCTCCTTTCAGGGGAAAATGGCAGAAAGAACATCTTGATGATGCGACAAAATCGCTTTTGGAAGAAGATTCCCGCTATTTTCTAAAGCAGTCTCTTTCCACCCCCTGTCTGAACGGCATGAAAACATGTGAAGGTATTTATATTGAAGATTTGCAGGGTCGTCGTTACATGGATTTTCATGGCAATAATGTCCATCAGGTCGGTTTTGCAAACCCGGAAGTGATTGAAGCTGTAAAAAATCAGCTTGATGAGCTGTCCTTTTGTACCCGCCGTTATACAAACCAGGTCGCAGTAGATCTGGCTAAGAAACTGATACAAATTGCCCCTGATAGTTTTGAAAAGGTTCTCTTATGCCCGGGTGGTACCGGGGCCATTGGAATGGCATTGAAGCTTGCCCGTATTGCAACTGGGCGACATAAAACCATTTCCATGTGGGACAGCTTCCACGGAGCATCACTGGATGCCATATCCATAGGGGGCGAAGCCATATTCCGTCAGGACATGGGCCCCATGATGCCAGGAACGGAACACGCTCCTCCTCCTGATGAATACCGGTGTATTTTGGGTTGTGCCGATAGAGGGGGGTGTGACATGACATGTGCCAGGTATGTTGAATATATGCTTGAAAAAGAAGGTGACATTGCCGCCGTTATAGCAGAACCCATCCGCAGCACCCCCTATATTCCAAAGCCTGAATACTGGCAGATCATTAGAAAAGCCTGTGACAAGCATGGCGCCCTGCTCATTTTCGATGAGGTCCCCCATTGTCTCGGGCGGACGGGCAAAATGTTCACATTTGAAAATTTTAATGTTGAACCGGATATGGTTGTTATCGGCAAAGGCCTTGGCGGCGGTATTTTCCCTCTGGCTGCCCTTATCGTACGCAAAGGCCTGGATCTTGCCGAAACCCGGGCTCTTGGACACTACACCCATGAAAAAAGCCCGGTGGGATGCGCAGCAGCCCTTGCCACCATCAATTATATTGAAAAGAACAACCTGGCCCAAAATGCCCGGAATATTGGCAATTATGCACTGTCTCAACTCAAAAAAATGCAGGAACGCCACCCTTTGATTGGAGATGTGCGGGGCCTTGGACTTTTTTTAGGGGTTGAGCTTGTAAAGGACCCAATAACAAAAGAACGTGCAGTAAATGAAGCTGAAGCTGTCATGTATGCGGCCCTTTCCCGGGGATTGAGCTTTAAGATCACCATGGGCAATATTCTTACGCTGACACCCCCGCTTATCATCACCCGGGAACAGATGGATCAGGCACTCAATATTCTTGAAGAATCAATCTTAGAAATTGAAGTCGACTTTACGCAATAATATTTATGTAACCATAAGGATTGAAAAAATGAATTCTCAGAACACTATCAAGTCAAGCCGTTTTGGAAGTGAGCAGGGAGATGTGAACACAACCCGGAACCGGCAAAAATACTGGGAAAAGAATCTGTCTGAAAATGCTAAATCCATTTGTACCAGGGACAATAAATATTTTTTGCATCAGAATCTGTCCACCCCTGTGATGAATGTGCTGTCAAAAGCCCATGGTATATATATTGAAGACATTGAAGGCAAAAAATATATGGACATGCACGGCAATGGTGTCCATAACGCTGGATTTAATAACCCGCAAATTATCCAGGCGGTAAAGGATCAACTGGATACCCAGATGACCTTCTGCCCCAGGCGTTATACAAATTCCAAAGCAGTTGATCTTGCCCAGAAGCTTGCCGAAATTACTCCCGGAGACCTTTGCAAATCCCTTTTCTGTCCCGGCGGGTCAGAGGCAATTGAAATGGCCATCACCCTGGCAAAACAGGTAACAGGCCACTTTAAAACAATCTCATTCTGGGATTCTTTTCACGGGGCAGGATTTGCAGCTGCCAGCGTGGGCGGGGAGGAGCTTTTCAAAGGGGGGATGGGACCCATGATGCCCGGCGCCATGCATGTGGAATTTCCCAATTACTATCGCAATCCCTGGGGCTTTTGCAACCAGGATGAGGTGGACAATGAGTACCTGCGCCAGATCAAAACAATCCTGGAACGAGAACCTGGCGTGGCTGCCATCATTGGTGAACCCATTTCAGCGACTCCCGTGGTTCCCAGCAAAAATTACTGGGAAAGGGTAAAAGATCTGTGCGAAAAATACGGTGCCCTGGTTATATTTGATGAAATCATCGAAGGATTTGGCAGGACAGGAAAGATGTTTGCCAGTGAGCATTTCATCACACCCGATGTCCTGGTTCTGGGAAAATCCATGGGTGGCGGGCTTCTGCCTTTTGCAGGCATTGTGACCAAACAGCGCTACGATAACCTGGAACACCGCTCCATCGGCCATTATACCCATGAAAAAAATGCCCTTTGTTCAGCTGCGGCATTAGCTGAAATAGAGTATATTGAAAAAAACAATCTAGTGGAAAATGCCGCCAGGGTCGGAGCTCATGCCTTGTCCCGCTTAAATGAACTCAAGGAAAAACATCCGCTTATCGGTAATATTGCAGGTGTAGGACTTCATTTGGGGATTGACCTTATCAAAGATCCCGGGACAAAGGAGAGGGCAGTTGAAGAAGCAGACTGCATCATGTACAAAGCCATGGAAAGAGGACTGGCATTTAAAACAATTGAAGGCAATATCATCACTTTAAGACCTGCCCTCACCATAACCATGGAAGAAATGGACCAGGTTGTGGATATCCTGGATGAAACCATCGGGGAGGTGGAGAACAGTCAGTTTTACTAAAATGAACAAGCCAGGATAGCGAACAGGATGCCGGCCACATCTGCGGTTAATGCTGTTACAAGGGCGTGTCGGATCCTTTTTATCTGAACTGCTCCAAAATATACGGCCATCACATAAAAAGTGGTTTCTGTTGATCCTTGCAAGGTAGAAACCAGAAGCCCTGTATAACTGTCCGGCCCTATAGCTGGATCATTAATAATAGATGCCAGGATTGCATAGGCACCAGACCCGGAAAGCGGCCGCATTAGGGCCATGGGCAATGCCTCTGCCGGAAGACCGAAACTTGCTGTAACACTTGAAAGAGCATTGACAATAATCTGCAACCCTCCACTGGCCTTCAGCATACCCACTGCGACCAGGATGGCAACCATATAGGGAATAATTCGCAATGCTACCTGAAACCCTTCTTTAGCTCCTTCGACAAAGACCTCATAAATTTGAACCTTTTTAACCAGGCCAAATCCTAAAAACCCAACCATTAAACTGGGTAAAATCCAGGGCGATACTGAACGTCCAAAAAGTATTGCCACTGGAATCAGGGAAGCAAGAACCCCAAGAGCCAGAATAGAAACCCACAGGGGATATCCATCAGATGCATCTTTTAGTGTATCATCTGTTGATGTGTCGCAAGCCCCCCTTTTATTATTTTTTATATGAGATAGCTGTTTTTGTGAAAAAAAACGTTGATAAAATTTGGAAGCTATAATGGCAACGCTTGTCGAACCGATGGTGGCAAATAGTGTGGTCGGTAAAATAGCAGCCGGATCAATGGAACCTGCTGCAGCCCTCAGGGCAATCACACCCGTGGGCAGAAGCGTAACCGAAGATGTATTTATCGCCATGAAAAGTGCCATGGCATTCGTGGCCTCCCCTTTCACCGGATTGAGCCTGTCCAGCTCCTGCATGGCCCGTATGCCAAAAGGGGTGGCTGCATTACCCAGCCCCAACGCATTGGCAGCAAGGTTTAAAATCATGGCTCCCATGGCAGGGTGATCCGGCGGTACATCCGGAAAGAGCCTGACCATTAAAGGTCTTATCAATTTTGCCAGAATGGTTAGCATTCCACCCACTTCAGCCACTTTCATTAACCCAAGGAATAGGGCCATTACCCCTACAAGACCAATGGCGAGTTCAACAGCAGCACCCGCAGAATCAATCATTGCCTTTGAAAGGATCTCCATCGGCATCTGATCTGCCTGACCCGGAATAAAAATAATCTGCTGCCATCCTGCATAGACAAAAGCTAAAAAAACAATGATGATAAATATTTTATTCATTTCACCTTTTTCATTAAAAACCGAATTATGTTATTTCTCAGGCTTAACATAACTTACCGTTTCTTAATAGAGCAATTTATAAGAATATCCTTACTCACTATCCTCGGTTTTTTGGAGCACTATCAGAGAATCTTGATCAGCCTCTCTTTCTCTTGGTTGAGCTGGCGGTTGAGATCCTGGCTACGCTTAGCCTGGGCTAAATGATCCTGCTGGGCCTGGTTTATTTCAGGAATTGTTTTCTTCCCCTTATTTTCCTTACGTTTAGCCCGTTTCTCGTGCTTGGCTTTTTTAGCTTGTTTTTTATCAGCGATCCCTGCTTTCAGGAGCTGATCTTGCAATGATAATCCCATGGAGATCCTTTCTATAAAAATATCCTGCTATAATAATGTATCCACCCACATAAAATCAAGGGGTCGGTAGCCCCCATTAAAATTTTGATAATGTATTGTCTTGGTACTTTATATAATAGAATGCGGAATAATGGCTTTTGATAACGTTTTTGGTTCATATAGTATAATTTGAGATTCAGACTTTAACCCCTTCTCACCACAAGATATTGTATCCGAGGAAAATTATAAAATCAGAAGAATGTTCCTGTTATTCTGCAATTTTTGAAATGCTATAAGAACAATGAATGAAGTCATTATTTTTTTTGCTTTTCCTCGTTTTTCATTTCTATATACCAGTCTTCCTTGCCATAAAGTTCATATGAACATTCAGGACACATACCGTGACTGAATTGTGCTTCTGAATGTTTTTGGATATATCCTTCTATCTGGTTCCAATATCCTTTATCATCTCGAATTTTTTTACAGCTTGCGCAAATAGGTAGAAACCCCCGCAATGTTTTAACTTCAGAAAGTGTTTTTTGCAGATTTTGTTTTTCAAAGCGCAAGTCCGTTTCCGCCCTTTTGAGTTTCCCCTCCAATTTCTCACTGATCATCATGATCATGCCGAAGGTGAATCCGAAAACAAAAACAAATGACCATAGATATAGTCCAATCGCAAAACCGCCTAAATTCAAATAGAATTCAGGATAAGACGTTGATGATACAATAAGTATATAGAAGATCAGTAAAAATAAGGCATTTGCAGCATAAACATATCCTGTAAAACGTTGAGCAATTCCGTTAGTTTCTTTTGACGTTTTGAGCAGCTCATAAGCTATGGCGGTTGAAAAAATAATTATCATTGTAAAAACCAGAAGTGTGCGAATCTTCAATGAAGGTGACACTTCTGAGTACCAGAAAAGGAAAGGACTGATCACCAGTGGAGTGGTCAAGGTGATCTTCAATAGGCTGCTGCGTTGCAAAAATATGCGTGTACCACTCCATATTATACTATAACCATAAACGATGACGGTATTGGCAACTACAAGTGTGATAAAATCAGGCGGGATACCCCGGAACGCTGTCAGGATAAGCGCACATGCGGCCATAAAACAGCCGTAAGCCCAAAATAAGGTGCCCTGCACTGAAAATCGGAGCCTGTGCACTAAAGAAACTAAAAAGGCCGAGCAAAAAATGGCAATTGCCAGCATGATTATTAATGTCGAAATGTCCAAATCCATAGTTCATCTCCTGTTGGTATCATGTGCTTTTTCTTTTGCATTTATCTAATCCTAATAAAAAAACCGTGTTTTCATCCCCTTAAGATAACGCGGTTTAATGTATCTCTCAGGCAATCCGACTATCTTAATAAGACTCGTGGCTTTCCGTCCCTGCTTCACAACAGGTTTGATTTTTCATTCATATTTTAAGGAAGGATAAGTAGCTGTTTTTTTCTTTTTGTCAAGAAACAATAAAAAATTTTAGATATTTTATTCCAGTTTGCTCATGAGTATAGATAGAACACCGGTATTATCAAACAGGAGTCAAATTCCCCAATTTATCGAGCGCTTCTTTCACCAGTCAAGGTTTTTTGAATATTTCCAAAATACCACATCTGGTATAGACAAATTTTTCATCCCCAGATTTAAAAATAAATTATATGGAAATAAGAAGAATCAAATTGAACACGGCTCCATTACAGCATATTGGAGATAAATCACCTCCTCTTATTAAAATTCTTATACCCAAAATCACAGCAATATAAACAATGGTGCAAAGTAAATAAATTTTAAAAATAATAATTCAATTAAACGGGAAATGGTAAAATTAAATAAACCAAGACCCCCGAAAACCATATTGGAGATATCATAAACATTGTTCAAATCCTTTAAAGTGGATGAAATGGATACTTAATCTCAATTTCTGAACTTATGGTATTTTGGTGTGTCTTGATTTTACGGAACCTGTTATAAAGCTGCCAATTGGAAGTATCTTGGTGATACCACAGGCAGAGGTAAAGATGAAAAGTCCCAGAGGCAAACACGTTCCATTAAGGCTGTCTGGGGATATTGCTTTTGCTATTCTTATGATATGTTATTACGTGCCTCGTGAATCATTTTTTCTGCTTCAACTTTTTCTGTTTCTGGCAATGATCGTAAAGCTACCTTCATTTCTCCTTGAACCTTTTTATTTTTATCACAATAGTAATTTTTAGAAAACTTATCATGATTTACTTCGTTGAATTTTTCTATAAACTCTTCCAAGCTTTCCCCTCCTGTATTATATTGTTCGGGCCCCCGCTCTTTTTTATTCACTATAAAACTATGGGCTCAACTATTTCCAGGATGGCCCTTCTTTTTTCTTTTGCAGATGCACACGATAAAATAGTTCGCATGGCCTGGGCAGTCCTGCCTTTTTTACCAATGACTTTACCAATATCTTCTTTTGCGACCCTTAATTCCAGCACAAGAGTCTGCTGAGTCGTGATTTCCTCAACAACAACCTGATCCGGAT
>CALGRI010000446.1 GCA_937880875.1 uncultured Pseudomonadota bacterium
AGTTTTGGCGGTTAGCGTGTGTCTTCATGTACCCGTGCAATGATTTCTTTTAAGAGTTTTGCAGCCACCATGGATGTCATTGAACCAAGATCCCTTTCTGGATTGTACTCAACAATATCAGCGCCAATGATTTTCCCCTTTAGATTTTGAATTATATCAATGACCTGCCTGGTTGTCATTCCCCCTGGTTCATGATGGGAAACACCCGGGGCAAAAGCCGGGTCAAGGCAATCTAAATCAAGGGATAAATATACAGGGCCGACAAATTCAAGGTCATTCAACCAACCCGTTCCATCTTTCATTTCGTTAACCTCTACACCAAACTTTTTGGCCTGTTCCCGCTGATGACCATTCGTGGTTCTGATTCCTGCCTGAACAAGTCTTTTGGCAAGTTTTTTTTCCATAATCCTGGCAAAGGGGCAGGCATGGGAGTAAATATTTCCATCAAGGCTGTCATACAGATCCGGGTGTGCGTCAAGACAAAGGATGTTAAGGCAATCATATTTTTGTGCATGGGCTTTTATGATAGGAAAGGTGATTGAGTGGTCTCCGCCAAGACAAATAAGATGATTGCCTTGGTCAAGGACTGCTTTAACCGATTTTGTGATGTGATTAAAATCATCTATGTCTGTTTTAAAATCAATATTTCCTAAATCGTATAAATGCTTGACTGATCCAAGATTTAAACCTTTTTCCGACCATAAATTGGAGGATTCGGAAAAATAGCTTTCCCTGATTCGATCGGGTGCAAGAGATGCACCTTTTTGAAAGGAAGAATTTTGATCAAACCCAATTCCTAAAATACAAATACTGCCATCCTGGATATTTTTTTTTATAGATTTCATTTTTTCTCTACTTAATTGAGTTCCAGGTTGATGTCCTGGCTCCAAATAATTTTATCATCTTTTTTTTTAACAGATTCACGAATGATATCAAGAAATGAATTCCTTGAAATTTCCATTGCTCCCATACTCACAAGATGGTCTGTGGTCACCTGGCAGTCAATTAAATCAAAATCCTGTTTTTTTAAATGTTTTGAAAGGGCGACCAAAGCAATTTTTGATGCATCACTTTCAAAGGAAAACATGGATTCCCCGAAAAAGGATCTGCCAAGACAAACACCATACAGTCCGCCAACTAATTTGTTTTCTCTCCAGGTTTCAATGGAATGGGCATATCCCAGCGTATGAAGGTTTATATAAGAATCGACCATTTCATTTACAAGCCAGGTGCCTTCCTGTTCATTTTTTCTTGGTTTTGCACAGGAACGAATGGTTTGCTCAAATGCCGTGTCCACGGTAACGCTATAGATATTTTTTTTTATTTTTTTATGCAGGCTTTTTGAAATCTTAATATTTTTTGGGAATAGTACCAGCCTTGGATCAGGGGACCACCAAAGAAGAGGCTCATCTTTTGAGAACCAGGGAAAGATTCCATTTTCATAAGCTAGGAGCAGCCTTTGGGGGGAAAGATCTCCACCAATACATAAAAGTCCATCAGATCGAGCAAGCCAGGCCGGGGGAAAGTCTAATCTTTTTGATAACCTGAAAAAGGGCATTCAACTTTTAAAGATAAAATTAAGCGCATTATTCCGAAGGCCAATGGATATTTTACCGCCTTTTTCCAATTTGCCAAAAAGGATTTCATCTGTGAGCTTGTCTTTTATCCGGGTCTGGATAATCCTTGCCAAAGGTCTGGCTCCAAATTTGGGGTCATATCCTTCCTTTGCAAGAAAGGACCGGACTTTGGCAGAATAGCTCAATTTAATCTCTTTGACCTTAAGCATGGTTTTGAGTTCCCTCATGTTTTTATCAACAATTAATTCCATGATCTTAGGGGACAGATGGTTAAATTGTACAATACCGTCCAGCCGGTTTCTAAATTCAGGGCTGAATGTTTTTTCAACAGCTTTCATTCCTTTAGTATCAACACCTGCTGACTGGGAGCCAAACCCGATGGAATTGGCACTCATTTCCCTTGCACCTGCATTGGATGTCATGATGATGATAACATTCCTGAAATCGGCTGATTTACCGGTGTTGTCAGTCAGAGTTGCATAGTCCATGACCTGTAGAAGAATATTATAAAGATCCATATGGGCTTTTTCAATCTCGTCAAGCAAAAGAACACAGTGGGGATGTTTTCTGATACTGTCCGTCAGGATTCCTCCCTGTTCAAAGCCCACATATCCTGGTGGGGCTCCGATAAGTCGTGAAACAGCATGCTTTTCCATGTATTCACTCATGTCAAATCTTAAAAATTCTATTCCCATATGATGGGCAAGCTGTTTTGCAACCTCTGTTTTGCCGACACCTGTGGGGCCCATGAAAAGGAAAGATCCAATGGGACGATCCGGAGCTGCCAGGCCTGCCCTTGATCTTTTAATGGAAGTGGTCAAGGTTTCAATGGCATCATTTTGTCCAAATATAACATTAAACATTCTTTTTGGCAGAGATGAAAGATTGGCCTTATCCGTGGATGTAATACTTGTGACAGGCACTTTGGCAATTTTAGCGACAATTTTTTCAATATCTTTGGGGCTAACTATTTTCCGTTTGCCTTTTCCCTTGAGTCTCAGAAAGGCGCCTGTTTCATCAATAACATCAATGGCTTTGTCCGGCAGAAGCCGGTCATTGATATATTTATCCGACAGATAGGCTGCAGCTTCAATTGTCTGGGCCGTGTATATCAGACCATGATGCTTTTCATAGTATGGCTTAAGGCCGTTTAAAATTTGAATTGTTTCTTCAATGGAAGGCTCGCAGATTTCAATTTTTTCAAATCTCCTTGAAAAAGCACGGTCTTTTTCAAAATGATTTTTATATTCTTCATAGGTTGTTGTACCGATACATTTTATATCTCCCGAGGAGAGCGCGGGCTTTAAAATATTTGAAGCATCCATTGATCCGCTGGAGGTTGCACCGGCTCCTACTACTGTATGGATTTCATCAATAACCAGCAATGCATTTTCTTTGGATTCAAGGGAGTTGATAACATCTTTCAGACGCTGTTCAAAGTCTCCTCGATATTTTGTTCCGGCAAGAAGTGCTCCCATATCAAGGGAATATAATTCACAATTTTCTAAAAGATCAGGTACCAGCTTATCATTTATCAGTATGGCAAGCCCTTCGGCAATGGCTGTTTTTCCAACTCCCGGGTCTCCCACAAGAATTGGATTATTTTTTCTTCTGCGGCAAAGAACCTGCATGACCCTGTCCATCTCATCAATTCTTCCAATGAGGGGATCAATCTTTTTGTCTTTTGCCTTTTGCAAAAGATTTGTTGTAAACATTTCCAGGGGTTCTTTCTTTGTCTGCTGCTGTTTTGATTTTCTGTCAGCAGGGTTGAATATTCTCCGGGACGGGTCCAGAGACGGGGGACCTTTTTTTGAAGGTTCCACCGTGTGTGAAATTAATTTTAATACGTCAAGGCGGGTAATTCCTTCTGATTCAAGATAAAATGCAGCATGGGAATCTTTTTCCTGGAAAATGGAGGCAAGAATATCTCCTAAATTGACCTCATTTTTTTCCGCAGATCGGGCCTGGTTGATGGCGCGCTGTATCATTCGCTGGAAACCAATGGTCTGCTGCAATACATATTCTTCTTTTTTGTCAATCCTGGTTAATTTTTCATTAAAGAATTTTTCAAGTTCCTGTTTTATCAGTTCCGGGTTGCCGCCACATTGTTCAATCGTCTGGGCGCCTGTTTCATGGTTAAGGATTGCATAAAGAACATGTTCAACACATACATACTCATGCCTTCTTTTTTTTGCCTCCCTTACGGCAAAACCGAGGGCTGTACTAAGTTCTTTGCTAATCATACCTACTCCTTTTCCATTGTGCTTTTTAAAGGAAAACCTTTACTGCTTGCCAGGTTGTGCACTGTTTCAATTTTGGTTTCTGCGATCTGTCTTGTATAGATACCGCATATTTCTTTTCCTTTATTATGTACATTAAGCATTATTTTTGTCGCTTTTTCAAGTGATTTTCCGAATACGGTTATAAGAATTTGTACCACAAACTCCATGCTGGTATAGTCATCATTGTGGAGGATGACTTTATACATGGGCGGCAGATCGTTTTTTGATCTGGAGGAAATACCCTCTTTTATTTCAGAGTCAGTGGATGTCATTACAAATATCCTCTAAGCCATGCAGCATTTTTTATACTTTTTGCCGCTTCCACAAGGGCAGGGGTCATTTCTTTGTACTTTTATCGAAGAGCGTTTCACAGGTTGCTTTATGCCGGAACCGTCTGAATGGGAAAAAGTAAGGTCTTCCTGTTCTTTCTTTTTCATTGCATTCACCTGGGAAGGGGTGGATATCTGGATCTTGAATAAAATCTCCACCACTTCTTCTTTAATCCTTTCCATCAACCCATGGAACATGTCAAAGCCTTCTTTTTTATAAATTCGCAAAGGATCCTGCTGTGCATATCCACGAAGCCCGATACCCTCTTTTAAATGATCCATGGATAACAGATGCTCTTTCCATCTGTTATCAACGGTTTGAAGAATGATATGCCTTTCAATTTCCCTTGTGATATCAATACCTATGGAAGCTTCTCTTTGGCTGTACAATTCTTTTACATGCTCAAAAAGTTTTTCTGATAATTGTTCCGGACTATTGCTTTCATTCACTGCCGTTTCAAGGTCAGGGTCAAAGTTAAAGACTTGTTTAATTCTTTTTTTAAGCCCTTTTAAATCCCATTTCTGGACAGGGGTTTTTTCAACAAAAAATTCTTCAACAATATCATAGGTCTTGTCTTCGATCATTTCCATGACAACGGTTTTTAAATTCTTTTCCATCAATGCTTTGCGCCGCTGTCGATAAATAACTTCCCTTTGCTGGTTCATTACATCATCATATTCAAGCAAATGCTTTCTGATTTCAAAGTTATGGCCTTCAACCTTTGACTGGGCATTTTCGATGGCCTTGCTGATAAAGGAATGTTCAATATGCTCGCCTTCTTCAATCCCCAGTTTGTCCATAACCGCATGGATTCTGTCACCGCCAAAGATTCTTAAAAGATCGTCTTCCAGAGATAGATAGAACCTTGAAGACCCCTCATCCCCCTGTCTGCCGGAACGACCGCGAAGCTGGTTATCAATACGTCTGGATTCGTGGCGGGATGTGCCCAGAATATGAAGCCCGTCAAGTGCTTTAACCCCTTCACCAAGAACAATATCCGTCCCACGGCCGGCCATATTGGTGGAAATGGTAACAGCTCCTTTCTGCCCGGCATTGGCAACAATTTCAGCCTCTGCTTTATGATGCTTTGCATTTAAAACAGTATGTTTGACACCTCTTTTTTTGAGTTTTGTGCTCATATCCTCGGAAATATCAATGGAAATCGTTCCCACAAGTACGGGCTGGCCCTTTTTATGCAGCCGTATGATTTCCATTATGGCCGCATCATATTTTTCTTTTTTTGTTTTGTATATCAGATCTGGAAAATCTTCCCGGATCATTTTCTGGTTAGTCGGGATTACCAGGACATCCAGATTATATATTTTTTTAAATTCAGGTGCTTCAGTTTCAGCCGTACCAGTCATACCGGATAATTTGTTATACATCCTGAAATAATTTTGGAAGGTGATGGACGCAAGGGTTTGATTTTCATTTTCTATTTTAACATTTTCCTTTGCTTCCAGAGCCTGGTGGAGTCCTTCACTATAACGTCGACCCGTCATTAACCGCCCTGTAAATTCATCAACTATGATCACCTGGTTATTTTTAACAATATAATCTGTATCCCGCTTGAAAATTGTGTGCGCCTTCAGGGCCTGGTTTAAGTGATGGAGTATTTCTATGTTTGCCGGATCATATAGATTATCAACTTTGAGAAGGTCTTCACCCTTGGCAATACCGGTTTCAGTCAGAGAAACACTTTTTGATTCTTCATCAAGTGTGTAATCTGTGTCTTTTTTAAAGGCCGGGATAATGGTATTTACCTGGGTGTAAAAATGGGTAGATTTTTCAGCAGCTCCGGAAATGATCAAAGGTGTTCTGGCCTCATCAATAAGAATACTGTCGACTTCATCCACAATGGCAAAATTTAATTCTCGCTGGGCAAGAGATTCCTTGTCAAATTTCATGTTGTCTCGTAGATAATCAAACCCGAACTCATTGTTTGTGCCATAGGTAATATCTGCACCATAGGAACGTTTTCTTTCCTGATCATCAATATCATGGAGAATAGCACCGACTGTTAATCCCAGGAAATTATAAATTTGGGCCATCCATTCAGCATCCCGCTTGGCCAGATAATCATTTACAGTAACAATGTGAACGCCTTTCCCAGATAATGCATTAAGGTAGGCAGGAAGAGTGGACATCAATGTTTTTCCTTCACCCGTCTTCATCTCAGAAATGCATCCCTGGTGAAGTGCAATACCCCCAATCAACTGAACATCAAAATGACGCATGCCAAGAGTCCTGATAGAGGCTTCCCTTACAAGGGCAAAGGCTGCGGGTAAAATATCATCCAAAGCTTCCCCATTTTCAATCCTTTCTTTGAATTCAATTGTTTTTTGAGGTATCTGCTCATCTGACAAAAGTTTCATTTGAGGTTCAAGAAGATTAATTTCATCAACAATCGGTTGGAGATCTTTTAAAATCCTGTCATTATTAGACCCAAAGATCTTTGTAAAAATATTGAATGCCATGTATAGTCTGCCTGTTATTTAATAATAATATTTTGTGATAGTCGACAACTGCCAATTTTTGAGTTCAAACACTATTTATATATTTTACGTAAAATATATAATGATTAATTTCACGTAAAATATATAAGCATTAATTT
>CALGRI010000447.1 GCA_937880875.1 uncultured Pseudomonadota bacterium
GTCTGCTGAGTCGTGATTTCCTCAACAACAACCTGATCCGGATGATCAACCAGAGCTTTAGCAATATACTGAATCAACTCTTTCATAACCTGCTCTCCTTTTTATCTGTACGATTGTAGAAGAAAATACAATATGGAAAAATAATTATAATTAAAAATCAATGGCCAGTAAGCTCTACTTTTCAATGGTACTGTTTTTGGGAAGGGTTACACAAGACAAATAAATTGTCAAAAAATGATTCTACTATATGGAAAAAGGTATAACCAAATTAACCAAAACTCCATTACAGCATATTGGAGAAAAAAGTAAGGGATAAACCATTAGCGCATTGCATCCCTTTTTTGCTTTCGAAAATTAAATTTTGATTTTTGCGATATCTTATTCCAAGCAATATTGCCTTCTTTTTTAGTCACATGATATTGTTTAATAAACAATCCCCAGGTAATTGCGCCCACAATGAATGCAACGCCATTCATGACTCCCTTGGAGACGCTCATTCGGTTCAATATAAAGCCTGCACATGCAATACCGATGAGACCCATTATAAATGCCGAAGTTTTAGGAGAAAAGGGTATAAGATATAAGGATTGACCACATTGTTCACATTTGACAGCGGATTCAAAAATAGCAGTTTGACATTTTTTGCAATGGGGCCATACTGCTTTAATTTTATATTCATTTACAGGTATAAGTTTGGAATTACAGGTTTGACAATTTTTTTTCTCAGGGTCATACTCATCGATGCATTTTGGACATATTTTATCCATTTTGTTTTCCTCTTCTCAGTTATCTTGGCAAAAATTCAGAACACACAAACATTGCCATTGGCAATTTAACAAAAACAGTTCGTGATACATGTTATGCTTTCCCACAATTGGAGATATTACACAATATTTTTTTCAATCTCCCTGACTGGCAAAAATGAGAACTGGGATATCATCGGAAACCTCATTAACCAGTAAAAGAATATTTAAGGATTACAGGGATAGTCCGGGATCTATTCTTAATTTGGTACGCCCAACCCTGCACCAGTATGGCACGCTTCAATTTTTTATTATAAAAATTACTGTGAAAGAATGGGTTGAGACATCTGTTGAGGCTCATATAGTAGAATCAAAATTTCAAATCTGAAAAATATTCATATACCATATATGGGGGTGTCCAAATTTTGCCTGGACTAAGTCTTTAAAATGCCAGTGCACGCCGTTAATTTCCAGCTGAAACCCCACAATGATAGACATAATCAACACCCATATCAAAATGATATATCTCTTAATATTTGAATTTGGAGAATGGAATTATACAGTTTCTGTTTAGCACTTCGATTCGAGTGTTATATTGTGAGGAAGTAACATTTTTTTGAAAGAATTTGTTGTAATTCCCATGCCTCTCTGATAACAATTTGGGAGTTATCAGATTTGTTATTTTTGTATGTTACACAGAAAAAAAACTGGTAAACATATCGTTAAACCGCAAAAAGGTAACTCTATTGATACAAAACACTGGAGACATAATTCAAGGATTAGGGTTCGTAACATTGCATGCCGCTTACCTTGAAGAGCAAGTTGATAAACTTCTTACAATGCTTCATTTTGTTGAAAAATATAATGATAAGAAAAAACGCTGGCAAATCAGTAGAAAAATAAAACATTCAATAAAATTATTAAAACAATTAGATTGCCAAGAATTTCAACATTTATCAGAAGACTTAAAGACTTGCATTGATCTTTTTGAAGACCGTAATCAGTTTATACATGGTCGTATCTATGGGAATTTTGATAGACCAGATATACTTAAATCTGGTAGACCCAATATACCAAATAGAGAAATAACAGCTGATGAACTTTTTGATTTGGCAAATGAAATCCATGCCTTTTCTGAAGCAATTCAGCGCCCAATGATTTTTAAGTTACCAAGAGCTATTAAAATATATCTACAAAATGCGGTTTAACCTGTTGTTTCACCATGACAGGCTACCGCTTTATTAATTTAAATATGTTCATCCAGGTTATCTGAAAATCCGCCTACAGGTGAACTCATCGTTATATGTAAAGAAAAGGAAATGCGATGAAAATAAATAAGGTGACTTTGGTAGCAGTGCTTTTTGCATACTGCTTCATAAATCCTGCATTCGTTTTATCACAGCTAACAGCAAGCAATTCAAATTACTGGCCTGTGTTTCGTGATGATAAAACAGGTTTTCGTATTAGCTATCCACCTTCCTGGATTGTGACAACACCGAAAGGTAAAAATGTTAAGTTTTCTGTAAACCCTCCAGGTGGGCCAGGTAATTGTAATGTTGTTGCATATCGCAATACAGAAATTAGTAATGAAAATCAAGCTAACCTTAATCAGTTAATTGAGTCCCTGCCCCAAGATGGGGCCAGTTGGGCTGACTACGTTAGCCTCCCAGTCTCACAGGTACGAGTAATTTCAACAGGAACCGCAAGAATTATTGATATACCGGCTTTGTTGGGCGTTGTAGAAATAAATTTAGAAAATATAGAAGGTAAATACATGCGAAAACAAAAAATTGTTCTTACTTTTACACCAGGTTTGGTTTGGTCTTTAAACTGTGGAGCCACATCATTTAACATTAATGAAGTGAGAGATAGGTTTGATGCACTGGAATCAAATTTCAATAAGATTTTTAGTTCTTTTGTGTTCACATTCCAGCACTAATGAAATGTTATACTTTCCTGAAACATTACTCTTTATGAGGATTCAAGTATGAAAAATCGAACATTCAATACCTTGCGAGTAATTTCAATTTTTGCAGCCATATTTTTTTTATATTCTAATGCCAATGCTCTTACACCGTCACAAATCAAACAGATCGAGGGTATAGCACAAGAAATTGCAACACAGTATAATAATAATGCTTCATCTATGACCGATGAAATGACAGTTTCAACAAGAGCCGTTGCTGTTTCACGAAATGTGATATTCCAGAATGTATTACGTGTAAAAAAAGGGCTTTCTAAATCACAGTTAAGAGAATATCAAAACGCAGTTCGTCAAGAAATGGTTCCTGGGGTTTGTAGGCAAAATGCAAACAATCCGGCATTCGATCGTGGTCTGTTTTACACATTTGTTTATATCAATACGTATGGTGAAAAACTGGCAGAAATAGTCATTGATAAAGAAACTTGCGAAAGGCTCAACTGAACAATATAAGTCAATATAACCAGTCAGTTAACACCGTTCACTACGCTCTATCGGACTCGCTGAAGCTCGCCGGTTAACTTAACGTTAAACTGAACACTTCTGGCTATAATCAAGGCGTTTCAGAAACTCAAAACCACCCCCAGACTATTCCCTGAAATCCTTTCCTATAACTCTGATTTTGAAAATCCGGTTTATTAATAATAGTGTTCACTTTAAAAAATTATGGGCAACGTATACTACTGAAACACCAAGTATTTTGAAAACATTTATTGCGACAAACCTCAATTATTGCAGTCCGCAATCGATAAACAGATTTCAGTAATTAATTTTTTATCGGAGCCATTATATTGATGACAAGTTTTTCCACCAGTCTTCAGTAAAAGCACTATCTTTTGATTGCCGCACAAATGATCTATAAGGGCTTGGCGCATTTGCTTGGCAAACTCATCGGGATCAACTTGGTTTGACGCAATGTTTTTATAGAAGTAGACGTACGTCATTTTTTTACCTGGACCAGGGATAGTGGTATGCAAGATTGTTTCTGAGTTTATATCCCGAGGTAGGGTTTTATTCATTTGAAACGACATATTGGCAAATAACTCTGATGAATTCGGATCTGTGTTTTTTTCAAGTATTGGTTCCATTACCGCTTCCACCTGCTTTTTGGCAATTGGATCAAAATAATCTATTAACAGCAACCTTAATCGCTGCGAAAACAATAATAATTAGTATGAAATAGAATACTTTCAACACAAAGTTCATATCCTTTTTAGCAGCTTTTTGCTTAATATTTCGGATCTCATGGTGACCTGAAATTGCCTTTTCTCTGCTTGAGATAATATCCTTTTCCGTAAGCCCTCTTTTTTTGAACTCCTGACAAATCAACTCATGAGCTTCCACTGTTAATTCTTCACGCTCCAGATATACCTTTAAAAATTTATCGTCAGACATTTCCCCGTATCTTTTTTGTAGTGCACTTGATCTAATTTCCATTTTTCATCTCCAGATATATCCAAGTCTTTCACAAGTAAAAAAAACTTCACAAGTAGTTATCCGGTTGTCCGCATAGCTTTGTGATTTTTAATATTCTGCATTTCCTACGGCAAGCAATTTTTGTATATCTACCGCATTAGCTCGATTTTCCTCTAAATCGATAATACAGTTTTTGTCTAACGCAAATTTTTTCATCAATATTCATCCCAAGCGTAATAGATCGTTTTCTTATGAAGTTACCTTTTACAATTTCAAATAAAGTTATTACCACAATCACATTGAGTTGCAGCAACAGAGTTTACCAAGCCACAAGATGGGCACATTTTTGTTCCTGAGTTAACATCTACCACTTTTTTATTATTTACTACAATTTTTGTAATTTCAATTTTAAGATCAAAAATATTATAAACATGTTTAATCCCTGTTCCGTTTGGGAGATGTATGCTCCACTGCTTTTCTCTATCTTTATTTTGAACAAGATTGTATCCAAACTGACCTAAGATATTAGGGAAGAAGGTTGGCATAGTTTTTAAGGTTTTTGTGAAAATTTCAATATTATCCATTCGGCCTTCAAATATTAGCATTTGGTTGGACTTTTTTCGGGAATCCGAAATCCTTTTATTTTCTTTTTCAGCTTCTTTTTTTTCTTCTCTCTCTTGATCAACCAATTGCTTTTTTAGATTCTCTTTTAATACAAGAATTCTTTCATTCACGTACAGAGCTTTGGTTTTGTTTTCATCACCCTCACATTTTGCAAAACATTTAGCCCAAAGACCGACATCTGTTTTATTTTCGTCTATTTCTCGCCAAATTTGTTCGTATAATACGTTTTCATTTATTGTAATATTAATTTTTCCTTTCATTTTTGTGCCCTCGTTTTTGGACGGTGTAGATTTTTTTTTTGTTATAGTTTTTCTGTGGGAAATATCGTTATTTGACCTGCTAAAGCCACTTTCTCCTGCACTAATTTTATTAGTATTAAAGTTATGATTATTTTCTTGAGTTATTATACTTTCTTTTTTCCTCTTCTTTCCGATTTTTTTTGTTTTATCCCAAACAAAAAACAGAAAACCAAAGACCAACGCACCTCGTATTGCCCCCGTTAAGAAACTTGGAGGAAATATTTCTTTAGATATCCCATATATCAATGCAGCAAAACAGAAAGAGATTACTAATATTGTCCATCTTAGAATAATTGCCATTAATTCCTCTCAAATAGCCTATAAGATTTTATCAATATTTTAATAATATTGATTCTGTATTATTAATGAATTAGCAATCAGCCAAAACAATTTTTTGTTTTTTTGATACTCTTTATTTAAGCTTTCGTCATCTCCGGTATCGTTTCTTACACTGAGAAGAAGTGTGATTATTTTTTTGTTGTATATCTCAGATCCATATAGTTTACAGGTCCGCATTTAGTAAAATATTGGGCATTTCAAGTAGTTGAGTTAGAAAGTTATTTCCAAAAGCCGATAGTCTCATTCTGAAGCATCTCGGCAATGTGCCCTGCGATGTATTCTTGTTTCTCCACTGTCATTCCGTCGGCCACGGTGGCCAGAACCCAAAGCCCAAGCAGGACGAATGTGTGCTTACCTCTTTCTGTTCGAGGGATAGCCGCAAGGCTCTCTGTTAAGAATCTATGGCAATTCCCATATACCTGCTCAGATTCTGGGAATCTCTTTTGAAGCACGTCTCTCATCGCCAGTTCAATAGAAGTCCTTTCCTGTTCGGGAACATCAAAGTGTAGCCGCATTGCAAGGCCAACACAACCTGCAACCGTACCAGCCAACGAGAAAGTATTCCATCTGCGCAGAAGAAGAACTTGATGATAGTCTTGTTCAAGTTTGTTCTGTAAGACATCCATTAAGATCCGCATCGCAATCGGAGCATCCTGAGCCTTTTCCAAAAGTGTTTTTCTGGATAATTCTGGCACTGGCTTGCCTAATTTGAAGAGTTCGGCCTCCGCTGCGCGCTGGTGTCGATTCAAAATGGGACTTATCCTCTTTCTTCCTTTCAAGAAGACCCTATGACCTGCAGAATAGGCATCGTCCCAGTTTGGATAAGCTTCTTTAAATGAGACAAGTGAACGGAGTAAGGTTAATAGACATTCCTCGATGCTCGCTCCTTGAGATAGCAGATTATCTCCATAGAGACCCAAAATCACAAGGTACAGCTTCTTTTCCAATTCTCGATATGTCGTTTCTCCTTTATCTCGCCCAAAAAAGTTTCGTTTTCCTTCACACTTAGCATACTTGGCCAGTATCGGAACCACATGCGTCCATGCATTCGAGACGTTTGGCATCCTTGTTTCCAAAAGCTCAGCCAGCTCGTAGTTTGTAATAGCTCCAGACTCAGGCAATGATAGAAGTTTATCCCTTAAATCGCGAAACGGTGTCGGATCAGGCATGATCAATCTCCTTCCTATATCATATAACTATAAATGTTATTTGACCTGCAACGATAAAAATATTGATCTGTTAATCAGTATCAATGTTTCAAATTTGTGTAAAGAAATATTCAATTATATTTGGTAAAGAATGATCAAACGAACAAATTTCCCATTACTGTATATTGGAGACTTGACGGGCATTTTTCACTTTTTATACCAATTCTGAACCTCAAAGATAACTTGCACAAAAG
>CALGRI010000448.1 GCA_937880875.1 uncultured Pseudomonadota bacterium
CCTCCTGATATCCAAAATTTTATTCTGAGCCTTGAACCATGTTCATATCATTATAATAATAAAAAACAAACCTTTTAAGACAATTATCAAAAGGAAGACCAAAAAATAATTTGTTCTTTCATAAAGGGGTATGAATAATTTTCAGGCAAAACAAAACTTTCTTTTACGATTTGTTCAGATGTCTATCTTAAGGTTTAAAAAACTGCCGGCTTTATCATTTATCATTTGCTCTGGCTCAGCCAAAGGGCTACCCGCACCACGACTTTGCCGGCAGATATGTTCAGTAAGATTTGAGAAAATTCAAAATTTTTATTATTCAATCTTATCGTATGAATTGGGATTGAAAGTTTTGGAATCTGAAACCGGAAATAAAAAATTCGATCAATGTTACAAGGTCAAAAACCGGCACTTTCAATTCTTTCTGGATATCGATCCTGTAAGATATCAGGTTGGTGCATTCCAAAACAACGGCCCCTAAATTTTTACTGGACAAGCTCTTGGCGGCATCCACTACACCTTGACGCATATTTGCAATATCAAGTTTTGGATGTTTTTCAATTACAACTTTGTTAAACTCTGAACTATTTTCCATTCCAGCGATAAAAACACTATCCGGATCAATGCCCGAGGCTTTAAAATGCGCAGGTTTTAAAATCCGTGTATCACCGGTGATGAGTCCTACTTTAAGGTTTTGGGGCAAAAATTTCTGCAACAAAGGAACAATATCAAGAGCCGATCCGATAAAGGGGACATCCAGATGCTTTCTTAAGTCGGTATGAAAGGGACCAAAAAGACCGCAATCTGTAGCGATCAGGCTGACACCCTTTTTTTGGAGTGCTTTTGACTGTTTAATGAGGATGTCGATATGGTCTTTGTTTATATCAATAAGGTCTTCAAAGGGAAATCCCTTGAGCACTTCATAGGTCACTGGGAAAGGGAATGTTTCAGCATGGCCCGGATCACCTGGAATCCTCGGAATGGTTGAGTCATTCATCAAAATTCCGACTATATGACCATAGGAATTTAGTCCCCCTGATACTTTATTCTTCATGGTTTTTGCGGTACTCCGTTTTTATCCCAACCCTTTATTTTATAATAATCTTTTACCATATTTTGAACCGGCACAACCTGATTTTTGGAAGCACCTTCCAATAATGGTTCATGGATGAATCTGTGAGGCAGAGTATCATCTTTGGAGGTTATTCCAAAATCAATATTCATTAACCTGTCGTTATCTATGGTTTTTCTTAAGGCTTTGTTGACAACATCTTCCGTGAATTTTAGGCTTGTCCCAGCCCTTAAAAGATCTGAGGCAAGCTCAAAATCCAGCACATCCATGCTTAAGCCCACATTTTTGCACATGGTCAGGCAATCTGTTAAAAGTGCTTGTCGTTCCGTGTATTCAACAAGAATTGCTTTCCCATTATCTGAAAGCCTGTCTGCAGCATCCCTTGTACCAAATCTTTTTTCAGCCTCCTCAAAACGGTTGGTCAATTCAAAAAAGGGTTCAGCCCTTAAATGATCTGCGCCCCTGGATGCAATGGCATAGGTCAGGCCAAAGGCTTTAATCCCGCGGGGATCTCCGCAGATAATATCAAGCCCTTTTACATGAAGGGCGTATTTTTCAGAACCTTTCCCCATTTTATTGGCAAGATATCTTGTGCCCTTTGCAAAGTCAGCTCCTACACCTTCCTGGTTGATAATCAATCCCAGGATCTTTTCAATGGTTTCAATGTTACCCCAGGTAAAGTCAAGGCCGTCAAAATCGTTTTTGTTGAAAATACCTTTTTCCACACATTCCATGGCCCATCCAATGGTTTCTCCTGTGCTCAGGGAATCAAGTCCCATCCTGTTCAGGTAGTGATTCATTTTAAGGGCAAACTCCAGGTTCTGGCTGCCCAGGCGGGAAGAAAAACTGCAAAGGGTTTCATATTCCGGACCCTCGCCTTCAACTTCTTTGGTGACATAGTACCTGGAACAATTAATATTGCAGTTAAAGCAGCCTTTATTTTTTGTTTTATATTTTTTTGCCAGGGTCTGCCCGCTGATCTTGTCCACATAGGAGGCCATGCCTTTCTGGAAATGGTTTACAGGCAAAATGCCAAGGCCATTAAGTGCTTTCATTAAAAGGGTTGATCCCAGGTCATGCCGGTCCTGAAACTCGGGATGGGTAACAATTCTTTTGTCTATAATTTTGGAAAGTTCCATAAATTTTAAAGGATCTGCCATGGAGACCATGCCGGTTCCCTTGACAACAACAGCCTTCAGATTTTTTGAGCCAAACAGACATCCCATGCCGGTTCTTCCACAAACCCGGGAATTATTGCAGGCCACGATGGAATATCTGACAAGGTTTTCCCCGGCAGGTCCAATGGCTGCAATCTGAACGTTGTTATCATTGAATTCTTTTCTGATAATGGATGTGGTCTGGAAAATATCTTTGCCCTTTAAGTGACTTGCATCCCTGATTTCAACATGATCGTCACAGATATACACATAACTTAAGCTTTCAGATTTTCCTGTAAAAATCAGCTGATCATATCCGGCATATTTGATTTCCGGTCCGAAAAAACCGCCTGCTGCAGAATCCCCAAGGATTCCTGTCATGGGGGATTTACCGGAAATGGTCATATAGGCAGAGGTTGAAAACAAAGAACCTGTGACAGGTCCCACACCTATTAACAGCATGTTTTCCTCTGAAAGCGGGTCAATATCCCGTTTAAGTTCATCATAAAGCCTGCGGGAATTTAACCCCCTGCCGCCGATAACTTCAAGCATGTAACCTGGATCGGTTTTTTCACGTAAAATTTTGCCTG
>CALGRI010000449.1 GCA_937880875.1 uncultured Pseudomonadota bacterium
AGTCACTCAGGGCCATGACAAATAAAGTCGGTGCTGGCATGCTTGCTCCAAAGTCTTTGAACATCTCTGCAAAAACAGGGATTACAAAGACCAGAATAATCGCAACAACAATAATAGCAATGATAATGGTAATGATGGGATATGTCATGGCACCCTTGACCTGGCGCTTGAGCCTGGCCATTTTTTCCATATAAGCAGAAAGCCTTTTTAATATGACATCAAGAATGCCGCCGGCCTCACCTGCCGCAACCATGTTGACAAATAGTTCATTAAACGCTTTTGGAAATTTTTTCAATGCATCTGTAAAGGTTTCACCGGACTCAACAGATTCTTTGATTTTTTTCAGGTTTTTTTTAAAGGTGGGATTTTCCTGTTGTGAATGGAGGATATCAAGGCATTGAAGAAGCGGTAATCCGGCATCAATCATTGTGGAAAACTGCCTGGAAAATATAATAACATCTCTTTCTTTTACTTTAGGCTGAAGAAATTTTATGTTTTCAAAAAGATCTTTTGGTTTTTTTTTGATTTTGACAGATGTTATTTTTCGTCTTTGAAGGTTTTGTTTTACATGCTCGAGAGTCTCTGCTTCTATTTCTCCCTTTATCTTTCTTCCTTTGGGATTTTTCCCCTTCCACTCATAAATCGTTGGCATTATTTATCCTTTCATAATCTTTTAAATCACATTGACTTTGATGAAATTTAAACGTACCAAAGGCAGATCATTTGTAAAATAAAGATAAATATACTATATAAATTTTATCAATTGATTACAATAGGAGTTATCCTTTGATCAAAAAAAAGAAACTGATTAAGGCAACAACAATTATTACCAGTCATGTGAATGCTGATTTTGATGCCATTGCATCCATGCTTGCAGCTCAAAAATTATATCCTGGCTCCGTTATTATTTTTCCCGGGTCACAGGAAAAAAGTTTACGCGACTTTTTTATCAGTTCTACAAGTTATTTGTTTAATATGGCAGACCAGGGTTCCATAGATTTTTCCAAGGCATCCAGGCTCGTGCTGGTTGACACAAGACAAAAAAGCAGATTGCCCCATGTATCTGAGTTATTCAATAAAAATAAACTTAAAATAGACATTTATGACCATCATCCGTCCATGGAGGGCGATGTAACAGGATCTTTTGAAATTATCAGGCAAACCGGTGCTACAACAACCATATTAAGTGCATTGTTACAGGAAAAAAAAATTATTCCCAGCCCTGAAGAAGCAACGATCATGGCATTGGGAATATATGAAGATACAGGATCATTTACTTATACCTCAACCACAAAAGAAGACCTTGAACAGGCTGCCTTTCTCTTATCCTGCGGAGCCAACCTGAATACCATCGTCAGTTTTGTGGTTAAAGAAATCAAATCTGAACAGGTAACATGGTTGAATGAATTGTTAAACGAAATGACCCTCCATAAAATAAATGGGGTTGATATTCATATATCTGTTATTTCTTCACCAACATATATTAATGATTTGGCAACAATTGTTCAAAAGATTGTCAGGATGGAAAGCCTTGATATCTTTTTTGCCGTTGTGTTAATGGACAATAAAATCAATATTATTGCAAGAAACATGATACCAGAGGTTGACGTGGGTAAAATCCTTTCAGGATTTGGCGGGGGTGGTCATTCTTATGCGGCTTATGCAAAAGTTGACAACCAAACCCTAGCACAGGTTGAGATCAAGCTAATTGAAAGGCTGCAAAAAGAAGTAAAGAGTATTCACATAGCAAATCACTTGATGGCTTCGCCTGCCATCACTGTTGAGCCTGATACTGACTGTAAAAAAGCCGGCAACCTGATGACAAGGTATAATATAAATTCATTATTGGTGGTGGATAAAAATAAAAATTCCTATGAAGGATATATTACACGACAAGTAATAGAAAAAACAGTGTATCACAATCTGTCCCACCTTCCAGTTAAAGAATACATGAATTCAGAAACCCGCTATATTTCATCTGATGCTGATGTGTCCCAGATTGAAAATATAATTATTGAAGGAAAACACAGAATTCTGCCTGTTATAGACAATGGATTGATTAAAGGTGTTATCACCCGGACCGACCTGCTCAATTATCTGGTTCAACATAACAAAACACTTAAGAAAAATGACACTGAGCTGGGTATTAAAAAAAATGCCAAGAAAAGACAGATTGAAAATATTCTGTATCAACGACTCGATAACCGGATAAAACAACTTCTTCAGAAAATAGGTCAAATTGGCAATGAACTGGGGTTTAATATGTTTGTTGTCGGAGGATTTGTAAGAGACCTGTTACTGCATCGACAAATCGAAGATATTGATATTGTTGTTGAAGGCGACGGGATTGAATTTGCCAAAGTATATGCCCAAAAAGAAGGCTGCAGAATTAATACCCATAAAAAATTTGGTACCGCCGTCATTATTTTCCCGGATCATTTTAAAATTGATGTTGCCTCTGCAAGGTTAGAATATTATACCATGCCTGCAGCCCTGCCCATCGTTGAAAAAAGCTCAATAAAACTTGACCTTGCCCGACGGGATTTTACCATCAATACTTTGGCGATCAGTCTGAATCCGGATAATTTTGGAACCATGATAGATTATTTTGGTGCCACCAGGGATCTAAAAGATAAAACCATTAGAATAATTCATAATTTAAGTTTTGTTGAAGACCCCACACGTATTTTCAGAGCAATTAAATTTTCAAACCGGTTTGGATTTACAATTGGAAAAGTAACCTCCAATTTAATTCAAAATGCCATTAGGATAGATTGTTTTAAGAATTTAAGCGGCCTTCGGGTCTTATCGGAATTAAAACAAATCTTTGAAGAGGAAAATCCAATTCCCGCCATTAGAACAATGGAGGTCTATGGCCTTGAAAAAGTTCTTCATAAAAATCTGACCATTATCCCCAATACTTATCAATTGTTTGAGTCTGTGAATAAGATTTTGTCCTGGCATGATCTTTTGTATGTTGATGAGCAATATCCAAGATGGTCCGTTTACTTTATGGCTCTATTGAACCGGTGTTCTTTTATCGTGTGTGAACAAATCTGCAAAAGACTCAATGTTCCGCTAAAAGAGCACTGTATCCTTTTTGATATGAGATATAAGGCGGAAAAACAATTATTATTGCTGGAGAATTCATCATCTCCTATTTCAAAGCAGGATCTTTATTGGGCGCTCATTAATTTTAAGACTGAATACATTTTATACATGATGGCCCTTTGTAAAAATGAAGACATTAAAAAAGCCATTTCTAATTTTTATACACACCAAAGAAATATAAAACCTTATATTAAAGGCAGAGATTTATTGAAAATAGGTCTACCACCCAGCCCTGTTTTTACTACCATCTTAAACCAGGTATTAAACGCCAAACTGGATGGACAATTAAAAACAAAAAAAGACGAAATCAAGTTTGCCACAGAGTATGCAAAGAAAAACAAACTTATTGATTAACTCACAACTTTTTGTTAATCCCCAATATTCAAAAACCATTTATTTCAGGAATTATTGAACATGAAGAATGCAGATTTTTTAACAGGTATCACAACCAGCGGGACCCCTCACCTTGGTAATTATGTTGGTGCCATTCGCCCGGCAGTTGAAACCAGTAAGAACCCAGACCTTGTATCCTATTATTTCCTTGCAGATTATCATTCTTTGATTAAGAATCATGACCCACGCTTAAGAAAACAATCCGCCCTTGAAATAGCAGCAGCATGGATCGCTTTAGGATTGGATTATGAGAACTGCGTTTTTTACCGGCAATCTGATATTCCTGAAATACCGGAATTGACATGGATTCTCACCAGCCTTACCACCAAAGGGTTGATGAACAGAGCCCATGCCTACAAAGCATCAATAGCGCAAAATGAGGAGCAAGGGCATAAGGACCCGGAGCAAGGCATAACCATGGGCCTTTTTTCATATCCAATACTCATGGCTGCAGATATTCTGATGTTTAATGCCAGAAAAGTACCGGTTGGAAAAGACCAGGTTCAGCATCTTGAAATGACAAGAGATATTGCAGCAAGATTTAATCATGTTTATAAAAAACTGTTTATTCTTCCCGAAGTTGTTGTGGATGAGAATTCTGCTGTTCTCTCAGGTCTTGATGGACGTAAGATGAGTAAAAGCTATCATAATTTTATTCCTTTGTTTGACACACAAAAAAATCTTAGAAAAATGATAATGAAGATAAAAACCAATTCCCTTGGACCTGATGAACCCAAAGATCCGGATACCTGCACTCTTTTTTCTATATATAAGGCCTTTGCAAGTGAATCGGAAACCCTGGAGCTAACAAAGCGTTACAGAAAGGGAATTGCATGGGGAACCATGAAACAGGAGCTTTTTGAATATATTGATGAAATATTGAAAAACCCAAGAAAAGGCTATGAAGAGCTTATAAAAAATCCATCTGATATTGATGTAATACTTAAAAAAGGTGCACTAAAAGCAAGAGAATTTTCTGTCCCTTTTCTTGAAAAAATAAGAAAAACCATTGGAATTCAATCAATTGGTTAATTGTCTGATTTCTTTAAGGGTTAAATAGCGCCATTTTCCTTCTTCTAAATTTCCAAGGTTGATATTTGCTATCCTGACTCTTTGCAATGTATCAACCTTGTTCCCGATTTTCCCCACCATTTTGCGGATCTGTCGGTTTTTTCCCTGTTTTAAAACAATATTGAACTTATTTTTTGAAAGACGTTTTACCTTTGCCTTTCTAGTTATGACATTGTCAATTACAATGCCCTGTGCCATATCTTTTAAACCGGTTTCAGATATGGGATGAAGAGTCGTCACAATATATTCTTTTTCATGGTTAAAAGAAGGATGGGATAATTTATTGTGAAGATCTCCATCATTGGTCAACAGCAAAAGTCCTTTGGAATCTTTATCAAGTCGACCCACAGGGTACACCCGCTCATCAATATCGATCAGGTCAAGAACAATTTTAGATTTCTGCCGGGAACAGGATGAGACGTAATCCACGGGTTTGTTCAGGGCAATATAGATTTTTGGCGATTCTGGTTTTAAAATAACAGCTTTATTATTAAAAAAAATCTTGTCTTTTTCTAAATCAATTTTTGTTCCAAGTTCTGTGATAATCTGATTGTTGACTTTTACCCGGCCGTCTAAAATATGCTCTTCTGCTTTTCTTCTGGAGCAAAGCCCTGCATGGGCCAGGTATTTTTGAAGCCGCATGTTACGATCTGTATTCCGCATTTATTTTCACATAATTTTCGCTAAAATCACAAAACAAAAAGCTGTCGGTCTCTTTTCCAAGATTCAGATCCAGCGTAATGATTATTTCATTCTTTTTCATGATCTGGGCTGTCTTTTTTTCAGCTTCTGCCCCCATCCAATTGCCCTTTAAAACCAAAGGCTGGTCATCAAAAAAAAGATCCATCTTTTCAGGAACAACCTGGGCGCCTGACCGGCCGGCTGCTGCAGTGATTCTCCCCCAGTTGGGATCTTCTCCATAAATAGCAGTCTTAACCAGATTGGAATGGGCAATAGCTTCCGATGCTTTAAATGCATCTTCTTTTGTTTCAGCGCCTTTGATAATAATCTGTACAAACTTGGTGGCACCCTCCCCGTCTTTGACAACCATTTTAGCAAGTTGAAAACAGACTTCATCAAGAACATTCTGAAATACTCTTTGAGAATCTAAATCATTGATTTTAACTCCTGAACTACCGTTTGCAAGAGCTAAAAGCGTATCATTGGTACTGGTATCGCCATCAATTGTAATCCGGTTAAAAGACTTTTCATTGGCAGCGCTTAAACACATCTTTAAATCCTGTGGTAAAATATCAACATCCGTGCAAATGAATGCCAGCATGGTGGCCATATCCGGTCGAATCATACCAGACCCTTTTGCAATCCCCATGATTGAAAATATTTTATTCCCAATTTCCCCACTTTGTTTTACAATTTTCCGATGAGTATCTGTTGTCAGAATTGCATCGGCAAAATCATCCATACCCTCAAAAGAAAGATGTCTGACAATTTCCGGAATTCCAGCCTCAAATTTATCCATGGGAAGATTCGCACCAATGACACCTGTTGAGGATACCAGAACAAGGTCTTCACAAATATCAAGACAATTGCCAAGCAATTTTGAACATGCAATGGCATCTTCAATTCCTTTCTCCCCTGTAAAACAATTGGCATTGCCACTGTTCACAAGAACAGCCTGGCAAAAGCCTTTTTTAATTTTTTCTTTTCCCAGAAGCACGGGTGCTGCCATCACCTTATTTCTTGTAAATAAAGCCGCCGCCGCCGCTGGCTTATCACAATATATAAGTCCCAGGTCTTTTCCACCATATTTTTTAATTCCAGCACAAATGCCGGCAAAATTAAAACCTTTCATTAAATCCACTCCTTAAAAATAATTTGAAATGGCATTATACGTTGCACGTTTGCTCGTGTAAATGATTTAAGTCTAACAAAACAGGACATTCTCTGGATATTTGGTATAAGGGCAACAATTTTACCTCAAAGATACAACCAATACCCGTTCCGGTTTGATCGCCTCGTACTCTCTAGTGCCCGAATGATTTTTTAAAGTTCAAAAAGGCCTTCCATTTAACGGCGGAAACTGCGGGCAGGTATGTCCTCAAACAGTCCGCCGTTTTTACATTCCAGGCCTTTTGAACTTTTTAAAAAATCACAGGCAATCCGATCTTTGCAAGGCAAGCAAACCTGCACTGGAAACTTTGGAGTTCATCGAATAACAAGCAATTCTTTAAATTTTTATTGTTATCACAAGGGAATGTCATGCGTATTATCAATCAAAATCTTTGAGTGTTTTAATTTGCCATACACTATAAGCCGGTGTTTCATAGGGGTGAACTTCCACTAATTTACTTAGAACCGAATTTAAGTATATATCCTTAATAACCATTTCAACCCTGAATTCTCGCACCTGTTCGACCTTGTTTTTATCTCCGATAAAAGGACTGCTGCCTTGTAATGGCCTGAATTGACCGACACCTTCCGTCTCCCATGAACATGAATCATAATTGCCTAATTTCCCGGCACCTTTTTCAAAAAGAGCTGTTTTAACTTTCTCAAGATGTGATTCAGGCACATAAAAACATAATTGATACATGTATAATCCTTCAAAATTTTAAACGGATTGATAATCAGTGCTGTGCAAGTGCAGCATTGTCAAATTGATCTATATTTCCGGATACCATATAAGTTTGAATAGTATCCAAACTACAACCTCATTTACTTGTTAGCTTCCAGATATTCATTCATTTCGACCCATTCCGCGTTTATTTTTTTGCCGTCAAAAGACAAACTTAAAATCACCCTATCATCATTATGATGCCATTCTTTGATGTACTCAGAAAACATATTCCGTATATCCTCTATGTTTTTGCAATGCGTAGCCCTAAATACTGTTTTATTTTCGCCGCTACACAATGCCCTGGCTATAATCCAGCATTTCAAATTTGTATGGAATGTTGAATCTGTGTAACCAAGCATATTGGAAGTCATTTAATAACCCGGTAATTGCCAACTTTGGCAACTTCAGAAACAGACCTTCGGTGATTTCATCTAAAGCCACATTAGCTATTTTAGAAAGTGGTTCCATATTTATTTCCAAAGTCTAACAAGCAATTGAACAGGTCTGAATATCATGAAAAATTGAATGATATGTGACCTTAAGCAACATTGTGGTTTAAATCAACAATTAGCAACTTTGAAATTGCCTGTAAAGAGAAATCAAAAAAAACAAATTATATTGTAGACTTGAGATTAATCAAAAAATAAATTTTCTGTTACCTTTAATATATTGGCACATATAATACAGATTGTGGGTCTGAGGTGATTTGCCAGACGCAAGGGAAACCATTCTATTGACAATGGACATTCTTGTGTTGACATAAGGGGTTAAAAATTATAATTGTATATGCAACCGCAACCTTTTTTGAGGTAAAAATGGAAAATAATGAAAAATTTTTAGAAAGCTGTCTGTTTTTTAATACCAATGCCCTGTCCAGGTATTTGTTAAAACTTGCTGAAAAAGAATTTGCTCCCTTAAATCTCTCCCCTGCCCATGCATCCTTATTGCTGATGGTGTACGATACACCCGGGATCAGTCCAAAAGACTTAAGTTTTCGTCTTAACCTGACCCCTTCCACCATTACCCGCTTTGTAGATGCCCTGGAAAAAAAAGGACTTGTCAGCCGCAAGACCAAAGGCAAAGCAGCATTTATCTCACCCACTGTAAAGGGTCTTGAATTAAAAAGTCCTGTTGCTATTGCCTATAAAAACTTATATTTAAAGTATACAGAAATTCTCGGGCCTGATTCAGCCAATAAATTATCCTTTACCATTCTCACAGCCAATAAAAAACTATCCCAATTTATCGTTGAGAATGAATAAAAATTTTAAAATTATTATTGAATATGATGGTACGAATTTTTTCGGGTGGCAAAAACAACCAGACACAAAAACCGTTCAAGGCGAAATTGAAAAAGCGTTAAGCCTGATTCTGAACCAGGAGATCAAGATTACAGGATCCGGGCGAACCGACGCGGGTGTCCATGCCTTTGGCCAGGTGGCAAACTTTCATGCTGATACTAATATTCTGCCCAAAAAACTTAAAGCAGCCCTGAACAGCCTGATAAAAGACCCCATTGTAATAAGGGATTGCCATCTTGTAGCGGATAGCTTCCATGCCCGGTACAATGCTGTTTCAAAAGAATACCACTATTTTATTTTGAACAGGCAGGACCCTTGTGCCATAGAAAGAATGTATCAATGGCATATTAAATCCGTGCTGGATATCGGGGCAATGACCCAATGCTGCCATGCCATTACAGGAGTTTTTGATTTCAAATCTTTTGAAAATACAGGAAGTCCGCGTTCTACAACCATTCGACAAGTCTTTTTTTTCAACATCAGTCAATTGAATCATCAGCGGTTTGTATTTAAAATTTGTGCCAGCGGGTTTTTAAAATATATGGTCAGAAATCTTATAGGAACCGTTGTCCTTGCAGGGTTGAATAAGATTTCAATTGATGGATTTATTCAAATCCTTGAAGCAAAAGACAGAAGCCTTGCCGGTCAAACAGCACCAGCCCATGGGCTGTTTTTAAAAAAGGTGAATTATTCGTGATTTTTTATTTTTTTGATATGCTGGTTGTAATGTGAGATGATGTCCCGTCTGTAAATCAAACCGATCAGATGACCTGAATTATCTTCTTCCACAACAGGCAGGGCATCAATATTTTTTTGAGTCAATTTTAAAAGAGTTGTATTGAGATCTTCAGAAGGGGTAGTGCAAATTAAGTCAGACACCATGATATCTTTCATGACAACCAATTGTTCTATATGAAGGGTAAAAATAACCTCCCTTATATCATTAGAGGAAAAAATACCTGAAAAGTCTCCCTTGCTGTTAATTACCGGGAAATAATGCTGTTTTGTACTTGAAAATATTTTTTTAAATTCGCTGAATGGCATATCTTCATTCACACACCTGACCTCTTTGATCAGATGTCTTAGATCGTTAACTTTTATGGTTTGGAGAATATCCATCATAAATTCACCGGCATGGGCTGGAGAATCAATCCTTGATTTGACCTGATTTTCAAATATGGTCCATCGTTGACATAATAAATAACAAATGGAACATACAAGAAGACTTGGCAGCAATAAGTGGTAGGAGTTGGTCATCTCACTTATAAAAATAATTGTAGAAATAGGCGTGTTGGATGCTGCGGCAAAAAAACCTGCCATACCAACAATAACAAAGGAGCCGGGACTTGTGACAATCGAAGGGATAAGCAGGTTGAAAATTTTTCCCACGGCGCCCCCCATGGCTCCCCCTATGACAATGGAAGGACCGAATACCCCGCCGCTGCCTCCGGACCCAATGGAAAATGATGTGGTAAATATTTTACCGATAGCCAATGCAATCAGAGTTGAAATGGCCACCTGATTAAAGATTGCCTCCTGGGCAATTCCATAACCAAATGCAAGGGTATAGGGAAGAAAAAAGCCGATAATACCTGTAATCAAACCACCGATGGCCGGTTTAAAATGGTTGGGGATTGATAATTTCTTGAAAAGACCAATGACCCCATAAAATACTTTAATGTAAAGAATGGCGGTAAGCGAAAGGACACAGGCGAGGACAAGATAAGGTCCCAACTCCAGGGGGTTTTGAAATTTAAAACCTGGAGAATCAAATAAAGAACCCCATCCAAAAACAAGACAGAAAGTACAATAGGCTACAACAGAGGAAATACCCGCCGGAATAATGACTTCTGATTCAAAGTCAGGGTCACGATAAAGTACTTCAGCCGCAAAAAGCGCTCCTGCCAGAGGAGCACGGAATATGGATCCAACCCCGGCACCAATACCGGCTGCCATCATAATTCTTCTTTCTCTTTCGGATAGGTTGAATTTGGTAGCCAGAAAAGAACCAAAGCCAGCGCCAATTTGTGCAATGGGCCCTTCCCTGCCTCCTGATCCTCCTGTTGTTAAGGTAATGGCAGAGGCAATTGTTTTGATGAAAGGAATTCTGGCCCGGATCATTCCGCCTTTATGATGGTATGCATCAATGGCAGCATCTGTTCCATGACCTTCGGCTTCAGGGGCAAATGTGTAAACGATCCACCCGCTTACAAGCCCACCCAATGCAGGTAGAATTAAAAGCATCCATTTGTTAAAAGGAGTCTGGGTGTGGGGCAAAAGAAGATGTTCTCCGGCAGGAGAAGCCGGTCTGTATCCTGCCATGAGATCCAAAAAATAATGCATGCCCAGTCCGCACAAATAATGGAAAACAATGGCACCGCAACCAGCAATAAGTCCGATCAGGACAAAATAAAAAAGCCATCTGCCTGCAATTGCAATATCCCTCGAGCCCAACTTTTCTCTAAAGCTCATGGGCATCAACCATTTCTCAGGTCATTAATACCGCTTAATATGTAATCAAATAATATGTCAACATCATTTTCCTCAAGACAGGAAAAAGCCACCCGGATATTTTTTTCTCCAAAAGAAATCAAACCGGTTCCATAATTATCCAGAAGATGAACCCTTAAGACTTCTGCATCCACATCCTTAAGTCTTATACACATGAAATAACCAGAGTTAAAGGGATAGACATCAAAGAAATCATTGAATTTCGGGTTTTTTAATACCTTTTTAATTTTTAATGCTCTTTTTTTCAGGAGCTCAAATTTTTCCTGTTTATAAATTTCATAATTTTCATCTGCCATGGACTTTAAAAGAATGGTCTGGCTTAAGTGGGATGCATTGGAAATATTGCCCCGGATACATCCTGCTGTCTTTTTTTCCAGTGCTTCAAGAACTGTGTTGTCTGCACCAGAAACACCATATGTGATAAAGCCTATTCTCAAGCCCCAGGCATAATCTTCTTTTGTGGCACCATCAAGTTTTACAGCAACAAGACGTTTATCAGCTCCAGCTAATTGGGAAAATATGGATTCTCTGCTAGTTTCCTCTTCATAAAAAAGGCCAAAATAAGCATCGTCACAGGCTGCAACCACATTGGTTCCCTTCTGGGCAATATCAATGAGAATACCTGCAACCCTTTTTGCTTCGGTTACGCTCAAAGAATAGCCGCTGGGATTATGGGGAAAGTTTAAAATAGTAATTATTTTATCATTTTCCTCTGCCTGCTGACGAATTACTTGTTCAAAAGAATCAATATTAAACCGGGTCAAATTATCATCATAGGCCTTATAATGAACGATGCGAGCATTGTTCCTGACACAGAAGGTCATATTATAATTGCCCCACATCATATCCGGCATAACAATCACATCATCAGAATCAATCCACATATCAGACAATATGCTGACCCCATGGGTGATACCTGAAGTCACAACAGGAAGACTGATTTCTTTATTTTTAAGAGTTGGGTTTTTTTTATAAAGATCAGCTTTCCATTTGTTACGTAGCGCCAGAAGACCAAATGAAGGAGCATAGGTTAAATAATCATCGGGTTCAATATCTTTAATATATTTTGTGACTGAAGAAAGGCTCAAGACACTTTTCCCTTCTTTGGCAATACCAATGGTTGCATTAATTTTATCAGCTTTTTGTTTGGCTTCCGCACTCTGACTGAGGATGCCTTTAGGAAAAAAAAGCTCTTTTCCCATATTGGAAAGCATTTCAAAAATGTGGGGATTGGATCCATTAATAATATTGTTTAAATCTTTTGCAATTGGATTCATACGTCACTCTTTTAAAATGGTTAATAAAATTAGAATCAAAAAAAACTCTGCAGCTTTATTAAGATAAAAACCACAGAGTTTAAGTAAAACTTAAAGCATAAAGTTTATCTTCTTTTGGATGCCTTTATTGGGTTGATCTTTTGTTTTTTGGCAGCTTCAGCGATTTTAATATGGGTTGCAATATTACAATTTCCATTTTTCCATTTTAATGAAGGATCAGGAGCAGCAGTGCAATATACTCCGGTTTGAAATTCTGAAGATCTCGCACATCCCATGCATTCATCAATTATGGACAGACAGGCTCCTTCATTGTAGCCGCAACCTTTTTTTGTCATGAATAAGCAGTCGTCGCCTTCCCTAATAGTTGTACAAATCATAATAATAATCCTGTAAATTAATTCTGTAGTTTGAAGTTATAGAAAAAAAAGAAATACCTTGTTTTCTTTATCATCTTATTTTTTATTATATACTATAAACTTTGTTGAAATATCACAATTTTAAAAAAGAGTCAATATTTGAGTTCTTTGCAACCTATAATTTTTTTATATATAAAATAGTTTGAGTATTGTATATAAAAAGCAATAAAGTAAACTTTTTACAACCCATAAAAATGAGATAATATTTCATCATGATAATAGATAAAGCAAAAGAAGTATTAAAAATAGAAGCTGACAGTATCTTGCAATTAACCAAGAAAATTGGTGTCTCTTTTGAAACTCTTGTTAATGCAATATGCAATTCCAGAGGTCGAGTTATCATTTCCGGTATAGGTAAATCAGGCCTGATTGCTAAAAAAATCGTTGCCACTCTCGTCAGCACTGGAACTAATTCAATGTTTTTACATCCGGTTGAAGCCCTTCATGGGGATCTGGGTATGGTCAGCAAAGAGGATGTTTTTATCGCAATTTCCAACAGCGGTGAAACCAGTGAGCTTAACCAATTGCTCCCGGTGATCAAAAATATCGGGTGCAGCCTTGCGGGATTTACAGGAAATCTTAACTCCACCATGGCCAAAGTATGTGATATTGTTATTGATACAGGAGTTGAAAAAGAAGCCTGTCCCTTTAACATGGCTCCGACATCCAGCACAACGGCCCAGCTTGCCATGGGGGATGCCCTGGCTGTTGTATTGATTACCAAAAAAAAATTCAAAAAGAGTGATTTCATGAAATCCCATCCAGGAGGAATGCTGGGGCAACGCCTTTCATGCAGGGTTGGTGAAATCATGTTTGAAACGTCAACTTCACCATGGGTTTTGACAGGATCTTTAATGAGCCTTGCTATAGAACAAATGGAGAAATTCAAGTTAGGTGCGGTGATTGTCCTGGATAAAGAAAAAAAACTGAAAGGGATTATCACTGATGGAGACATAAGGCATTGCATAGCCAACAATCAGACTGATTTAAAAACTCAAACGGTAGACACGGTAATGAGTTCAAATCCCCATGCATTATATGCTGAGTCTTTTTTATATGAAGCATTAAATCTTATGGAAAAATATCAAATTACTGTGCTTCCCATTGTTGATAAAGACAACCGAATTGACGGACTTTTACATTTACATGATATCCTTGGCAAAGGATCTTTTCAATTTAATGGAGGGGTCAATGAATAAGTTTGATTTCAACACAGATATTCCAACCCTTGGTGAAGCAAAAATTATCTCCCCACTTAAACGTCATACAAAATCAGGAGAACCTGTAAAAAGGTTTGTTTCAGATGAAGCAAGAATAATTGTTAATGTTCAAACAGATCATATAGCAGCAAATCAGAATAAAATTATCAGCTTTGAGATGGCAGGACCCAGAGAAAAAATTTACTTTGATCCAAGCAAACTTAAATGTGTTATTGTAACCTGTGGAGGCTTATGCCCTGGATTAAATGATATTATCCGGTCCATCGTATTGGAACTTCATCACATATATAATGTTAAAGCAATTTATGGAATCAAACATGGGCTTCAAGGATTTATACCTGAGTTTGAACATGA
>CALGRI010000450.1 GCA_937880875.1 uncultured Pseudomonadota bacterium
CCGGGCTGATGCCTGTCCCATTGTCTGTTATTTTTATGGTAAGAAAATTTTCATCTTTTTTATGGGACTCAATTTTCAGTATTCCACCGGATACTCCATGTCGCACGTCTATTGCATCCATTGCATTGTTAAAAAGATTGAGCAGCACCTGCTGGAACTGGGAAGGATCACCCATAAAGGAAGGGGAATCTGTTGCAATATTTTTTATTATTTCAATGCCACTGACCATGGCTTTTTTTTCAATCATACGAACAATTTCAGGTATGATCTGGCAGGGATTCAAGGATTGCTGCTTTATCTCATTTTTTCGTCCAAACTTTAAAATGGCATGGGTAATTTCAGCGCATCTGTTCACCTGTAGTTTTATCTGGTTCAATGAGTCTTCAATTTCATTCATATCTTCGATTTTTTCAACATCGATATTGCCGGATATATCTTCCAGAAGGGTTTCGATAAGGGCCTGTTCACTTTTAATAATTTGAAGAGGATTGTTTATTTCATGGGCAAACCCGGCTGCCATTTCCCCGATTTCCGCAAGTTGGGTGGCCCGGATCAGCTGGTGCCCCAGGCTTTCCTTTTCCTGCCCCAGTTGTGCAATCCTTTTCACAATACGTTCGGTCATATAAACGGCCATGATGATAATGCCTGCCCCGCCGATGACCATAATGATCAGACTGATATATAATGCTGAATAAAGATTTTTATAGGCATCCTTTTTTTCCTGTCTGACCACCAGACACCATTCCATGTTTTTAAGAGGAGTGGTTGCATATAAATACTTATTCCCTCCAGAATCGGATTTGATAAAAGTTTGAGGGATGTCCCGGGGTGCGGGAAAATCAGAATATTCAGGATCTTGATCCATAACCCTTATTTCTCCGGAACGCCTTTCGGTCTGAGCTATCCCGGCTTTGTTAAGAATATATGATTCTCCTGTTTTTCCGATTCGCAGTTTTGATACCAGCCGATCAAAAAACAAGGTATCAATGGTTGCTCTCAAAGCCCAGGTTTTTTCCCCTGTGGTCTGCCTTACCGCAATCACAAAGTGAGGAACCTTTCTATAACCCAGGAAAATATCACTGACATGGTACCCCTTCTCCATGACTTCTTTGAACCAGAATTCATCCCTGTAATTTTTCCCTTTCAGCTGATATTGGCCAGAATATCTTAAATGGATGCCATGAGAATCAAAGAGTCCCAGGTCTATAAAAGCACCTGAGCGACCTTTTAAATTGTTAAATATGGTATTAATGGCTTGGGTGGAGTCAATATTTTCAAAATCATAGGTGTTTGTAATGAGTTCAAGATCGGATTTGCGTTCCATCAGAAAAGACTCAATCATATCCCGATGATCTTCCACAATCCGTTTTAAGCTGTTGGTGGTTTTGTTTTCAAGGGCTGTAGTAAAAAAATAAAAGCTTACCCCCATGGCTAATATAAAAGGAATAAATGGAACAATTATCATATTGGTTAAAATAGCTCGTTTGATGCGCTTTTCTTTTCCCTTACGTTGGATGCTGTTTTTTTCCATTATGTTCTCTTAATTTTTATATTTGGAATGACATTTTTACATCATCCAGTTTCTTTTACAACCCTAAAAGCAACTATGATGCCGTTTTGGATTCTTATGACAATAAAAAATTCAAGTCGCTGAAATATATAAGATAATTTTATTTTTAGTGCGTGAATTGCAAAAAAGATAATTTCAAACACGTGTCAGGTTTTTTTCCAGATTGTAAATGAATTTCCCTTGGGCTGCTGGAAGTGGAAATACTCAACAATTCATTCATCTTTTTTTCTTCAATCTTCTTTTTGTTCATCACTTTCTTTTTATAGGCATCCTTGCAGGGAGGAAAGAAGTGAATTCAGCTCGCAGGTTTTTGAAGATAAGAATAGGCTCCGCTTTTTGTGCTTTCCACAGCAGAATCAATGGCATTATTGGGAGTTCCAATGATGAGCATGTGGGCAAAGGAAGAAGCAAATGCCATTGCAAGCCTTACCATGACGGGCGATGTCCCGGAAATTGTGGCCAATGATCTTCTAATGTTGTATTGTTAACCAGAGCGACATTGGATATTTCTCTTAAAGCAATTTGGAATTTAATTTATGTGTTTAGCTGTTCCGTCTAAGATTGTTGAAATCAATGGCACGGTTGCCAAAGTGGATGTGGATGGTGTGATCAGGGAAACCAGCATCATGCTTCTGGATGATGTAAAAATAGGGGATTATGTCATTGTCCATGCAGGATTTGCAATTAATATCCTTGATGAAGAGGCTGCTCTTCAAACCCTGGAGTATCTGCGCGACATCCTTGCATCAGAAGTACAACAGGCTAATGGTTTGAATGACAATCTATAGGCCTTTATGAAAGTCACACAACAACATTTATGAAGTCCCAGATCTGTTCACAAGCCAAAATAACAGCGTTCTCCATTTCCTTTGAAAGACCGGGTTTTACCTCATCCGGTATTTTTTGTGTTTGGGCCACAAGAATTTTAACCTTTATTTGAGTTTGGCTCTGAAGTTCTTCAAGGAGATTCACTGTTGGAAACTGGTGGAGGGAAAAATCCGATGTCTTGTTATCCGGTATTTTATTAATCGGTATTTCAAAAACTTCTCCTGGGTTTCTCCCGGGATGATCCACCGCATCCACAATGATCAACAGTTCTGGTTTTTTCTCGCTGAGCGCTATATCAAACAAAATATCCCTTATACTTGTTCCCATATCCATGGCAAGCACATTTTCTGGAAGGGAGTAGTTTTTTTTGAGATGATCAATGACGGCCGGACCAAAGCCATCATCACCCCACAGGATATTGCCACAGCCAAATACAAGAATTGATTTTTCAAAAAGATTTTTAATCATGGGATTCTTTTATAAGCCAGCACCCCTGAATCTATTTGCGGGGCGCTGGCTTATTTCTAATTTGTAAGTCGTTCAATCACATTTTTATTGGAATCAATAATAGTCAAATCTACTGCAACACCGCCATCCAGGCTGTGTGTAGCACAACTCAGTCAGGGATCATAGGCACGTATGGCCATCTCCACCTTATTTAAAATTCCCTGGTCATATTTTCCGTCCTTGATTAGTTCAGTGGCTGTTTTTTTAACCGAAAGATTCATAGCTGCATTATTATGGGTAGTCCCTACAATAATATTGGCCTTTTTGATAAGGCCATTATCATCTGTTTCATAATCATGTATCAGCGTTCCTCTCGGGGCTTCCACACAGCCTACTCCCCGTCCTGCTTTTGGTTCTACTTTAACTCGTATATCAGGACTTGTGATCTCCGGATCTTTCAGAAGCTGAACCATACTTTCCGCACATTGTACAAGCTCGATAAGGCGGGCATAGTGATAAAGCAGGGTTAAATGGGCAGGACGGCCAAAGCTTTCTCTGAACTCCTCAAGTTCCGCCTGGGCTGCCGGAGTTGCCATTTTATCACATACATTGATGCGGGCAAGACAATTGCTTCGATAAATACCTGCAGGGTTGTCCAAATCAAGCACTGGCTTATCCGCCCATTTTTTGGCAAAGGGAAATTTTTGATAAGACCATGGCTCCACATGCTCGCCGATATTATCCAGATATTCATCATATGCAAAATCATCAAACGTGCCATCGGGTTTCATCAGTCTCAGCTTTCCGTCATAGAAATCAAGGGCGCCGTCATCTGTTACCGTTCCGATATACCCTACCTTAATCACGCCAATTGATTTAATAGCATCTAAATATTTGGGAAATACATTTTCTTTTGCAAATCCAATTGTAAATTTTGAGAACTCCAGCAGTTCATCAGCACTTACAAGAATTTTTTTCCTCTCCTTTTCCGTCATTGGCTTGCTGACGCCGCCAGGCATGGAAAAGGTGGGATGGATAGCCCTTCCTGCAAACTCTTCAAGTATCTGAGCTGTTAAGTGGCGCAGATGCACGACTTTTTTAGCAATATCCGGCGCTGCACCAATAATGCCAACAACGTTTCTCACAGAATAATCCGCGTCAGGGCCTATCACAAAATCCGGAGCGGCAAGAAAATAAAAATTTAAAAGTTTGTCTCCTACATACGCAATCATCTGCATAAGTTTTCGAAGTTTTATTGCTGCCGAAGGTACTGTTACTCCAAGACAGGCATCTCCGGCCTTACTGGACGCAAGATGATGTGCCCAGGGGCAGATACCGCAAATATGACAAACAATGCGAGGCATCTCTTCCACTGGCCTGCCCTCACAAAATTTTTCAAATCCCCTTAAAGCCTGAACATGCAAAAACGTATCTGAAACATTTCCTTCGTCATTTAAATGAATTGCAACTTTTGCATGACCTTCAATCCGGGTAATCGGTTGGATATTTATTACTTTTCCCATTTTTAATCACCCCCTTTTATGGTCTTGTCGGCCTGGCTGGCAACGGTCTTAGATTTCCATGCCCACCGATATACCTGTTCATAATCGCACGTCGATCCACCACTGTTTTTGGATCCAGGCCAATTGATGTCATCGCCCCCATCATGTCAACCATGGGTCTTGCTCCTTTTCTGATGGGTCCAAAACATCCCCTGCATGGTGTTCTTGCCTGGACGCATCTTGGAACCCCTGATTTTCCGGCACATCCTGCAAGTGTCACAGTTCCCAGGCATAAAAATCCCTGTTCATTTATGCAACGCATTTTATCCAGTCCCTCTTCAGGATTAAATTCAAGATTTTCAGTGCATCTCTTTACAGGACCTCCTGCAGACTTTTTTTCTCTAATTACAGGGCATGTATCACAGACACTGCGTTCAGGAAGACTCCATGAAGTTTCACCTTTAAGCAGAGCTGTTATTGCATCGGCAATCCATTCCGGGTGAGGAGGACATCCGGGAATAGTTATATCCACGTTAACCACCTCGTCAAGGGCTTTGCAGTTGTCAAGCCATTTTGGGACATTGGGATGATCAGGATCAGGTGCTGAATCCGTAGAAGGGCAGCCGCGAAAAACTTTCTCGAATATATCCTCATTTGTGAACATGTTTGCCTGGGAAGGAATGCCGCCATAGGCAGCGCAGCTCCCAAGACCGATAAGAATTTTGGTTTTTTTTCTCATCTCTTCAAGAACCTGTTTGTGCTCATCGTTGCGAACACTACCGGATACAATACCCACTACGGCCTCGGGTATTTCCATTACGTCTTTCTCTCCGGTCTGACCATAGTATTTGTGATCAATCAAAACCGGGATATGGACAAAGTTAAGTTCCGGTAGCAAATCTAAAAGAGCATCTCCTGTATTGAGAATGGATATCTCACATCCAGAACATGAGTTCAGCCATTCTTCTGCTACTGTTACCGCCATACTTTTTCCTCCTTAAACTAGTAGGGTGAAAATACGGGCCTTTAAAAAAAGGCAGGACTATTAAGATAAATCGTCTATCCCCTCCTTTTAAAAATAATGTATTAATATTTTATCAGTCATCTGTCTGTATAGTCGCAATTCTCCTGGAATAAACCAGGTATTTATCATCTTCTTTAAACATTTGAACCGAAAATCCATCTTTTTCATATACTGCCATGGTTTGACCGGCCTGGTCCTTATTTTCATAGGTTGTGCCGTCCCACATAAATTTTTCCCCTTCAATAGTTCTGGCAAGTGGTATGGTCATAAGCGTTATTCCTTGTTTTTTATTCCAATACAAAAAAATGAGGGTACCATTTGTTAGCCAGGGCTATATGGGGAAGGCCCCAACTCCATTAATGCTTCTGTCATGTCCGTTACAGTTTTTGCAAATTTGTTTCCTTCTGATGAAGACACCCATTCCAATCGAAACCGTTCCGGTTCCAACCCAAAATCTTCAAGCATCAAGTCTATTCCGTCTGCTCTATCTTGTGCGCGAATATTACCTTCCAGGTAATGACATGACCCGATGTGTCACCCGCAAATCAATACGCCATCAGCTCCCTTTGTCAGTGCATCAATTACCAGATTGGGATGGACCATACCCGTGCACATCACGCGAATAATACGTGTATTGACCGGATACTGAAGTCGCGACACACCAGCAAGATCTGCTGCGGCATACGAACACCAATTGCAGCAAAAAGCAATGATCAATGGATTAAATTTGTCATTCATAGTTGCCCTGTTTCCCCCTAAGGTCACCAAAATCTTAAAGACTCGTAAAAAATCCGGTTTAAATATTTTCCGGATTCAGGTTTAAACAATTTCAAGCGCTGCTTCGACCTGGGCATTCAACTGGTCGATTGTAAAACCGGAAACAAAGATACCCAACTTTGGACAGGTTGCCATACATGACCCACACCCCTCACAAAGGGCTTCATTGGTTTCCACCGTCTTTTTCACTTCACCGTTTCTCATATATTCCAGAAGCGTCAATGCCTTGAAAGGACAGGTATCAATACAAAATGCACATCCATCGCAATTTTCATCAACCGGTTTAGAAACTATTGCGCTTCCAAATGCCTTTTTTTTGGACAAAAGAGTAACCGCGCGAGATGCTGCACCCAGACCCTGGGCAATGGATTCATCAATGGGCTTGGGTGAATGGGCCAAGCCGCAAACAAATATACCGGCTGCAGAAAAATCCATGGGCCGCAGTTTAACATGGGCCTCAATAAAAAATCCCTCTTTATTTATGGGCAATTTGAACAATTGCGCAATGGGATTCTCTTGAGGTGCGCGCATGGCAGTGGATAAAACCAACATGTTTGCATTGATTTTTACGCCTTGCTGCAAATCAGGGCTGATAAAGTTAATCTCAAGACCGGTTTTCCCTGGATTAATATTAATTTCATTATCGACATCATATCGGATAAAGATAACACCTTTCTCTCTTGCCTCACGATAGAGTTCTTCGCGTCTTCCAAAGGTGCGGATGTCTCTGTAAAGAATAAAAACAAACATTTTTGAATTAAGTGTTTTCAACTCAATGGCATTTTGAACGGCATGGGTACAACACACCTTGGAGCAGTAGGGATTTTCATTGTTTCGAGATCCAACACATTGAATAAAAACAGCCGTATTCATATCTTTCAAGGAATCGTCCTTATCGATCAATTTTCGATCCAGCTCAAGTGCGGTTAAAATGCGAGGGTCTTTTCCATAAAGGTATTGATCTGGTTTATACTCCGTGGCACCGGTAGCAATAATCGTCACACCATGCTCTATCTGTTGCTCTTTGTCTTTAGTTTCAACAATAGATTGAAAATTTCCCACAAATCCGTCCGCTTTTTTTAATCTGGTATTCAATAGTACATCAATGTTTGGGCTCGAGTTAATACCATGAATACATTCGGCCACGTATTTTGAAACATCATCTCCTTGCCATGTTTTGTACAAATGCAAAGCCTGCCCGCCCAGAGCACTGGTTTTTTCGATAAGATAGGTATGATACCCCTGGTCTGCCAGATTTTTTGCAGCAGTCATCCCGGCAAGCCCACCGCCGATAACAAGGGCCGATCGATTCATCGCCATTTCCTGTTCATATAGGGGTTCTAAGAGACTAGCCTTTGATACTGCCATTTGTATGAGATTTTTTGCTTTTTTAGAGGCGTCTTGCTTATGAGCACTGTGTACCCAGGAACATTGATTGCGGATATTGGCCATTTCAAAAAGATATTTATTAATACCGGCATCCTGCAATGTTTTTTGAAAAAGAACTTCATGGGTCCGAGGACTGCAGGCCGCGACCACAATACGATTCAGCTTGTCTGTTTCAATCATCTCTTTTATCTTATCCTGAGAATCCTTGGAGCAGGCAAACAGGAAATCGTCCGCATGGGTCACATTGGGAAGGCTTTTTGCATGCTCCACAGCAGCCTGGATGTCTATTGTCCCAGCTATATTGAATCCGCAATGGCAGACAAAAACACCGATACGGGGGTCTTCATTTTTTACATCCCGTTCAGGCACAATTTCTTTAATCCTGGCTTTTGTACCACGCGCCTCGTTGAGAAGTTCCATGGCTTTTCCCGCAACTGCACTGCCTTGCATCACTGTTTCCGGGATATCTTTAGGTCCCTGATAAATGCCGGTTACATATATGCCAGGCCGGGACGTTTCTACAGGGGTAAATGACCCGGTTTTTGCAAAAAGGTCTTTATCAAGTTCAATCCCAAAAATTTTTGAAAATTCAACAGCATCTGAATGGGGTTGAAAACCGATGGAAAGCACAACCATGTCAAAAGTTTCAGTTGACAGTTTCCCATCCTGTTCAGCATAACGCAGAATTAGATTCCCTGTATCCGGTTCTTCCCGAACCATGGAAATCAAGGCGCGTTGATAGCGAACACCGTAATCCTCCTGGGCACGGGTGACATATTTATCAAAATCTTTACCAAATGTCCGCATATCAATATAAAAAATGGCAGGCTCTATATCCGGGTCATGATCCTTGGCAATCATTGCCTGTTTTGTTGCGTACATGCAGCAGACAGACGAACACCATGGATTGGCATTGTTAAAATCCCGGGAACCCACGCACTGGATCCATGCAACCTTTTTAGGATGTTTTTTGTCGCCGGGCCGCATGACAGTTCCCTGGTATGGACCTGATGCGGAAAGAATACGCTCGAACTGGATAGATGTAACTACATTTGGCCAGCGCCCGAAACCCAGTTCCGGTCGGATAACAGGATTGTAACGTTCAAGCCCGGGAGATAAAATGATCGCACCCACATTCAGCTCAATCTCTTTTTCAGTGTCCTCCCAGAGTATGGCATTGGCTGTACAAAATTTTTCACAGACCTTACATTTACCTTTTTGGAAATAGATACAATTATCCCGATCGATCACCCGTGTATTAGGTAAAGCCTGGGGGAAAAGCGAATATATGGCCTTTCGGACCGTTAGACCCTGTTCATATTCACTTGTTAATTTCTTGGGGCATTTTTCTTCACAGATACCACAGCCCGTGCACTTTTCAGGATCAACATAGCGTGGCATAAGTTTGATTTTTACCTTGAAATCACCGGGTTTTCCTTCCACAGAAACGACTTGTGCCAAAGTATGCATATCGATATTAATATGTCTGCTGAGTTCTACCATTTTAGGTGAAATCATACACATGGAACAGTCACCAGTTGGAAAGGTTTTGTCCAGCATAGCCATTGTACCGCCAATACCGGAATCTTTATGAACCATCTGGACATTGAATCCACTGTTAGCTAAATCAAGGGCGGCCTGCATACCACCGATCCCCCCTCCTACAATCAATACAGATCCCTGTTTTGCTGTGTTTATCGATAGCTTGTTATTCATAGGATATTCAGCTCCTTTAGCAAACCTTCTCCATCGATAAAATGCCGATCGATCTGAAGTTCTTTTATTCCCATGCCAAGAGCCAAACCCACACACTCTGTGATGAAAAACACAGGCAAACGTTTATCTATGCCATGTTTTTCACAAAATTTATCCTGATAGGCATCCATATTCAACTGACATAATGGGCAGGTAACGACAAAACAATTGGCCCCCCTGGCAAGTGCATCCTGCATGATTTTCGACATTAAGCTAAAAGCCATTTCCTCGTCGTTGACTGATGCAGATGCACCGCAGCAATCGGTCTTATAACTCCAATCTATGGGATTTGCATCAAGGGTTTTTAGTATGGTTTCCATACCTTGAGGATTCTCAACATTATCAGATACAGGTAAATCATAAGGAAAACGGGTGAGCATACATCCGTAATAACATACAGGTTTAAGGCCAATAAGTTTTTTATTCGCTTCCCCGGTCAATTCGTTTAAGTTTGCCAGCAGGACTTCCAGAATCGAAGATATTTTTATGCTTCCGGTTACTTTTTTTGAGAATTCCGCATTAATTTTATTTTTTAAACCCTGATCATTTTCAAGAAGTTTTTGTGCCATCAACGTCTTTGAATAACAGGCAGAACAGGGAATTACCATCTCGGAAAAACCTGACGCATCAGCTATACCAAGGTTTCTTGCAGGCATGATCACTGCCAGAAAATCATCGATTTTTCCTGCTGAAGTTGCACCGCAGCAATTCCAATCAGAAATCTCATTTAAATTGATCCCGAGTTTTTTAAGCACCAAACGGGTTTGCAGATCATAAAGAGCAGAGGATGAATGCAAAGAACACCCGGGATAATAAGCTAGTTCCATTTTTTATTTTCCTTTTTAAACAGCCGCCTTATTTCATGACGTCCTTTGGATGTCTGGAATCCGGGATGTAATCTTTTCTTTTTAACCATGGATAAACCGAATTTAGCCTGCTCTATGATTTCATCTATGATTGGTTTTACGACTCTTTTTTTAAAGACGTTCAGGGAAGTCATAATTTGAAACAAACCCATGAATTCGAGTTCGTTGACTCGACCCCAGCGCAAGCTGTTTTTAATAAATGTATCATGGAAAAAAAACACCTTAGGCCTTAATGGCTTAAGGTGAGATTCTTTAGACATTTTTTTTAAGGTTTCTGTTATCCTTGAACTATGAATATTATTTGGGCAACGGGTCCCACATGTATAACATGACACACATTTCCACACCAATAGGTTGTTGAGTGCTTTTTCCCGGTCACCCATGATGATATTTCGTATTAAGCGATCCGGTGTTACGTATTCTACGTCTTCTCCTGCAGGGCACCCGGAGGCGCAACGTTTGCATTGATAACAAGCATATAAATTCTGACCCGATCTTTCCATAACTTCTTTTCCAAACAGGCCTGCAATTTCCGAATTGAATTCAAGTACAGTCGAGATCATTTTTTCTCCTTAAGAAGATGTCTTGTCCATCAAAATCCATAGGAAATACTAATTTTAAAAACGTTTTGAAAGTCAGAGGGAGGATCAAGTTGAATTGCATTCAAAAAATAATAAGAAGTATCAATTTGAATAACGTTCATAGCTTCATAGCAAATTACTATGTAAAAGCAAATCATTTTTTTATATCTTAAAAAAAGTTTCACCAAATATATTTGACATTCTAATTATTTAACGTATAAATTATGTACGCATAAACAAATACAAAGAGAGATGAGTAAAGACATGTGTTTAGCAATTCCGGCTAAAATTATTGAAATCAATGACAAAATTGCCAAAGTAGATGTGGATGGTGTGATCCGGGAAACCAGTATCATGCTCATTGATGATGTAAAAATAGGGGATTATGTCATTGTCCATGCAGGATTTGCAATTAATATCCTTGATGAAGAGGCTGCTCTTCAAACCCTGGAGTATCTGCGCGACATACTTGCATCAGAAGCACAACAGGCTAATGGTTTGAATGACCACCTATAGACCTTTATGAAATCTTTGATAACAGCAAAAAGGCTGGAAATCAGCGGAGTTGTTCAAGGCGTTGGTTTCCGGCCTTTTTTATTTGTCCTGGCCAAAAAATATCAACTCAAAGGCGAAGTTTCCAATACTGCCGGCGGTGTGCTTGTTATTGTGGAAGGATCATCTGAAAATATTAAAAGTTTTACCAATGATATCTATGTAAAAAGCCCTTTGCTTGCTTCTGTGACAGGTATTGAAACCTTTGATACGGAACTTTGCAATTTTTCTTTATTTCAAATTGTAAAAAGCAAAACCCTCAATAACCGTAACACTTTAATTTCTCCCGATGTAAGCATTTGCTCTGATTGCCTGGCTGAAATGAAAGACCCCCTTGACAGGAGGTATGAATACCCGTTTATAAATTGTACCAATTGCGGTCCAAGATATACCATTATTGAGGATATTCCCTATGACCGACCCAAAACCTGTATGAAGCATTTTCAGATGTGTGCTCAATGTCAAAATGAGTATGATAATCCTTTGAACAGAAGATTTCATGCTCAACCCAATGCCTGTCCTGAATGCGGGCCACAGGTTTTTTTAACAGACAATAAGGGTAAAAGGATTGATTCAGATTCAAAAGAAGCCATAACCCTTGCAGCACAATTTTTAAGCCAGGGTAAGATAGTCGGGGTAAAAGGACTTGGCGGATTCCATCTGGCCTGTGATGCATCCAACCCAGATGCTGTTCAAAGTTTAAGGCTGAAAAAAGGACGTCCCCATAAACCCTTTGCCCTGATGGCAGAATCAGCATCCCGCCTGTTTGATTATGTTCATGTCAGTCCAAGGGAAAAACAACTTTTAGAATCCTATCCCAGACCCATTGTTCTGCTGAAAAAAAAGAATAATAACCAGGACAATATAACCGGACTGGCACAGGATGTGGCACCATTTAACACTTATCTCGGGATTATGCTGCCCTATACCCCGCTTCATTTTTTACTTCTTGAAAAAGGACCGGATATTCTTGTTATGACCAGTGGCAACCGCTCAGGAGAGCCTCTTTGTATTGAAAATGAGGAAGCACTTGATTCATTTTCCTATATTGCTGATTATTTTTTATTGCACAACAGGGATATTTATTTTCGGGCAGATGATTCCATTGTAAGGTTCCAGGCCGGCAAGCCAAGATTTATAAGACGTTCAAGAGGATATGCCCCTCTGCCGGTTTCTCTAAACCAAAAAATGCCGAAAATACTGGGGTGCGGCGCAGGGCTTAAGAATACGATTTGTCTGACCCGGAATAATTATGCTTTTTTAAGCCAGCATATCGGGGATTTGGATAATATAATGGTATATGAATATTTTCAAAATACCATTGATCATTTAAAACAAATTTTTGATATTCAGCCTGATATCATTGCCCATGATATGCACCCGGGGTATTATAGTACTGAATATACAAAAGCTCAAAATAATGTAAAAAAAATAGCTGTTCAGCATCACCATGCCCATGCAGTGTCATGTATGGCAGAAAATGATCTTGACGATGAAGTCATTGCCATCACCCTTGATGGCACTGGATATGGAACAGACAGTCATATCTGGGGCGGTGAGATTCTTTTATGTACGCAAAAAAACTTTAAAAGAAAAGCACACCTGTCATATATCAAGATGCCGGGAGGTGATGCAGCAGTTCTGGAACCCTGGCGCATGGCAGCATCAGTTCTCTATCAAGCCTTTGGAAATAATTTTTTAAGTCTGGATATTCCTTATATAAAAGAGATGAAAAAAGAAAATCTGTCTTTTATCTGCCAGATGATGGAAAAAAATTTAAACTCTCCTTTGACTTCAAGTGCTGGAAGATTGTTTGATGCAATTGCTTCCCTTTTATGTGTGCGGCATAAAATTTCCTATGAAAGCCAGGCTGCAATGGAACTTGAATCCCTGGCAGACAAAAATCTGATAAAGGATGTCCTGACTAAAGATGTCCCCCCCCTATATGACGTCTATGGATTCGATATTGTACAAAATAAAACCAAGGGGGAGGATGATTTGTTTGAAATTGATATGATGACCTGTGTCAGGCAAATTGTAGCGGATTTAAGGCAGAATAAATCAATCAGCTCAATCAGTTCTAAATTTCATCATACTCTGGTAGCGGCTTTTACTAAAGCAACATTTAGAGTGAGCAAAGAGACAGGGATACAAAAGATCGTGCTTTCAGGGGGGGTGTTTAATAATGATATCATCCTGAATCAGATGATCAGGACTCTTGAGGAAAAGAATCTTAAGGTATATACACACACAAAAGTTCCAACCGGAGATGGTGGGATCTGTTTAGGGCAGGCAGTGGTTGCTGCTGCTTTACAAGGAAATTAAAATATGGTTTTAAAATATATTGAAGAATACAGGGATGGTGTTCTTGCAAGGGCTATTGTGAAAAAAATTCATTCTGTCAGCAAGAAAAAATTGAGACTGATGGAGGTCTGCGGAACCCATACCATGTCCATTTTCAGGCATGGTATCAGGAGTGTATTACCTGTTGGTATCACTCTTCTTTCCGGTCCGGGTTGCCCTGTGTGTGTTACTGCCCAGAAGGATATTGATGCCTTTGTTGAGTTTGCAAAGGTTAAGAATGTGATTGTGACCACCTTTGGTGATCTTATCAAAGTACCGGGATCAAGATCCACCCTTGGAAAGGAAAAAGCTGATGGGGCAGATGTGAGGATTGTTTATTCAGTATTTGATGCCATTAATATTGCCAAAGAAAATAAAGATAAAGAAGTTGTGTTTTGTTCTGTTGGATTTGAAACAACAATTCCCACTATTGCCGCCGGTATTCTCATGGGAGTCGAGGGGAAAATAGATAATTTTTCCATTTATTCTGCCAATAAACTCACACCGCCGGCCCTTGCTGCCCTGATGGAAACAGATGGTGTCAAGATAGACGGCTTTATCCTTCCAGGCCATGTTTCTGTGATTACAGGAACCAATGCCTACAGGGACACATTTGAAAAAT
>CALGRI010000451.1 GCA_937880875.1 uncultured Pseudomonadota bacterium
TATTTGCTGTATTTTATCTTATTTCAGCCCTGTTGATTCTTAAAGTTAAAAAGGTAAAAACATAATGATTGAAGGATATGGGCAATGAGTGTTGTTGTATTGATAAATATTACGGGCCGGGACAGAAAAGGAATGGATGCAAAATTTACAGGTATTCTGGCAGAATATGGTGTGAACATTCTGGATATTGGTCAGGCCGTCATCCATGAGCATATTTCCTTTGGCATATTGGCGGAAATTCCTGATTCAAAAGATTTTTCTTCCATTTTCAAAGATATGTTGTTTGAAGGCCACAACATGGGGCTTACGATAGACATTAAGCCCGTTGACACGGATCATTATGAAAAATGGGTCCATGAACAGGGAAAAGAAAAAAGAATCATCACCCTGCTTGGCAGGACCATAACAGCCCGGCAGATTTCCTCGGTTGCATCAATCATAGCGGAAAATAGTCTGAATATTGACGGCATCACACGCCTTACGGGTCGGATCTCCCTTCAAAAGCCCCAGGCCAATCCAAGGGCGTGCGTACAGCTTTCCGTCAGCGGACAACCCTTAAATATTCTGGATATGCGAAGAAAATTCATGGAGATTTCCCAGAAAACCGGGATTGATATCTCTTTTCATGTGGATAATATTTACAGGAAAAACAGAAAACTGGTTGTTTTTGATATGGATTCAACATTGATCCAGGCTGAAGTCATTGTTGAGCTTGCCAAGCTTGCCAATGTGGGGGAAAAGGTGAATAAAATTACTGAATCCGCCATGAGAGGTGAGATGGATTTTAAAGAAAGTTTTCAAAAAAGGGTGGCGCTTTTAAAAGGGATAAAGGAAGAACAATTGGCGAACATATCAAGGAACCTGCCATTGACCGATGGAGCGGAGCTTGTTGCCAAAACCCTGAAAGGCCTGGGATATAAGCTGGGTATCCTGTCCGGGGGATTTACCTTTGTGGGGGAATATTTAAAGGAGAAGCTTGGATTTGATTATATGTATGCCAATGAGCTGGATATTGAAAATGGTGTGGTGACCGGAAAAGTTGTCGGTGATATTGTGGATGGCGAAAAAAAAGCCATACTGCTGAGGCAGATTGCCCAAAAGGAGAATCTTGCCCTTGAACAGACTATTGCCGTTGGTGATGGTGCCAATGATCTTCCCATGATCGGCATTGCAGGCTTAGGGGTTGCCTTTAATGCCAAACCTGTTGTTCGTAAGAATGCATCTAATGCCATTTCAAGTGTTGGCCTGGATGGTCTTTTATACCTGATCGGTCTTCATGAAAGAGAAATTAAACAGGAAGTCAGGCAGATGACAGAGTTAAAATGAAACAACTTGCCCTTGACGTTAAAGCGCTTAAAGATAAGCTTGCCGTTTGTACCCGTTGCGGGATGTGCCAGGCAAATTGTCCTTTGTTTGCCCAGACCCATCAGGAAGCAGATGTATCAAGGGGCAAACTTGTTTTGATTCAAGGGTTGATCGATCAGATGTTTGATGATCCAAAAGGGGTGAACCTGCGCCTTCAAAGATGCCTTTTATGCGGGTCCTGTGCCCATGGCTGCCCCAGCAGCGTCAATACCATTGAAATTTTTTTAAAGGCAAGGGCCATCATTACCCAATATCTGGGGATGCCTTTCTCTAAAAAAATGATATTTAAAAAACTTCTTTGCCACCCTGAAACCTTTAATGACATTATGGGTATGGTTGCACCATTTCAAAAACTCTTTTTTAAAAAAGAGCAAAATTCCCAGGGTACCTCCTGTGCCAGGATTGCATCTCCTTTGCTTCGCCACCGCCATATTGTACCCTTGAAAGCAACAGCCTTTAATAAAACACTTAAAAACTCGGATTACCAGGGTAAAGGAAACGGTATAAAGGTGGCGTTTTTTGTTGGATGCCTCATAGATAAGGCATTCCCCAATATTGCCCACAGCGTGATTGATGTTCTAGAGCATTTTAATGCCCGGGTATTTATACCTTCTAATCAGGGGTGTTGCGGTATACCAGCCCTTGCATCAGGAGATGGGCAAACCTTTGAGACTCTTGTAAAAACAAATGTAAGTCTTTTTTCAAAAGAAAAATTTGATTATCTTGTGACGGCCTGCGCCACATGTTCGTCAACCATTATAAATCTATGGCCCTCTTTGTTAAAAAATGGGGATAAAAAACTATTGGGCCAGGTTGAAGATCTGGCCCAAAAAACGGTGGATATCAGCTGGCTTTTGGAAAAACGCTTTGATTTGTCCCTTGGAATGTCAAAGGAGGGGGGATCAAAAGAAGTGATTACCTATCATGACCCCTGCCACCTTAAAAAATCCCTTGGGGTATTTAATGAGCCGCGGCAGGTCATTCTTGCTTCGGGTAATGAATTAAAAGAGATGAAAGAAAGTGACACCTGCTGCGGCATGGGGGGAAGTTTTAACTTTGACCATTATGATCTTTCATCCCAAATCGGCCTTAAAAAAGCTAAAAATATTATGGATACAAAATGTTCAATCGTGGCAACTTCCTGCCCTGCCTGCATGATGCAGATTTCTGATATGCTGGCAAAACAGCGACAACCGATTCAGGTCAAGCATCCCGTGGAGATTTATGCCAAAGCACTAAAAGCTAATAGTAAGTAAGACTTTGGATCTTTAACACTGGCTTCTTTAAATCCTTTTATTCTGTTTTGTTTAAAAACACAAAAGGGCCTGACTAAAAAGCCGATAGCCATGGAAACCACCATGAATACCGGCCATTGTAAATTTGTGGTAGCGACGCAGAGAATTGAACTCCGGACCCTGCGGATATGAGCCGCATGCTCTGACCATCTGAGCTACGTCGCCAAAAAACCTCGAATAAATATCATAGATATGCTGTAAACGTCAATATTTAATTTATGGTTTATTTACTGCTTTATCAAAGCCGGCAACTTTAACGGTAAAATTCTCTAATTTTTCCGGAAGATCGGAAAATACAACCATAAAAGGAACGCTGGCGCCAGGTGCCACATTGACATTGATTTTATGGGCCCCCTCTTTCAAGGTAAGCAGGGTATTTATGTCTGAAATATTTCCGGTTTTAAGCATGTCCTCCGTGATAATATTTCCGCAAAATGCATTTTTTATTTTTGCTTCTTCTTTATTTTTTGTGATCAATGCTCCCCGAATTTCAATATGACTATAGGCAATATTTGACGGATTTTCAATCCGCCCTGTAAGGACAAACAGGTTGCCTGCAGTGGAATTGGTAACAAAACGACCATTCACACTTTTTTGATTGGGAATGGGCTTGGCCTCTGATATTTCCGGAATATGCTTTTTAATATA
>CALGRI010000452.1 GCA_937880875.1 uncultured Pseudomonadota bacterium
GCCCAACAATTAATTATACTGATTTGTGTATCTTGTAAATTTGAATGATATCCGGCCCAACAAACTAAAAAATCTGGTTCAAGAATTTTGTATCAATATTTCTGATAACTGTAAATGAATTTCAACAAATCAACTTTGGTGAAAATATAGTTTATTTATGGAGAAGCGGCCGGAAGGTTCTTTATTGGAGATCAAAAACATTATTGTTTAGACCCCGGAAGTAATTTTTAAAATGGGATGAATATAGATTAGTAAGTTGAATATCAGTTTTGAATGACACAATTCCTACCTGATTCTTTAGCTTTATAAAGGGCGGAGTCTGAATTTTTTATAAATTCAGAAAGATTCTGTTTAATCTGATATTGGCTGATACCAGCACTTATCGTGACACCGTCATTGAATTCAGCGGTTTCTGATTCAATACATTTTCGAATTCTCTCAGCAGTTAAGCTGGCACTATCAATATCTGATTGAGGGAGTATCACAGCGAATTCTTCGCCACCATATCTGCAACCAGAGTCAGTCTGACGAATACATTTTTTAATTATATTTCCAATCATAGACAGGACTTTGTCTCCTTCTGTATGACCAAAAGTATCGTTATATTTTTTGAAAAAATCAACATCCAAAAGGATGAGTGAAAGATGAGACCCATATCTGTCAGACCTTTCTGATTCAGCCTTGAGGTTATTATTAAAATATCTTCTGTTATAGAGCCCCGTAAGGGCATCTGTAACAGAATCACTTGCAAGCCTATCAATGTCCATGAAAAACCCGATTGCAGCTCTTTCCCCCTGTAGTTCAGTGGGCACAACTACTTCAATAACCCAGATGTCCTCCCCATTTTTCTTGGCGGCTAAGTATTCGTATGGCTTGTCTCTTTGCAATTTGAGCATGTCAATAGCATTTTTTTTAACAGTTTCCCTGAAAGATTCAGATACAATGTCTAATGGATCAATTTGAAGTAATTCTGTTTCAGAATATCCTGTATATGAAATAAATTCTTTGTTCACTGCTTTGAAGCGACCTTCCTGGATAATATAAACACCTATCGGAGCTTTTTTGAAGAGATCCCACTTCATTACTATGGCGTCAATTGAAGAATCTATATTGCTAATATCCATATGGTCCTCCGGTAATTTAAAATTATTGTTTTATAAGACAGCTTTATTAAAATGGATATACCTTGACAGAAAAATAAAGGCAAATAAACTAAAAAGAATTTGTATTTTTAATGGATTTATCTTCCCTCGATATTTTGGAAACATAGTTAAGGCTCTACAACTAAAAATAAAGGCATGCCTTTATGCTATTTTCTATCAGGAGTCAAAATCTATAGGTTAGCAAGCGTTTCTTTCACCAGTTTGGGTTTTTAAAAAAATTCCAAGATACCCAATATGGTATGGATAGATTTTTTGCTCTGAGGTTTAAAAGTAAATTATATAGCCAAAAGCAAAATCAAATTTTCAAATTCTCTATGAAATTATATTGGAGATTGAACGAACCCTTCCCCCGGTGGAAACCCAATTATTGATAGCTAATTTAAATAGTATTTCTAATTCTACTATTTTAGTATAGGATACCTTTTGATCATATTACTGAGAAAATATTTAAATACTTGGCCTAATAATTATTAGTTCATGGAATAGGACTATGAGGGTTTCAATATTAACAAGCGGAACAAGAGGAGATGTCCAGCCCTATATTGCTTTGGGTAAAGCATTACAGGGAAAAGGGCATGATGTGTTGATAGTATGCCCAGAAAATTTTTGCTCTTGGGTCGAAGAACATGGTCTTAAAAGTTGCTCTATCGGGATTGATATGCAAGCCTTCCTTCAAAACCCTGATGGCAAAAAAGTTTTGTCCGGTAACTTATTTTCTATGATAAAAATCTGGAAACAAATCATTGTACCAAGTATACAAAAAACGCTTGATATTTCATGGGAATATGCTCGAAATGCCGACTCAATAATCTATCATCCAAAAGCAGGCGCCGCGATTGACGTGGCAGAAACTACAGGAGCCAACCTCATATGCACGGCTCTATTCCCTATTTTCCCAACCACAGCCTTCCCGTTTTTTTTATTAAAGGGTAATTACGGTTCTTTTTTCAACAAACTAACATATAAGATAGTGAGTTTGTCTCGAATTTTTTTTATTAAAATGATCAATAAATGGCGCAGGGAAACGTTAGGTTTAAAAAAAAGCGCTCTGTTCATGCCTATCGATGGGGATGGAGCAAATGAGGTATTGAGGCTTTGTGCAGTGTCACCATCTGTTATCAAATATCCGACAACCGAAAATGGAATGATTCACACAACCGGATATTGGTTTCTGGAAGAAGGAGAAAATTGGCAGCCAGATTCAGAATTTCTTGAT
>CALGRI010000453.1 GCA_937880875.1 uncultured Pseudomonadota bacterium
AGATCAAAACATTTATTCAGATCATCTTCATCCGGAACATATTGGACTTTAATACCCTCATCAATAATATCCAGTTTCATTTCAGAAAATTCCTTGTTCAGGATTTTTACAGCTTCGCCGCTCCATCCATAAGAACCAAAAGCAGCCGCAATTTTATTCTGGGGCCGTAGACCCTTGATATAGGTCATAACATCTGCAATAACTGGAAAAATGCCGTTATTGAGAGTTGGAGAACCCACGGCAATTGCCCCGGCATCAATAATTTCTGTCATAATGTCGCTTCTATGCCATTTCCTGGTATTCATGAGTCTTACAGCAACATCTTCCGACTCAATGCCACTGGTAATGGATCGGGCCATCTTGGTTGTGCTGTCCCACATGGAGTCAAAGATGACAACCACCTTTTTTGTCGGCTCCTGCCTGGACCATTTATCATAGGCCTCAATAATTTTGGATGGGTTATCCCTCCAGAGAATACCATGATCCGGGCAGATCATATTAATCTTCAGATTCATTTTTGCAACATCTTTTAAAAGAGTCTGTACTTTTGGAGAGAAGTGAAGAAGGATATTGGCATAATATTTTCGAGCGTGCGGGATGATTTCATCACCGATTTCATCATCAAAGAATTTGTCACCTGCATAGTGCTGCCCAAAGGCATCACTGGAAAACAGGATTGCATCTTCCACAAGATAGGTAAACATACTGTCCGGCCAGTGAAGCATTCTTGTCTCAAGAAAAGAAAATGTTCTGTTTCCGACTTTAAGCGTATCGCCAGTTCCCACAACCTGGAAATTAAAGTCCTGTTTAAAATGGCTTTTCAGGTTTATCGCCCCCATTTTTGAACAATAGAGGGGTTTGTCTTTTCCTATTATCTGCATCAGTTTGGGGATGGATCCAGAATGATCCATCTCAGTATGATTACTGATAACGATGTCAATATCTTTTGGGTCAATAATTTTGCTGATATTGGACAAAAATTCATCTGAAAATTTTTCTTTTACTGTGTCAATGAGAACATTTTTTTCGCCAAGTATCAAAAATGCATTATAGGTTGTACCTTCATAGGTGGAATAACCATGGAAATCTCTGATATCCCAGTCACGGCATCCGACAGAATAGATCCCATCCGCTATTTCAATGGGTTTATACATTTATTGTTTCCTCCCTTAATAACAATCAATCAATTTAAATAATTTACTAAAACTATTTTAGTGTTTTCAAATTAATGCAAATTAATGCAAAGAGTGTGCCTTAAAATCTTAAGTTTGTTCCCTTATAAAAAGGGTTTTAACTTGAAGTTTATTAATATATTATAAGATACGTAAAATCAATGGAACATTTATTGATCATTTATTGAATTGAGTAAAACATGAGTCATAATGTTTATATAAAAAGAACAAAAATTAATGCCCCCGTTGAAACGCTTTTTGCCTGGCATGCAAGGGATGGGGCCATATCAAGACTCACACCGCCATGGGCACCCTTGAAAATGATTTCCCGCAGCGGCCCTGGGATTCAAAAAGGAGTAAAAGTAGCCTTCCGGATAAGTATTTTTAAGATACCCATGATCTGGGAGGCCGAGCATATAGATTATCAGGAAAACAAAGTATTTAAAGACCGGCAGATAAAAGGGCCTTTTTCCAAATGGGAACATACCCACAGGTTTATAGCGGATGGCAAAGAAAATTCAATCATGGAAGATAAGGTTGAGTTTGAACTGCCCTTTGGATTTTTAAGCCGGCCGTTTTATGGATTTGCCAGAAAAGAATTTGAGCGAATGTTCAGCTACAGGCACAGAGTGCTCAAATATGATCTTGAACATCATGTGGATACATTTAAAACCAAAAGAATTCTTATTTCCGGAGCCAGTGGAACTATAGGAAGTGTTTTGGTCCCTTTTTTGCGAACCTGCGGCCATGAGGTGATCCGGCTGGTAAGAAAAAAGAAAAATCTTTTAAAGGATGAATTATTCTGGGATCCCTATAATGGTATTCTTGACCTTGAAAAGGCAGGCCCCCTTGATGCAGTCATAAATTTAAACGGTGTTGATATTTCAAGGGGAAGATGGACTAAAAAGCAAAAAAAGCAGGTCCTTGACTCCAGAACGATTCCAACCCGGTTGCTTGTGGAGAAAATGAAAGATCTTGATCATAAACCTGAGGTCTTTATATCATCTTCTGCAATCGGTTTTTATGGTGAAAGAGGAGACAAGACCTTAATCGAAACCGCTGATATGGGAGATTGTTTTATTTCCAGGGTTTGCAGACTATGGGAAGATGCCTCCATGGATGCTCAAAAGGCAGGGATCAGAACCATTCAGCTCAGGATAGGAGTGGTGCTTACCCCGGTCGGCGGTGCCCTGTCAAGAATGGAACTGCCGTTTAAAACAGGTTGCGGGGTAAGACTCTGGCATGGCAGACAATATATGAGCTGGATCAGTATGGATGATGCAATATCAGGCATCTTATACATATTGGGGAATAATGGAATCAAGGGACCTGTAAACCTGACCGCTCCAAATCCTGTCACCAATAAGGAGTTTTCAAAAACATTGGCCAGTATCTTTTCAAAAAAAGTATTTTTTGTCCTCCCCAGATTTGTGGCCCTGGCTTTGTGGGGGGAAATGGGCAAAGAAACCCTTTTGGCCAGTGCCCGGGTTAAGCCTGAAAAGCTTTTGGATAATGGATTCTTGTTTCAACATGAAACGCTTTCTTTCGCACTGAAAGATATGCTTGGCAGATAGGGTTTATAATTTTAGAATAAAAAACAATAAAGGCAATAATATTAGGCAAACCTGAAATGAATATTAAATTAAAAATTCTCTTTTCCTTTTTAATGATTACAGCCCTTGTTTTTGGGTTCATTCATGTTTATTTCCCGGCTGACAATTATAGTTTTGAAAGACTTCATATTTTTCTTTTTAACCTTTGTACCGGTGGAACCATCCTTTTATATTACACCCAGGGCAGGGTGAAAGTATCCAAAACCGTCAGTTTTTTTTTCCTGGGGTCATTAATTTACGCGTTTTCAGCCTTTTTTAAAATCTATCCCATTACCATCTTTGTCTCAGTTCCGCTGTTTGTGCTGGTGGAAAAAATTCGAATTAAAAAATTCTCTTTGTTCCCCATAGGTTTTTTCAAATCTAAGGAACCTGTATCCCAAAAGTTTCACCAGGCATCATTGTTGTGCCTTTCCATGGGGATTGTCATGGCAGGCATGGTTATTTTAAACAATGAATATTTTAAGTTTGTGACCATGGAAAAATTGACTCTGAACACATTTTTCCTGGGGTTTTCTTTCCCCTTGTCACTGATAACGCTTTCTCTGGTCTTTTCCATGCTTAAAAAAATAGAAGTTTCATCAGCCAAGGTAGTTATGGAAGTTTGTTTCTGGACCATTACCCTTGGTGTGATCATCTTCTTTGTTTTTATTTTATTTGAAAAGTTTATCCCCCAGATTTTTGTTACTTTTGCACTTTTCACGGCAGTTGTTACCGTGTTTTATCTTTACTCAAAATTTGCAGATAAAATTCAGCAGAAACTTTTTTTAACCTCAGGCATTGGATTTTTGATTTTAACCGCCATTTCCGGAATTGCATATATATTTTTGCAGATGTCTGAAGGGTATGATCCCCAAAAAATAAAATGGCTGCTTCATATGCATGTGTTTGCCTCGTTATATGGCTGGAACCTTTGTGGCCTGTCAGTTATCTGCAGATTTGATGATTTCCCCATAAAATTGCACTCTCCAACAGTGATTTTCATCCACTGGCTGACAGCCATTGTTCTTGCTCCTCTGGGTATTTTTTACGGATGGTTTGCCATTCTTGCCATTATTGGATATTCTTTTATTACACTGACACTGTTTTTCAGCACTAATAACAGGAAAATTGCAGATGAATAACCGGGAAAAACTCAATCAATTTTTCAGCCTTTTTAAAGCGGGTTCAAAGGTGCTTATTGTGATCAATGCTGATCCTGATTCCATTGCCAGCGCCATGGCAGTTAAAAGACTGTTGTGGCGAAAGGTCAGTGAAGTCTGTATTGCCTATTTTAATAAAATCAGTCGGCCGGATAATCTTGCCATGATCGAATATACAGAATCTGGACTGGTTTTGCTGGATGATATAAAAAAGGAAAATTTTGATCAATTTGTCGTGGTGGACTCCCAGCCTGATCATAATGATAGGTTTTCTGAATTTAGCTATGATGCCATTATCGATCACCATCCATTGACCTGTGATAATGCCACATATGTAGATATTCGATCCGATTATGGGGCTTGCTCCACCATTATGACACAATACATCAAGTCAAAAAAAATAAAACCCTCTGCCAAGCTTGCCGCAGCCCTGATGCTGGGGATTAAAACCGATACCTCTGATTTTACCCGGCAGGCAAGCCTGAAAGATATCAGGGCATTTCAATATCTTTATCAGTTTGCAGATAATAATATTGTTATCAAGGTTGAAAGAGCGGCTTTTACCCAGGAAGATCTTGATTTTTTAGGATCTGCCATAAAACAAAGAAAACTGATTCACAACCGGGTTTTTTTCCATGCAGGAAATATAACAAAGCCTGATGAACTGGTGGTTGTGGCAGACTTTTTTTTAACCATTGTAAAGGTTAACTGGAGTGTTATTTCAGGTGTTTATGAAAATAAATTGATAATTGTAATTCGAAATGATGGATTAAGAAAAGGTGCAGGAAATACGGCAAAAGAAGCATTTTCCATGTATGGTTCAGCTGGCGGGCATAAGACAATGGCCAGAGCAGAGCTTGATTTAAAGCTGATTTACAAAGAAATTAAATCGGTTAATAAAAAAGCCCTTGGAGACTGGATCATATCGGCTATTGAAAAGACTGCGGGCAAGAAAATCGAATAATTTTTTTTAAGCATAAAAAAAAGGGTGAATAGATGAATCACAACGAATACTGGAACCCGGTTTTGGAAACAATGCCTCTGGAAAAACTTAAGATTCTGCAGTTTAAAAAATTTAAACGAATATTAAACTGGGCCTATGCCCATTCAAAATTTCACAAAGCACTCTATGATACGGCAGGGTTAACCCCGGATGATATTTGTTCCTTTGATGATATAAAAAAGATTCCAAAGGTTGAAAAATCAATGATGAGGGGGATTCAGAATAAAGATCCCTTCCCCTATGGAGATGCCTTGTGTGTACCCTTGGAAGAGGTGTCAATCTTCAGGCAGACCAGCGGTACAACAGGTCAGCCCGTTTATCAGCCCGATACCTGGCAGGACTGGGAATGGTGGTCAGAATGCTGGTCTTTTATTTTATGGGCCCAGGGATATCGGCCGAAAGACCGGGTGTTTATTCCTTTTGGATATAATATTTTTGTGGCATTCTGGGCAGGTCACTATGCAGCTGAAAAATTGGGCTGCGAAGTGGTGCCGGGTGGTGTTCTTGATACCCAGGCTCGCATATTGAAAATAAAAGAATTAAATGCAACAGCCATGATGGCCACACCTACATATATCTTGAGAATGGCAGATGTGGCAAAGAACAAGATGGGAATAGATCCAAGTTTGCTTTCCATTAACAAGATTACCTGCGCAGGAGAGCCCGGGGCTGGTATCCCAAGCACGAAAAAAAGGATGGAAGATGCCTGGGGCGCCAAAGTATATGATCACTCCGGTGCAACGGAAATCGGTGCATGGTCATACGAGTGTTCAAACCAGCCTTGCGGAATGCATGTCAATGAAGCCATGTTTCTTGTGGAAATAGAAGATATTAATACAGGGGAAATCATAGAAGAGCCGGGCCGAAAAGGAAAAATGATCATCACTGCCCTGGACAGGATGGCCCAGCCCTGCATCAGGTTTGATTCCAAAGATGTGATTGAATGGGATTCAGAATCCTGCTCATGCGGCCGGTCTTTTAGATTGATAAAAGGCGGTGTCATTGGTCGCTCAGATGATATTACAAAGGTAAAAGGAGTGCTGCTCTCTCCCGGCTCCATAGAAGAAGTGGTCAGATCCATTGACGGACTTGGCGATGAGTTTGAGATTATTGTGGATAAACAAGGAGATGTAGACAGGATAAAACTTAAAGTCGAGCTTTTGCCCGGAGTCACAAGACTGAGCATTGAAAATATATTAAAAGATCAGCTCCGGCTGAAAACAAACCTGGGGTATAAGATTGAATTTTATGATTATGGCAGCCTGCCAAGGTATGAAGTAAAGGCAAAGCGATTTAAGGATCTGCGGAAAAAAAATTTTGATGAAAAGGAAGGCAGGCCATGAAAAATTTCTCCGACTTAAAAGGGGTTAATGATAAAATACTTAAGATAAAACAATTATTGATTGAACTTGAAGCAGAGGCAAAACAATTTCCCGCTCTGGAAAAAAATTCAAAGAGGGCCTTGGCAAGTATAAAAATGCTGGAATTAAATATTTCAGATATCCTGGCATTTGACCTGGCTGATTCTTAAAAAAAACAGCCGGGCAGCAGAAATTGGGCTGCCCGGCTGTTATAATCATTTATTCTTTTTCAAACTCGTCTTTTTCAGCACCGCAGATTGGGCAGGTCCAGTCATCAGGAAGATCTTCAAAGCTTGTTCCAGGATCAATGTCATTGTCTGGATCACCATCTGCCGGGTCATACACATAACCACAAAGGTTGCATACGTACTTGTCCATTTTAAATCTCCTTTTATTTATTGTTGAGTTGTGTGGGGCTTGGCTTATCTATTAATAAGTCAATAAGTCAAGCCTGTCTATTATTTTCAAGCATATTATCAATATGCTTCATCCATATCAAGATCTTCCTGGGTTACAGGGTCTTTAAAAAAATTATAGGCCCATGCCTGGTACCCAATGACAAAAGGGATAAATACCAGTATAACACCCAGCATGATTTTTAAAGTTAAGGGGCTTGATGATGCGTTAAATGCCGTTAATGAAAAACTTTTATCCATGCTGGAAGGATATAGCGCAGGGAAAAGTCCGGCAATACCAAAGAATGTCGCACCAACAATGGTCAATGCAGAAGCAAACCAGGCTTTAAAAAAACTTTGTTCGGCAATGAATAACCTGATGGCAAACAGGGCAATTATAGTTACAAGGATAATCAGGAAAAGAAAAGGGTTTTTAAAATAATTGGCATAAAGATCTGTTGTAAAATAGCTTGCAATCAGAAAAATCACGGCAACTGGTAAAAGAACGAGCCAAATTTTTTTAGAAACAGCAATTGTTCTTTGTTGAAGCTCTCCTCTGGTTTTGATGTTGAGCCAGTTTGCGCCATGTTGTAAAAATAAGAGGACAAACAAAATGCCTCCCAACAATCCATAAGGGTTGAGCAGTTTTAATGTATTGCCGTGGTAAATGCCGTCGCCGTCAAAGGGTATCCCTTGAAAAATGTTTGCAAAGGCAACACCAAAAAGAAGGGCAGGTAAAAAACTGCCAAGGAAAATAAATGTATCCCAGAGCTTTTTCCAGGCCTTGCTTTCAATTTTCCCTCTGAATTCAAAGGCAACACCCCTGAAAATGAGCGCAAATAAAATCAGCATTAAAGGGGTGTAAAGGGAAGAAAACATGGTGCCATACACCTGTGGGAAGGCGGCAAAGGTTACACCACCTGCTGTGATCAGCCAGACTTCATTCCCATCCCATAAAGGACCTATGGAATTGATCATCACTCTCTTGTCCTGTTCTGATTTCCCAATAAAGGGGTAAAGGGTTCCGACTCCAAAATCAAACCCGTCTGTCATAAAAAATATAGCCCATAAGAGTCCCCACAGGAAAAACCAGGTAGATTGAAGTAGCATATTAAGCTCCTGTAATAGTTTTAATTAGTTGCAGCCTCAGTTTCCGGGCCTTGTTTGGCATATTTGGTCATGAGATAAAAGCCTATGGCACCTAAAAGGCTATAAACTACGATAAAGCCAATCAGTGAAAACAGAACCTGGGTCCCTGCAATGGGGGAGACAGCTTCCGAGGTTTTCAGAACACCATACACGATCCAGGGTTGTCTGCCAACTTCTGCAACCACCCAGCCCATCTCTATGGCAATATAGGGAAGGGGGATGGAAAAAAGCATCAATTTTAAATAGAATGGACTTTCCAGAAGTTTATTCCTTTGAAACCAGCCATAAAGGCTCAGCAGGATCAAGAGTGTGCCAATGCCTACCATTGTCCTGAATCCGATAAAGACAGGCAGAACCGGTGGACGTTCATCCTTTGGAATGTCTCTAAGCCCGGTTACTTCCGCATTAAAATCATGAAATCCCAAAAAGCTTAATATGCCTGGTATTGAACCAATTTCAATAAGATTTTTTTCCTGTTTTTCATCAGGGATGGCAAACAAAACAATGGGTGCTCTGGCCTGGGTTTCCCAGTGTGCTTCCATGGCGGCTAGTTTGGCCGGCTGGTTTTTGGCTGCATTCACTCCATGAAAATCGCCGACAACGGCGACTAAAATTGAACAGACAAGGGCAATGGGGAGAGCAATCTTAAAGGATCTGGTAAAAAGATCCACATGCTGTTTTTTCAGCAGGTGGTAAGCAGAAATCCCCATGATGAAAAAAGCGGCGAGAAGAAGACCGGAAGGAAGCATATGGAAAATCTGAAGAATGCTGTGATAGTTAAAAATAACCGCAAAAAAATCGGTAAGTTCAGCCCTGCCGTTTCTGATAGTATAGCCCACCGGATGCTGCATGAAACCGTTTGCCGTCAAAATCCAGATGCCCGAGAAATTACCGGCTGCGGCAATAATCCACATCACCCTTGCATGGGCTATGGCAGACAGCTTTTTCCAGCCGAAAATCCAGATGCCGATGAATGTGGATTCAAGAAAGAACGTAACAGATGCTTCAATGGCTAAAAGTGAACCAAATACATCGCCCACATATTCGGAATATCTTGACCAGTTGGTTCCAAACTGAAATTCAAGGGTAATCCCTGTGACAACACCCAGGGCAAAATTAATTAAAAAAAGTTTGCCCCAGAATTTTGTCATTCTTAAATAGATTTCTTCCCCTGTTTTTGCATACTTGGTTTCCATGTAGGCAATAATTATTGTAATTCCAAGGGTTAAGGGTACAAAAAGGAAATGGAACATGGTTGCTGTGGCAAATTGTAATCTAGATAAAAAAACCGGGTCCATAAATGCCTCCAATTAACAATTGGTTTTATTTTAAAATTTTTTTTGTCTAAAAAGCAATTAATATCCCATAAAAGAAAAATAAAATTAAAATAAACTATAAGATCAGTTGGTAAAAAATACCATAAACGATTCATCTGCCTCTGGCAAGATTATTTAAACTATGATTTTGGCAATGTTTATATGGATAAACGCTGTCACAGTTGTTCCGATATGGCAAAGTTATGAGACATTAGTGTATCGTATTATCGAGACATAAAGATGGAAAAGGCCCGATGATAGCCTGTGTGATATGAGGTTAAGCTGTCCTGGTGATTATGCCAAGGAATGCGGCAGGATTGAATCCTGCCGCATTTTGATTTATTTCTTTTTTGTTGCCTGGGTTTCCCAGTCTTCAATTGCAGTTGTTTCGTAAATTTCTTCCCAACCTGTAATCATTCCTGAAATATGACTGAAAAGGGAATGACCCGTGGTCGTCATATAAAGGTGAATGATTAGAAAATTTAAAAGAAAGAGTGCGATCAGGGTGTGTATGACAGCCAATACCGACAGGGGCAAAATTTGCGGTATATCGTTATACAGGTAGTATAGCAGCCCTGTTGCCATCTGCGCCGGCAGCAGCATGGCAGATATGCCAAGATAAGCCAGCCGCTGCAAGGGGTTGTGTTTTGCACCTTTTGCTTTTTGCACGGGATGGGGCTTACCCTGGAAAATTCCCCAGGAATAGTAGAGAACCACTGAAAACAGTTTTTTGGTTGTGGGTATATATTGCTTCCATTCTCCGGTTGTAAACAGCCAGAATACAAAAAAGGCAAACAGGATCAACCAGGACAGACCAATAAAATTATGGATGTTAACAGCTGTTTGAAAGCCAATCAATTTGTATGTTCCATGAATTTCAAGGCCGGTAACGATCAGGCTGATAATCATAAGTGCCTGGAGCCAGTGCCAGATACGCTCATATCTTGTGTAAAGATAAATTTTGATGATTTTTTTATCTTTCATTTATTCCTCCTTGCCGTTCCGGGTAAAGAATCGACCTATACCATGTAGCAATACACCTGCCAGGGCACCAAGGACCGAGAGCCATCCAATGGTATCAAACAGGTTTGATTTGTCTCGCCCAGGCATATAAAGCCCGGTGATATTGGCAAGCCTTGAGTTTTCCCTGATATGGCATTGGTTGCAGTTCAATGCATTTTCCTTGGGTGCAACCATGTGGGTGATGGGAAAGGCATAAGTTGTTTCCACATAATCGAATTCTCCGGAATAGGGTATACCAATGGCCTTATTGCCGTGTTCGATGGCAGCATTCATATCAAATGTTTCCCAGTAGCCATTTTCCCCTGAAAGCAAAGGTGCTAAAAGTTTTTTGTGAACTTTATCATAGGGTTGTTTCCCCCGGTGAATTTTAAACGGGAAAATGCGGGCCTCCGGATCAGTTCTGTCGCCAACGGGATGGCTGACTTTTACAATTTGCGCAGGATCAATGACATCGTCTGCGGTTGTACTGGTCTGGGATCCATTGGACCAGAAATATTCCGGTACGACATTTTTTTCCCATTTAAATTCCCCTTTGATGGATTTGTAAACCGGTTTTCCAAAAGGGCCTTTTTCAACATAGGGTTTGCCGTCTTTCATCTTGCCTGCTTTAGACCAGTCCCACCACATCTTTGTGGGATTTACCCTTGCAAATTCCGGGATGTGGCATGCCTGGCAGGAAACCACATCTGTATGGTCGTTCATTTTTGAATCATTTTTATGGGGTTCACTGCTATGGCAGGATACACAGGTGATTTTTGGTGCCAGATCATCTTCAAGCAGGCTTTTCCGTGTCGCAACAGCTGGATTTGTATAGATTCTGCCGGCAATATTGTGATCCACAGTTGTGTGACACCGGGTACAGGAAAAATCTTTGCCGTCCGTTCCCATATGAACATCCAGCAGCCGGTTCGGCTTTGTTAAAGAGGTGTCAAGATCACCATGTTTTACACCATCGCCGCCTCCGCCTGTAAAATGGCAGTCGCCACAGTTTTTTCTTGTGGGAAAAGTCACCTGGGTGACGGCTTCTTTGACTTCATTCTGGAGATCTTTCATCATCTCTTTGGTGTCAGGGTCACCATCTTTAGAAAAAGCCTCAATGTCTCCAAGGGCTTCGTTAAAATTAAATCCCGATGAATTGTGGCACTGAAGGCAGTTGACTTCACCCTGGACCCCTTTTTTATTCCAGGCAGGATGACATGAAAGACAGCCTTTGTCTTCCATGGCATTTCCTGAAATACAAAAATTATTCACTGAATAACCTGCCTTGCCATATCGCATATCGCTTTTATCTCCTGAAGCGAGCCAGGTCCAGTGAATGGATTTATGGAACTGGGTAGCGGCTTCAGAATGACATGACAAACAGGCTTTTGTGATTTGTTCTCCAGATGTGAAATTCTGTTTCAATGCATCAATCTTTGCATGGTCGACGGTAGTCCAGCGTTTACTGTCTTTCACAGCCTGTTTGGCAAGTGTGCGGCCTAATGCTTCTTCTTCGTTATCGGGACTCGATGCAAAGACCGTCTGAAAGAAACAAAAAAAAGTGGTTACGGCAATCACTAGTAAAAAATGTTTTAAAAAATACCGTGATTTCATATACATCTCCATGGGTTTATTAAATATGCATAATAAAAAGGGGGAAGAAAAAATCCCCCCCCCTTTTTTAATATTTATTTGCACGTGGCAGGTGAGGGTGAATCTGATGCATGATTATAAAAATATGAATAAATGTCAAGGACATCATTATCAGAAAGCGCTGTCCAGTTATCCAGGCAACCGAATTCATCAAAATTTTTATTTTCAAAAATTTCTTTCCACTGCGCCATGGTTTTATTTGCCGGGCTCATTTTTGGAGTGGCAGATTCAACCCCGCCGGTTTCAGCACAGGCTTTATATACTTTTCGATAGGTATATTTGCCTTTTCGATCGTTGCCGCCAGGTCCTTCAGCCGTAGCAAATGCCATGGAAAAAGATGCAAGTACAAACATCAGTATCATGATTGCGGTCATATTTTTTTTAAACATAATGATATTTCCTTTTTGATCATATTTTTTTAAAATTCAGACTTATTTGGGTTTTTTGATTTCAAAACTGCCATCACTTTTAAAATCGATTTCAGCTTCAACATAAAAGACGTCTTTTAAAGATTCTCTCACTTCTCTTGTCATGTAATAGGCTTCTCCGCTTCTGGCTCCGGTAGAACATACAAAAATAACGGGTTTGTCAGCAGGAAGATCCTTGATTTTGGGTTCAAGGTTTTCCACCGGGATATTGACAGCAGTCTTAAAGGTCCCTTTTGCAAACTCATCTGCATCTCTAACATCAATGAGCATGACAGACTCAGGATTGTTTGCAATAATGGATTTGAAACGTTCAAGATCAATAGATCCTTCCACCTTGCCGGCTTTCACCTGCATGGTTTCTTTGGAAGCCCCATATATTTTTTTCCATTCCGGGTATCCCTTATCAAAAACAGTGACATTGGTATATCCCATTGCAAGTGCTTTTTCTGCTGACTTGTGACTTAGTCTGCATTTGAGACCACCGCAATAGAAAATAACCGGGGTGTTAAGATCTCTTGGCAGTTTTCCTTGAAGGCTATCAAACTCAGAAAAGGGAAGGCTTATGGCTGTGGGAATATGTCCTTTATTAAATTTGGTTTTCTGGGGCCTTGCATCTATTATCACGGTTTTGTTATCAGCAATCAGATCTGCCACATGCTCAGCGCTCACAGAGCCGTAATTGCCTTTAAGCGTTACCCATTCAGGATATCCCTTGGCATATACCTTTACATTTTTATACCCTAATTTTTCAGCTTTTTGGGCGGATTTATGGCTGAGTTTGCATTTAACGCCTTCACAATAATAAATCAGCAGGGTGTTTTTATCTGCTGGTAGAAGGTTCAATTTTTTGTCAAATTCCGAAAATGAGATGTTGATGGCTCCGGGAAGATGGCCCTTTGCATATTTGCCTTTGTAGGGACGGGCATCAATGACCATCACATTCTCGGGCATGGGAACACTCATGTGTGCTTTTACAAATTGGGCATCAACAATGTCATGAAACATCCATGATGTATCTTCCTTGGCAGTTTCAGCAGTTTTTACCGTCTGGGTCGGTGTGCATCCTGTCAGCATTATCAGGCCTGCTATAAGGGCCAAAATAAAAATTCTTACTTTGTTTGCTTTCATCTGTTCTCCTTAAAGTTTTCAGTGTTAATTGGATGGATATTATTATTCATAATATTTTTGTATAACCAATAAAAGCAATGAATGTGCCATTGTAAAAAATATTTTATAATTGTGACATAAGTATTTAAATTTATAGAATATTAATGAATAAGCGCTATTTTTTTACTATCGGGTTGAATAATTTTATTGTGAATATGTTAATGATATGTTAATTTGTTGATTAACAATGTTAATATTTGTGAGGGAAATATGGATATCGGTAAACAATGGCGGCATATTATTGATTCTGTGCCAGATGGAATCATCATCGTTGATGAAAAGGGCACTTTTATTGTTGCCAACCAGATGGCTCAATTGATTACAGGCTACACGGAAAAAGAGCTCAAGGGGCAATCCTGCAGGCTTTTAAATTGTACAGGATGTAAAATTGTAGGAAAAGGTAAAGGAAAGAACTGGTGCGGACTTTTTTCTGAGGAATTTATCAGGGAAAAAAAATGTGTGATTACCAATCGGAATAACAGGACCATTCCTATTATAAAAAATGCAACCGTACTTTTTAATGAGAAAAATGAAATTGTCGGTGCAGTTGAAACCCTGAAAGATATATCTGAAAATATTAATTATAAAAATGAGCTGGCCTCCATCAAACGGATGTATCATATTGATGACGGATTTCATGGCATTATCGGAAGAACGCCTGTGATGCAGACTCTTTACGAACATATTGAAAGTGTGGCCTCCCTGGATACACCGGTAATGATTTTAGGGGAAAGCGGCACGGGAAAGGAAATGGTTGCCAAGGCACTCCATGAAACCGGGAACAGGGCATCCAAACCTTTTATTAAAGTAAATTGTGCCGCCTTAAGTGAAAATATTCTTGAAAGTGAATTATTCGGTCATGTCAAGGGAGCTTACACCGGTGCTGAGACTGACAGGATAGGAAGATTTGAAGCTGCGCACAATGGAAGTCTTTTTCTTGATGAAATCGGGGATATCCCCCTTTCAGTTCAGGTTAAACTGCTCAGGGTTCTGGAAGAAAAAATGATTCAGCGGGTCGGTACAAACACATCGATTCCCATTGATGTCAGGATTATTACGGCAACAAATAAAAATCTTGAAAAATTGATAGCCCAGGGAATCTTCAGGGAAGACCTGCTTTTCAGGATCAATGTTTTCCCTTTAACCTGTCCGCCGCTACGGCAGCGCAAAGATGACATTACCTTGATTATTCAGCATTTCATCACTCTTCATGCTGAAAAAACAGGAAAAAATATTCTGGGATTTACACCGGAAGCCATGCGTTTGATGGTGGCATACCCTTGGCCCGGCAATATCCGGGAAATGAGAAACAGTGTGGAGTATGGTTTTGTTCTGGCAAGGGGAAAAAGCATCGGGATAGAACATTTGCCTGAAAAAATAATAAATTTTAATTCTCTTGAGCTTGAGAACAAACCGCTGAGAATGGTAGAACAAGATTCCATGGTCAAGATAGGATTGTCTGAAAAAGAAAATCTTTTCAATGCGCTTAAGCAAGCTGACGGGAATCAGACCCGGGCTGCAAAAATTTTAGGTGTCAGCCGGATAACAGTGTGGAAGCGCATTAAAAAGCATGGGATACAGCTTAAGTGATTCGGTTCACCAAATCGTTCAGATTGTGTTAATCTGGTAACGGTGTTAATGAATTGTTAACGCTTTTGAACAAAAAATTTTATGAAATAATTGTGATTGAAAAGAAATCAGGTAAGCCAAAAACCAGTATGGCGCTTGTTAAATGGTTAAAGAAAATTTTTTTATAAAAAATTTTCTTTTTTGGCATACTCTTTGCTTTTAAATCTGGTCTCTCACTATTTGTTAAAATAGAATTCAAATGAAGGGTTTGAATATGAAAAAAGAAAATGTGCTTGTTATTGTGATAATCTGTGTCGCAATAATCGGCTTTATCGTTTATAATAACTTTAAACCTGAAAAACAGACTGATTTTATTCAAGAGAAAGAGCCTGCACAAATCAGCGATACTTCAAAAATTGACTGGCTGGGATATGAACAGGGTATGGATTTGGCCAAAAGCCAGAATAAACACGTTTTTTTATATTTCCATGCAGACTGGTGTACCTATTGCACAAAACTCAAAACGACAACATTTCGAGATGCAGCGGTTTTAAAATATTTAAAGGAAAATTTTATCAGTATTGAAGTGGATACTGATAAAAACCAAGCACTTGCCACGCAATGGAAGGTTAGGGGATTGCCAACCTTATGGTTCCTTAAACCAGACAATTCAAAGATCAGCAGTATCCCGGGTTATGTCGATGCAAAACAATTTTTACAGATTTTAAAGTATATTCATACGACAAGCTATGATAAAATGAATTTCCAGGATTTTATCAAGACGATTTAAGAAACAAAAATATCCATCCAAATATATGATATGATTAAAGACGTATCAAAAGAGAGGAAAAATGACTTCTAAACTTTCGCGCAGGGCCTTTTTAAAGAGCTCCATTACTATTGCAGGATCTGTGGTTGCGACCACAGGTATTGCCCGGGCAGCCAAATCCATAACCCATACAAACAAAGAGCCGCTGGCGACCTTACTGGACATCAGCAAATGCATTGGGTGCGAAGAGTGTGTCTTTGCATGCCAGCAGGCAAATGCCGATAAATATCCTGAGCCGAAAAAACCATTTCCCAAAATGTACCCCAACAGGGTTCCGATAGAGGACTGGTCAGATAAAAGAGATGTGACAGATCGCCTGACTCCCTATAACTGGCTTTTCATCCAGCACGCATCAGCCAATGTTAATGGCGAAAAGATTGACTTGACCATTCCCCGGCGTTGCATGCATTGTGACAATCCCCCCTGTGTTAAACTTTGTCCCTGGGGATCGGCAAAACAGGAGGAAAACGGTCTTTCGAGAATTGATCCCGACCTTTGCCTGGGCGGTTCCAAATGTAAAACTGTCTGTCCATGGAAGATTCCCGAGCGACAGACCGGTACCGGTCTCTACCTTAATCTCCTGCCCGCCCTTGCCGGGAACGGTGTGATGTATAAGTGTGACCGGTGTTACAACCGGCTTGAAAAAGGTGAAGTACCCGCCTGTATAGAAGCCTGCCCTGAAGATGTTCAAACCATAGGCCCGAGAAATAAAATCCTGAAAAAGGCCCATGCCCTGGCCAAAGAGATGAACGGATATATTTACGGCGAACACGAAAATGGCGGAACAAATACGATTTATGTCTCTCCTGTCCCCTTTGAAGAACTGAACAAGTCCATTGAAAAAGGAAAAGGAAAGCCCCATTTAAATAAAGTCAAAGACATGATGGCAGATGGGACCAACCTTGCCAAAGCCATGATATTAGCTCCCCTTGCAGGTGTAGCTGCTGCATTTGGAAAGTTTTACTTGAGCTCAAAGGAGGACAAATAATGAAGACCACAGGAAAAACAAGACAATATATTTATGGGATTACCCTGTTTTTTATAACATTGTCCGGGTTTGCCCAGATGCCGATTTTCAAACGGTATTATATCGCCGATATCCCGGGGTTAGGCTGGCTTGCCCAGTTTTATGTGACACATATCATGCACTACATTGCTGCCATTGTGTTAATTGCACTTGTCACTTATATTCTTATTGATTTTATCTTAAATAGATCCAGATTGATTAAAATAACCGGGATCGGCTATTTTGGGATATTGGTACTTGCAGGATTGATTGTCACTGGTATCTTAATGGTTGTAAAGAACCTTTCCAATATTTATTTCGGCCACATAACAGTTATTGTTCTGGATCTTACCCATTTAAGCCTTTGCATGATGTTGTTATTTGTGAGCTTTTATAGCGTGATACGGAAAAAGAGGTGGGTGGTTTAAAATATTTTAATAATAAAAGACCTTTATTCCTTTTCAGATGAAATCCAGGGATTAAAGGTCTTTTATTTCCAGGTTGAGTAGGGTGCTTTAATCAGGTTTGAATTAAAGTATCTGGGGTCATGGGTCACTTCTTTTCCAATCCAGTCAGGTTTTTCAAAAGGCTGATCACTTGAATCCAGTTCTATTTCAGCAACAACAAGTCCTTTGTTTCTACCTTCAAATAAATCAATAACCCATTCAAAACCGTTGAATTCAATTTGATATCTTGTTTTTTCAATCAACGGTTTTTTACAGAAAAGCGAGAGCATTTCCATGGCATCCTGTTGCGGGACAGGATATTCAAATTCTTTCCGGGATGCATTGCAGGTGATGCCTTTGACGGTAAAAAAACCCTGGTCCCCTGAAAGGCGAATCCTGACTACCTTATCTTTTTTGTTTACCATATAACCCTGGCGGATAAGGATGCCACGGGTCAGCAAAGATAATGGAAGGTATTTTAAAAGAAATTTTTTTTCTATTTCAATGGCCATGATTTAATCCGTTATCAAAGATAAGCTAATTGTTTTTCATTTTTTACAGAGTAGCATTTTTTTTATGGCTTTTGGATAAAATTTATTTATCCTTTTTTTTTGCTCAGTACAAGCCCGACACCTGAAAGTATGATGATCGAGGCAATAAAAAGTCTTGCAGAAAATGCCTCTGACAATAAAATTATGCCGCCAATGGCTGCTATCACGGGCACGGTCAACTGGATAATGGCCGCCCTGGTTGCATTCAATCTTTTTAATGCTGCATACCAGATGACATACCCGGCCCCAGAGGCAAGTGTCCCGGATATGACAGCCGCAAGCACACCTTTTGACGTAATCAATACAGGCGAGGATATCAAAAAGCCTGCAATCAGAACAATGGGGATGGAATAAATAAAGTTCATTGCAGTGGTTATTACAGGATCTTTTGCCTGCCTTCCCATCAGGGAATAGATACCCCATGCTATACCTGCAATTGCCATTAAAACAGCGCCCAATGGCGAAGGCGCACTAAGGCCTGGAAATACCAGGTAAACAAGGCCGGCAACGGCCAGAAAAAGCCCGGCAAACTGGATGAAATTCATTCGTTCGCCTGAGATCCATCCGGAAATAATCATGGTTGCCTGTACTGCTCCAAAGAGAATCAGGGCACCTGTTCCTGTACTTAAACTTATATATGCATAGGAAAAGAACAGGGCATAAATTGTTAGCATGACCGGCATCAACCATTGGTTTTTATAAGCAATGTGCTTTGTATTGCGTTTTGTAAACAGATAAATGATACCTAAGAATACAGCTCCTGAACAAATTCTGATGGACGTAAAACTTGCTGCATCAATAAGTTCTCCTCCCAAAGCAAACCGGCACAAAATTGAATTGGCAGCAAAAGCAACAAGGGAGAGAAAGGTAAACAATATGGTCTTCATTGGGTTCCTTATTGTAATAAAAAAGACTTTAATCTTTTGTCGTGTTGTTGATATAGTTCATTCATAATTTAAATACCATATAAAATTAACAAGACAGATGTTTTCGCCATTCTGGAAAACTCAACTTTCAAAGTTGGCAGGTTTGACCTCGACTACAAGGACTTAAGTCTGAAAGTTGTGTGGAAAATATATTTACCCTATTCTTGATAAGTTAATCCAATTATGGTAGGCGCTTTTAAAAGCGGGAAATGCAAAGGTAAAAATTGGAAACAAAACTGACAGGAGAACAAAATGTTGAAAATTGGCATTATAGGTGGATCAGGGCTTGATGATCCTGATATTTTAAAAGATCCAGATGAACTTGACATTACCACGGAATATGGGAACCCTTCTTCTCCCCTTTTGTCCGGAAAAATAAATGATGTAGAGGTTGTTATTCTTGCCAGGCATGGCAGAAGACACCAGTACAGTCCCACCCAGGTAAATAACCGTGCCAATATCAAAGCTTTTCAACAGACAGGGGTTACCCATATTATTGCCACTACAGCCTGTGGCAGTTTAAAGCATGAAATAGACAGGGGACACCTGGTCATTTTGGATCAATTCATTGATTTTACTCGATTTCGGAAAAATACCTTTGCAGATTCCTTTGAAAATGGCCTGGTTCATCCAGTCATGGCGCATCCCTTTGATGAGAATTTAAGAAAAAAACTCTATGAAACAGCAAAAAAACTTGATTTGAACGTCCATGGAAAGGGGTGTGTCGTCACCATTGAAGGACCAAGGTTTTCAACTGTTGCTGAGTCCAAAATGTTCAGGACTTGGGGGGCCGATGTTATCAATATGTCAACGGCCCCGGAAGCAATGCTGGCAAATGAAGTGGCCATACCTTATGCTGCCATTGCCATGTCCACGGATTATGACTGCTGGAA
>CALGRI010000454.1 GCA_937880875.1 uncultured Pseudomonadota bacterium
TAAATTCATTTAGATTCAATCCCAGGAACGTAGAATATCCTTCATCTTCGATATTGAGGCTTTCAGGAATTCTTATAGTTGCCCATTTAATTAAAAATTTTCTTTTATTAATACCCTTTTCAACGGTCAAAACAAAGGTGATATCTCTTTTTGCTAAAAGAATGCCAAGATTCAATGTTTTTTTCTTAATAGTTTTTAAATTGACAAGCTTGCTGATCTGGTATGAAGCTTTTGAAACACTAATTTTAGGGTTTTGTTGTCCAGGTCCACGTATTGCGTCAAGCAATTTTTCTGTTGAATTTTCCCTTGCAGAATTTCCCAAATCCTCTCCACAATACAGATTGACAATATCTCTATGTAGCACTGATTATTAATTATTAGGCTTAATCTTTTAATCGCCAAGTGTCAACCTAAAATATAGAGTTTGATTGAACTTGACAGTTTGAAAATGTAGGCCTGTCAAGCTTTTTTGAAAATTTTTCCTTTGTTGAAAATTGATGCACCAAAATAATAGGATATGAAGTCAAATGCCAATCTTGACAAACCCTTAAATAAAATCATATTATCACGAAAATCAAAATAAGTTTTGCTTTCTCCCATACTTTTAATGGTACTAAAAATGAACAAAACACAAAATGACAAGAGTTCTTCATATTCTTTTTTTGTCCTCATCATATTTTTTGGTTTACTATTTATAACTTTAGATTCCTCTTTGATTTTTTTTCAATCTTCCGGGCCTTCTTCTTTTCTATCCTTTCTTGGTCCAAACCAGGATAAAATTCTAAGAGGTATTCTTAGCATATGCGTATTTGTTATCTTTGGCTCACATGTCCGGTATACCATGGACCGGCAGCGTGAGCTTGAAGAAAGTCAGCGCCAATATGTAGATGCGCTTTTGGAATCGGATATAAAGTATAAAGACATTCTTGAAAGTATTGATGAGGCCTATTATGAAGTAACTCTTGAAGGTAAACTGATCGTATGGAATAATTCACTGGTAAAAATATTGGGAACTACCCAAGATGAAATAACAAAAATGGATCTCAGACAATTTTTTATTGATTACGATAACAAGCAAATTGTTCATGCATTTCAGAAAACACTAAAAACCGGAGTACCGAATAAAGATATTGTTGTTGAGTTTAAAAGGGCGGATGGTTCCATTCGTTTTGTCGATTTTGCAATCGCGCTCACAAAAGACCCCAAGGGTAAAATAACCGGGTTCATGGGAATTGTTAGAGACATTACATCAAAGAAGAAAGTAGAATCTTTACAGCAGGCCAAGAAAGCAGCTGAAATGGCTAGCAAAACAAAGAGTGAGTTCCTTGCCAATATGAGCCATGAAATCCGAACACCACTTAATGGTGTTGTGGGAATGCTGAATCTCATAGGAGGGACTAAATTGAATGCAGAGCAGAGAGATTATGTAGATACGGCTTTTATCTCAGTAGAATCTCTTTTGGGTGTCATAAATGATATCTTGGATTTTTCAAAGATTGAGGCTGGGAAACTTGAACTTGAAGAAAGATCATTTAACCTGGAAAATGAAATTAACCGCTTAATAATGATTTTTGCATCAAAAGCTGATGAAAAAGAGATTGAATTAATTGTTAGATATGATCCTCAAGCTCCCCGTTTTGTATTTGGTGATCAAATGAGAATACGACAGATACTTAATAATCTAATCAGCAACTCATTGAAATTTACCCCAAAAGGCCATGTCTGGATTAATATTGATTGTATAAATATCGGTGAGAAAGAGGCCACTTTTGAAATTAGTGTGCAAGATACTGGAATCGGCATTACCAAAGAGCAACAGGCAACTATTTTTGATGATTTCACCCAGGCTGATACAACCACAACCAGAAGATTTGGCGGTACCGGCCTTGGACTTTCCATCTGTAAACAGCTTGTCAAGCTCATGGGCGGAAAAATTGAATTGGAGAGTGTTCCTGAAAAGGGAACTACTTTTAAATTTACTTTAACCTGGCCCATCGATAAAAATGGCGGTGCTGAAATTATTGACTCTTCTGCATTATTGAAAGAATATGTCATTGTTGTTGATGACAACAGGATCAATCGCAAAATTTTTTCTGAATATCTAAAAACCTGGAATATCAGACATGATGTTTTCCCCATGGCCATGGAAGCTTATGAAGCAATGGAGAATGCTTTTCAAAAGCAAGACCCTTATACGCTTCTTATTACAGACCACCTGATGCCGGATATGGATGGAGAAGAATTGGGGGCAAAAGTAAAATCTAATACTAACCTTAGAAGTACAACAATGGTAGTGATTTCATCCTCGGGTGGAAAAAGCAGTATAGAGAATTTTGAAGGAATCGGTTTTTCCGGATATCTTAGCAAACCTTTAAATATGAGCGATTTTTTTAATCTATTACAGACGGTTATTGTTCAAAGGGAAGGCCCAATAATTGGAAGCAGAAATTCGACATCTCAATTGAAGCTGGATAAATATGAGATTGAAGTAATCGAGAGTGCAAAAGATAAGAATATTCTTCTTGTAGAAGATAATAAGATAAATCAGAAGGCAAGTCTTGCCATATTAAAGAAGCTTGGTTTCTTTAATGTTACGCTGGCAGAGAATGGCCAGCATGCCTTTGAAATGATTTGTAAAAATTCATATGACTTCGTATTAATGGATGTTCAAATGCCTATCATGGATGGCTATGAGGCAACAATAAAAGTGCGTGAAATGGAAATTGAAAATAATCAAAGAAGAGTTCCAATCATAGCACAGACTGCCAATGCGATGAAAGGAGATAAGGAAAAATGCCTGAAGGCCGGTATGGACGATTATATCAGCAAACCCATTGATAAAAAAAACCTGATAAAAGTCATACACCGCTGGATTGATTCAAAGAAAGATGATAAAGTTGTTGAACATTCTGAGTTTGAGATACGGGAAAACGAAATTGCAAATAATGCCCATCCGATCTTTGATTATAAAAATGCTTTATCCAGATATTCAGATGATCATGAAATATTAAGAGAAATTGTCCATGCTTTTTTGGAAGAGTGTCCTGAAGATTTTGAATCAATAAAAACAGGCATAACAGAACAAAATACCTCTTTAGTTGCCAAAGCTGCCCACGCAGTAAAAGGCAGTGCTTCATACGTTGGTGCTGAAAAACTCAAAGAGCTGGCATATAAAATTGAAACCATTGCAAAATCAGGAGATTTGTCCAACGCAGAAATTATGGTTGACACTCTATTAGAAGAGTTCCTCTTATTTAAGAAGACAATTGAAACGTTTCCATGGGATGATCAGAAGGGATGATTGCTTTCAAAAATAGATTTCATAAGGAAAAACTTACATGAAAATTTTGGTAATTGATGATAAAGCCACAAGTAGGAAAACCCTGGAAATTTATGCTAAAAAGCTGGGCCATAAAGTAATAACAGCAGTTGACGGACAAGAAGGATGGAATATCTGGAACAGTGAAAGACCCCGTATTGTTGTCACAGACTGGGTTATGCCAAATATGAATGGTCTTGAACTCTGTTCGGCCATACGAAAGCATGAAGATGAAGACTACACTTATATCATCATGGTGACTGCCCAAGATGATATTGGAGAAGTTATACAAGGAATGAAAGCTGGGGCTGACGATTACATCACCAAGCCTGTCAACAAAGAAGAATTTTATTTTAGACTTAAGGCCGGGGAACGCGTTTTAAGCTTTCAGGATAAGGACATCGTTATTTTTTCCCTTGCAAAACTTGCTGAATCAAGGGACCCTGAGACGGGTTCACATTTAGAAAGGATCAGATATTTTTCCAAAACTTTAGCTGAAACCCTGGTAAATAGCCCTGACACTCCTGCGGAAATAAACTCGCATTATGTTGATAATATTTTTTTAACAAGCCCCCTTCACGATATTGGTAAAGTTGGAATCCGGGATCAGATCTTACTAAAGCCAGGACGTCTGACTAATGAAGAGTTTGATATAATGAAAAAACACACCTTAATTGGGTTTGAGACGCTTAACGAAGCATTGAAAAAATCTCCAAAAGCTGAATATTTACGTATGAGCGCTGAAATTGCCTTGTCACATCATGAGAAATTTGATGGTAGTGGATACCCTAATGGACTAAAAGGTAATGATATCCCTTTTTCCGCCAGAATAGTTGCCCTGGCAGACGTTTATGATGCCCTTACTTCCAAAAGGGTGTATAAAGACGCAATATCTCATGAAAAAGCGTGCACCATTATTCAAAAAGGAAAAGGGTCTCATTTTGATCCATTGATAGTGAATGCGTTTGAGAGGCGCATTGAGAACTTTATAGAGATTAAAGAAAGTTTCGCGGAAAATTAGCGAAATTGAACAGCCATTTCACTTATCACAATAGAAAGTTTTTAGAACTGATCAATAAACTTAATAAGTTTGATCCCATTTTTTTCACTGATGGTCTTAACCACCACACCGATACCATTACTGTTCACTCTCACAACCTGTGCAACAAAACATAACTCTTCACCACCGGAGCTTATGAATTTTATGGCAATATCCTCACCCGTGGCAATTTTTTTTTCAGTTCGAATAAAAGCTCCTGTGGAGGAAATATTTTCTGTTTCAGCATAAATTTTTTCTTTGCCGGTATTTAAATCAGCATCTAACAGAATATCTTTTCGTTTAGATATGCGTTCTTCAATATGAATTTTTTTTTCTTTCGTTTTTTCTTTAGCTAATTGTAGAATTGATAAAATTTTTTTATCAGTCTCCACATCAGTTTCCAAAATCTGCTTAATAATTGAAATTTTATCTACCATGCTTTTCTCCCGAACCACGCTTATGCAAAAACAATTTAATGACCAATCTAGCTGATATCTGTCTTAATTGTCAAGTTATTCCTTCCCACCGATAGTTCAAACCGCCTCTGTAAAACATGGCTTGAACAAAGAGAAGATATAAAAAGCATATCTGAACAATAATCTTTTGCCAACACTTGCGCTCAATGAATTCAGCATTTTTTTTCCAAAACCCCCAGGGTTTTTGTCATTTCAAGTTCTTCATAATCTCCTGATTTAATGGCAATTTCATATACCTGCCAAGGAGCCTGTCCCCCTTTTTCAGGATCCTTGAAAATATCATGAATCACCAGAAACCCGTTGGGTATAATATGGCAGGCCCAGGTCAGATAATCATTATACGCTGCCTCAAAGGAATGTCCTCCATCTATAAACAGCATTGAAATGGGTGTTTTCCACATTTTCCCGGCAATGCTTGACGATGCAACAATTGGCACCACTGTATTTTCAAGGGCTGTCCGGGTGATGATTTCCTGGAAAAATGGAAAGGTATTCACTCTTGATAATTTCGTGTCAAACAAATCCGGGTCAAAATACTCTTCATCAAGCTGCTGTTCCTCTGATCCCTTATGGTGATCAATGGAAAAGAGAATGGAATCTTTT
>CALGRI010000455.1 GCA_937880875.1 uncultured Pseudomonadota bacterium
CGTGAAAAACCTTGCCAGATACAAGTTCAAGTTTTGCAAGCGCCTTTGTCCAGATATGCTTTTTATATCTTCGCCTTATGGAATCTAACTTTGACAGCAATTTTATCACCCTTTCAAGGGGTGTTTTGCCTACCGTCAAATACTCTGGATCTTTTCCCATTTCCACATCAATGATTTCGATGGTTGCTTCAAAGGACTCTATGGCTGATAAATCTTGTCTTAAAAGGTTTTCTGCAGCACTTATTCTCCTTGCCTGAAGATCATCAACGTCTGCAATCTTTGCCTGGATACTCGTCATATCCGTGTAATCTTTAATTGCTCTGAGCCTTCGTTCTCCTGCAATAAGCTGAAACCGACCATTTTTTTGTCTGCCGTTATTTTTGGTTACTGCTTCGGGGTTTGTCTAAAAGGAATTCCATCAGATGAGTTAACTCTCCTTGGATTTGAGCAATTTTATAATATCTGGAAATATCTTGACTTTGAATTCTTTTGGTTATAGGCAATTTAAGAATCCAGATTAGGTAAAAATACAAGACAAGGGCCAGACATGAAAAAAATTATTTTTGCGGTTGTATTGATCCTCATATTGGCTGGTGCCGGAACACCACTTTTTAAAGGTCTTATGATGGAGAAAATCATAAAACAATCTTTTGATGAGATCAATCAGCGTCATGCAGAAAAAGGATCTGATATTTTTGTTGAAATTGGGCAATATGACAGAAATTTTTCCTCTTCCCAGATTGAATGGAAAATCAAACTGGGGACCTTAAAGTCATTATACGGGGTTGAGGAAATTGTATTTATAGACCGTGCAGACCATGGTTTTTCAAGTATTGTATCAAAAACAAGTCTGGAGAAAAACAAATGGTTCATAGATTTTGTGAACAATAAACTGGATGGAAAAAATCCCCTTGATATTAAAACTGAATATAAACTTTCAGGCGATATTGAATCAACAATCGTGTTGGATGCGTTTTCATTTAAAGACGGTAAAGATGTTATTGAAATAAAGCCAGGGCAGATGGTTGTCGCACTTGATAAGGGGCTGAACAATATCTTTTCTGAAATGAACTGGGCAGGGTACTCGGTTCCGGGGAAATTAAGCATGGATAACGCTTGGCTTAATTTAAAAAGGGAAAAGGTTTCCACATATATCTGGGATGGCAAGGCTTCTTTTGGCGTTGAAAATATTAAGGCAGAGCAAGGCAAAGACCCTTTTGAAATGGCAAATTTGAAATGTGATTATATATTGAATTTTGACAAACCGGAAAATGTATTATCCGTTGGAATGGAATATGGCATAGACAGCATTACGGCCGGGCAAGGTCAGATTAAGGATGTCTTTTCCAGAATCAGTATAAAAGGGATTGATGCCCGGGGCTATGAAGCAGTTATGAAGTTATATTCACAGGTATTGAAAAATGCCATGGAGGAAATTGCCGCAGCGCAAAGGCATCCCGATACAATAAAAAAGATTGTTGAAAAACAGATGGCATCAATTGGACTCCAACTGCTTGGGGTATATGAGAAATTTTTAAAAAAAGGGTTTGAAATTCAAATTTCAGACGTACGAGCCCAATTGCCCCAGGGAAAGATTAAAGGTGATGTCACATTAAGCCTTAAAAAAGATATAACCATGGCCCAGCTTGTTCCCATCATGTTTCAACCGGCAGCGGCGCTTGATATTTTTTTTCTCAAATCCGATGTCAGTTTGCCTTATAAACTGGTTGGCGACAATCCCATGCTGTTTTCTCCCGTATATTATGGAATGCAGACCGGCCTGTTTTTAAAAGAGGGGGATAATGTGATCCATAAAGCTGAAACCAGGGATGGAAAATTGTTTTTAAATGGAAAACAAGTGCTGCTAAATTAAATATTTTCAATATGGCAAATTTGTATTAATGAGAAAGCCATGTTCTTCATGGTTATTAAATAATTCGATAAAGGAGATAAAATGTATTATTGCTATTTTGAATCCCCTGTAGGAAAGCTTTTATTAAGCGGAAGAGAATTGCTTGAAAGCCTTCATTTCCCCCTGGGAAAGACAAGGATCGAACCTGAAAAAGGCTGGATTTATAAAGAGGAATTATTTTTAGAAGCCATAGATCAGCTTGGGGACTATTTTAAAGGGGAACGGACAAGTTTTGATCTTGAATTGAACGTTCAGGGTACGGATTTTCAAAAAATGGTCTGGAAGGAACTTGTGAAAATTCCATATGGAGAAACCATATCCTATGGGCAGCTTGCAGAAAGAATCGGAAACCCCAAAGCATCAAGGGCGGTTGGTATGGCAAATGGGAAAAACCCGATTTCAATCATTATACCCTGCCACAGGGTTATTGGGAAAAATGGAAGCCTTACAGGTTTTGGCGGCGGGCTCGAGGCAAAAAAAACTTTGCTGGATCTGGAGAAAAGAATAAAAAAAAATATTAAAAAACAGATATAGAGGAATAAGCAGTTTTTGAAAAGAACAAAATTACAGATAAAATCTTAATATATAAGCCCTTCCTTGACCCTGGAAATACCAGGGATAACCGTCTGGGTCCGGTTTATCCCGGGAATCTTTCGCACCCTTTGGTCTACAAATTCTGCAATGATTTCAGCATCAGAGGCCAGAAAGTCTCTTTCCAAAACAATTTTTACAAGGATATCAATGGTTCCGTGAACAGAGTGAACCTCCTTAACTTCATTTATGGCAAATAACTTGTCCAGGATCTTTACGTGTGTTGATGTGTTAATATTTATCAGAACAAAAGCAGTTATGCTTCGTTTCATTTCAGGATAATCCGGAATGTTTTTTTCAAGCATGGCAGTTCTGAAGGCTTCCATACTCCGTGGAATCAGCCGGTCAATTCCAATACCATATTGCCGGTTGGAGGTTATTTCCCAATGATGGTAGGTAATATAGGTGTAAAGATCGGCAATACTTCTTTTAGGGAAATGCTGGATCAGATTTCCTTTGTTTATGAGGATGGTTAAAGGCGTATAAATGGTATCGTACCAATCCTGGGCAGCCTTTTTAAATTCAGTTTCTTTACCGGATATATTGGTCAGATGATCATTGTGTTTTTTGATCTGTTTTTCAAGGAAATTATATTTTCCAGCCTCCGTTAAATCAATTTTTTCAGGTAATTCGGTTTTTTTGTAAAACTTTTTTCTCTCAAGATACAAAAGGTTTTCCATGGTATTTTTTGCTGAAAGCAATTCAACCACTTTTGCCTGGATATCAAATTGTCCCAATTCTTTTGCTGCGGACACACGGTGATTGCCATCCAACACATAATAATCATTTCTGATCTGATACAGCATTATCGGGGGTATGTGTTTTCCTTCACGCATGGCTTTTTTAATATCTAAAAATCGTTTTTCTAATACATGTTTTTTAGGCCTGAACTGGGAATCAAAATCATGGTATTTGCCCACACTTCCAATGATATGATCCAGGTCAACGGTTTTAATACCGTGGTCGATGAATTGAACATCCTCCTCCTGGGTCTTTTGTTCATTAAATGAACTGATATGATTTTGAGCCTCATTTTCTTTTGATGAAAAAAGATTTTTAAAAAAATTTGTCATGGTTAGACCTCTAAAATGGTAAATCCGCAGGTGTTAATCACTTTTGTTGAGTTTACTGCTGTGATTCTTTCATCATGGGTTTTAAAGTCTTTGTGCATATGACCATGGATAAAATAATCGGGTTTTCTTTTGTTTATTAATTTTACAAAACTGTCAAACCCCATATGGCAGCGGTCTTCAGCGTCATGAATGTGTCGTGGCGGTGCATGGGTGACCACCATGTGGACTCCCCCTTTTCGCCAGAGGGAAAACCACATGCCAGAGATGATTTTTTTCATCTCTTTATCCATATATTGATTCATGCCGCCATTATACCATATTGAGCCTTCAAGACCCAGAATATTCAGCGATTTAAAACGGACAATTTTTTCATGAATATTTTCGCACCCCACAGGATTGGATGACGTGTAACGGAGATCGTGGTTTCCTTTTACATAAAACAAAGGCCTATCAAGCCTGTCCCTTAAAAACGAAAGATATTCCGGGTCCAGATCACCACAGGAGATGATGAGATCCACAGGTTCAAGGGTTTTGTCTTCAACCATTTGAGTTAATGACTTGTCAATAAAATCCGACACAGTCAGGATTCTTAAATTGTGAGGTGCTGTCTCTGAAATCTTGTCACCATATGTTAATATTTATTGTTTGGCCTAAGGTATTGTTAGTATTAAGCTTAAAATTATAAGTCAAGGCTTTTATAATAGGTCTCCGACACTTTTTTTCTAAAATCATCCTGGGTTAAATAAGTATATCCGATTTCCGATAAAATTTTTGAGGTTTTCATCATCTGTTCCATGGCAAATGGAGAAGATGCGCATAGAGTAAACTCGGAAGAATGGATAACGATATCTTTTTTATCTCCTGTAATATTGAAAAAGGCGTGCATTGCGGGAACTTTATAGGTCACATCCCCAAAATCAGAAGACGCTCTTGATGGCGCAAGCCATTCCGGTTCCATGCCATATTCTTCTGCAAGTTTCATAAATGCTTTGTTCAGTTCATTGTTGGGTTTCCCGGGCTTGTAAGGATTTTTTATTTCCGTGACGGTGACCTTTGTGTCTGTCATGAGAGCGGCACCCCTGGCAATATTTTCAAACCGCTTTTTCATGGACAATAAAAAATCCATGTCAAAGGATCGAAGGTAAAAGTCTGCCAGAGCATAGTCCGGGATAATATTGGGAGCCTTTCCACCATCTTTTATCACTCCGTGAATCCTGCATGTTTCAGGAAGCTGCTGCCGCCAGGCATCCACCCCATTGAACATCAGCCGGACGGCATCAAGTGCATTCACCCCTTTTTCCGGTGAAGCGGCTGCATGGGCAGACCGTCCCTTAAAACTGATTAAAAATTGCATGATACCGGCTGCTTCCATGGATTGAGAGGTTGGATGATCAGACGGATGAGCCATGAGTACGATATCCACTTCATCCAGTGCTCCTGCCTGAATCAGATCAATTTTACACCCCCGCTTTTCCTCGGCAGGTGTCCCCATGACGGTAACACGTCCTTTAAGATGGTTTTCAGTCATTAATTCCTTAAGGATAATTCCGGTTCCAAGGGCAACACCGGCGATCAGGTTATGACCGCAACCATGACCAATCCCGGGAAGAGCATCATATTCAGACATGATACATATGTTGGGATGGCCTTCACCAAAAGTCGCATTAAAGGCTGTGTCCAAACCTTTATACTTTTTTTCAACATCAAATTGCCAGTTTTCAAGAAGTTCCACCTGAAATTTACAGGCCAGGGTCTCTTCTTCGGACAGCTCCGGTGTGTCATGGATTTTTTGAACAAGATGTTCAATCTCTTTTAGATATCCATTATAACTATTGCTTATTACATCTCTTAACTTTTTCATTATCATATATCCAGTCATTGTTGATTCTTGAATATTTTATAATAATACTATTTTAGTATTGTATTGAGTAACGACTATTAAAAAAAACATATAAAATTAGGGCAATAAATAGCTGATTTTTAAAAAGAATGAAACCTTTTTTAGAATAAGTCTTGCCATTTCAAATGATTGTGCTACATATTAATTTTATTTGAAACAGGATTTTGTTTTTAACCATGACTTTTAAAAGGGTTACCCAAAAAAAATCGGTTGCCAAAATAAGTCAAACTTTAAACCTAGGAGGGGAAAAATGAAAAAAGCATTAATTTTATTGTTAGCAATGGTTTTTGTTTTCGTATCAGCACCTGTATTTGCAGATGATATTGAATTGGCCAAAAAATCAACTATTGAATCTATTCTTCAGAGTAAAGAGCTTCGCGTTGGTTTTGAATCCGGCTACCTGCCGTTTGAAATGACTGCCAAAGATGGCAGCTTCATGGGATTTGACATTGATCTGGGCAAGGCTCTTGCCAAATCAATGGGTGTAAAATGGGTTCCTGTGAACACAGCATGGGATGGTATTATTCCTGCGCTTGTTACGGATAAGTTTGATATTATTATTGGTGGTATGACCATTACCCAGTCCAGAAATCTTCAGATCAACTTTTCCAATCCTTATATTGTAGTCGGCCAGGCAGTTCTTTTAAATAAAAAGCATGAAGGTACTGTCAAAACCTACAAAGATCTGGATAATCCGAAATACACCATTGTTTCAAGACTTGGAACAACGGGTGAGCAGGCTGCCCAGAAAATGATTTCAAGAGCAAACTACAAATCCTATGAATCAGAAGCAGAAGCTGCCATTGAAGTTATGTCTGGTAATGCCGACGCATTGATTTATGACCTTCCCTTTATTGAAAAAGTTCAAGCCCAGCAAGGCGCTGGGAAAACTATTGCCCTGAGCACGCCTTTTACCTATGAACCCCTTGCAATGGCTATTAGAAAGGGTGATCCTGACTTTATGAATTACCTGAACAATTTCTTGTTTCAGTATAAAGGTGACGGGCTGTGGCAAAGATCATATGACAAATGGTTCAAGAGCACAGACTGGTTTGATAAAGTTGGCAACTAATCATTTGATTACAAAGTAATATTAGGAGTTGGCAAGAGTATCTCTTGCCAACCCTTTTTTAGCTTATCTAAAGGTTTAAGGTATAAAAAATATATGGACGTAAAAATATCCAACATTCAAAGGTTGAGCAATCCTACTGCCTATTGGTCCTCTGTGGCAGGTTTTATTGCTTTGATGCTGCTGGTTATCGGGGCCGTATATTATGCAACTATTACTGTGGAGTATCAGTGGAGATGGTATAAAGCACCCAAATACTTTATGTATATAGAGACCGTGACCATCTATGCAGACTCCAACGGCGAAGTAAAAGAAATTAAAGCAAATAAAGACAAGTTTGATGTAACCATAACAGATGATCTTGGTGATAAAACATATACACTTCCCAAAGGTTCTTTTGATCTGGATGCAGGGGATTTTACTTCTCCGGGTGATAAAATAGCCGAATATGTGGGTGGGTGGAAACCGGGCCTTCTGACAATCGGTTTATGGACCACTCTGAAAATAAGTTTTATCTCAACCATTTTAGGAATTCTTCTGGGGGTTATCGGAGGGGTGGCAAGGGTGTCAGACACCCCCATTCTTAAATGGACAGCCATTACCTACGTGGAAATTATTCGAGGGTCTCCTTTGCTGGTACAGATCATGATTGCCTATTTTGTTCTTGGCACCACGATTAATAAACTTCTCGCCATGAATGGATTCGGCATTATTGATCCGGAATGGTATGGTATTGCAGCGCTCTCTGTTTTTACCGGCGCCTATGTGGTCGAGATAGTCCGTGCCGGAATCGGGGCCATTCATTCCGGCCAGGTGGAGGCTGCCCGGTCCGGCGGTATGACCTATTTTCAATGCATGTATTATATTATCCTTCCCCAGGCCCTGAAAACCATCCTGCCACCCCTGGCAGGGCAGTTTATCAATTTGATAAAGGATTCATCCCTTCTCGGCATGATTGCCATCAGGGAGTTGACCAAGGCAACCCGTGAAGGTATTACAACAAGTCTTCAGGCCTTTGAATTATGGATTCTGTGCGCCATACTGTATCTGCTCATGACCTTTACGCTTTCCATGTGTATACAATATCTGGAACGGAGGACGTCAACAAAATGATAGAAGTAAATAATATATATAAAACATTTTATGTCCCCCATGAGGTCAAAGCCCTTGTGGATGTTTCAAATAAAATCGAAGCCGGGGAAGTGGTGGTTGTGATAGGGCCGTCAGGCTCGGGAAAGAGTACTTTTTTAAGGTGTCTGAATCGCCTGGAAACAGCAGAACAAGGCCAGATCCTTGTGGATGGCGTGGATATTTTTGATCCAAAGGTCGATATCAACAAGGTCAGAGCTGAAATGGGAATGGTGTTCCAGTCATTTAACCTGTTTCCCCATTTGTCCATCCTAGGAAACGTCACCATTACCCAGAAACTGGTAAGAAAAAGAAGCAGGAAAGAAGCTGAGAAAAAAGCAATGGCCATTCTTGAAAAGGTTGGCATAGCAGATAAAGCCCGGGCACACCCATCAAATCTTTCAGGCGGTCAGCAGCAGCGTGTGGCCATTGCAAGGGCCCTTGCAATGGACCCGAAAATCATGCTGTTTGACGAACCCACATCCGCTCTTGATCCGGAAATGATCGGAGAGGTACTAGATGTTATGAAAACCCTTGCAAGAGAAGGCATGACAATGGTTTGCGTCACCCACGAAATGGGATTTGCCAGGGAGGTGGGGGACAGGGTGATTTTCATGGATGAAGGCAAAATCGTTGAAGAGGGAACCCCGGAGCACTTTTTTGTCAATCCCACACACGACCGGACTAAGCTTTTCTTAAAGCAGATTTTATAAACAGTACCAGCCGAAAACCACTAATTTTCCCGATTACTGCGTTGGGCTATAAATTTTAATCCTCGAAATACTTAATGTATTCCTCCGGTTAAAATTTTCGCCCGCCTTGTACTCGAAAAAATTTTCAGGTTTTCGGTCAGGCACTAACGAATAAATATAAGTTGAGTCAAAAGCCTGGAATTTTTTCCAGGCTTTTTTAATTTTATTGTTTTATTATTTCCTGGTGAATTGATAAGACAGTATCCCTGCACTGGCATAGCATAAGATGGCAATAATCATGACAGCTTTAAATCCGTAGATAATGGCAAGTATAGTTGCCAAAAGGATACTGATAACACTGAAAAAACCGTTAATCCCCCATGCCCAGGCCAGAGAAAATTCATCTTTTCCTTTTAAAAAGCTCAAGGCACAGGGAAAGGGTATCCCCATGAAAAAGCCTAAGGGTGCAATCATCATAAGAGTCAGGAACACTTTAGATCCAAGGGAAAAAGATATGAAAAATAAAATTATTTTGTCCATGAATATGAGATAAAACGCTATAAAAAGAACAAT
>CALGRI010000456.1 GCA_937880875.1 uncultured Pseudomonadota bacterium
TTTAAGCTGTTCTACTGAACCTTCCAACCCCATGCCAGACTACGAGAAACCAGATTACAAGCTGTGTTCCTATGTGGACAAGTTTATGAAAACCGATGCCGGGGTTATTCCCATCATCAAAACAAAGCTTGGAAAAGATGACCTTTTTTCAACACTTCATGTCCGATGTGGCATCAGCCGTCATAAATATACTGTGGCTCCCGGGCTTTATGGCATTGGAAAACCAGACAAAAATTGTGAGGTGCTTGTTACTGCAAACTTTAAATTGACCTTTGATCATTTGAGAAAAGAGTTGGCTGAAATCAATGCATGGATTCTTGTACTTGATACAAAAGGGGCCAATGTATGGTGCGCAGCAGGCAAGGGAACCTTCTCAACCCTGGAACTTGTGAATAAAATTAAAGCGTGTAAACTTGAAAAGATAGTGGATCACAAACGGGTCATTGTCCCTCAGTTGGGAGCAACGGGTGTGTCAGCAGGGGATGTTAAAAAACTATCTGGATTCAGGGTGGTATATGGCCCGATACGTGCCAATGATATCCCTGCCTTTTTAAAGAATAAAAGAAAGGCGGATAAAAATATGAGACAGGTTACCTTTAACATATATGAACGGTTTATCCTGACACCTGTGGAGATTCAAATTGTGTTAAAACCAGCACTGATCGCAGCACTTGTCCTGTTCATCGTTTCAGGTTTTGGACCGGGTATTTTTTCTTTTTCCGGAGCCTTGGAAAGAGGCGGGATATCTTTTTTTGCCCTTATTGCAGGAATAGTTTCAGGCGGATTTGTTACCCCCGTGCTGCTCCCCTTTATCCCATCCAGACAATTTGCTCTCAAAGGGATCATTGCCGGAAGTGTATTGTCCATACCCCTTTTGACCCTGTTTTCCACTGCTATTAAAGGTGTATCAGGATTTGCCGCACTGTTTTTATTTAGTGTAACTATAAGCTCTTATCTTGCCATGAATTTTACAGGAGCAACACCGTTTACCTCGCCCTCAGGGGTTGAAAAAGAAATGAAACGTTACATTCCCGTGCAATTGGTTTGCCTTGTGATTTCATCCGGGCTTTGGATATATTCTGCATTTTAACCTAATTTCGGAAGGATGCACCATGAAAGATTTAAGATATTTAGATGATGTATCAAGTCTGGTCCTTGATGAAGAAAAATGTATCGGCTGTAGCTTGTGTACAGAGGTCTGCCCCCAGGCTGTTTTTGAAATGAGAGATAACAAAGCCCATATTGTTGATTTCAATGCCTGCATGGAATGTGGCGCATGTGTCAACAACTGCCCTTCAAAGGCTATATCCGTGAGTCCCGGTGTTGGCTGAGCTGCCTATATTATCCAGGTCTGGATAAAGGGAAAAGAGAACGCCTCCTGCGGCAGCGGAGAATGCTGCTGACCCCCCGCGCTTTTCAACCGACTGACAAGAGAGTATGTGGATAAAATTATCAGGTTTTCATTCCGGCAATAGATTTGTTTTTTTCCCCTCAGAGGATTTATCGCTTTGAATTAATTTTGGCCGAGTTTCAAATGTCACCTCAACCCTTGTCGGGCTGATATTCACAACATCAATCCTGTCATTGGGCAGGGTTAAATTTCCTGTATTAATACTATAAAAAGTCGTGCCAAGTCGTGCCGAAAACAAATCAATAGAAGTAAGGACATTATTTTCATTTAACAGACTGACATCTTTTCTAAGTCCTCGGAAGGTAATGGAAATTTTAGAGTCCTTTGGCTGGGATACCATAAGTTCTGCCGGGATATTTTTAAAATTAAGAGGTAAATCGATTTTTTTTTCAAAATTCTGCTGCCCTGCAAGAACCATCCATAGAATAAACACCAATGCAACAACTATCGCCTTTATTTTATACCGGGTGGTAAACCATGATTTGATTTTTCCTTTAATATTTGTATCCACATCTTTTTGAGCAAGTACCACATCCTCAAGAATTGTGCACAACTCTTTTTTGTCTGCTACCTTTTGAAACGTCTGATCACCAGCAAACGATATTTCCCCTCTTTCCTCAGAAATAATCATTACCCAGGCATCGCATTGCTCAGTCAATCCCAGGGCTGCTCTGTGCCTTGTCCCCCATTCCTGGGGAAGATCCTCCCTTGCAGACAAGGGCAGATAGCAGGATACTTTTAAGATTTTCCCTTGGGAAATTAGGATTGCGCCATCATGCAGAGGCGATTCTTTAGAAAAAATCGAATTCAATATTTCCGGAAGGGGATCGCATTCCATAAAAATCCCTTTGGTGATTAGTTCAAACATCCGGTCTGTTTTTTCAAAAATAATGATCGCACCGATTCTTTTTTTTGCTGCATCAAAGGCCCAGCTGGCAAACTCAGGTATCCAGGTATCCGTAGCAGAACCCTGTTTCAATCCAAAGGTTTTCAAGGGATTAAACCGCTCAAGCATCTGCCTGATTTCTTTTTGAAACAGAATAATCAAAAGGATAACAAAAACCTGCCATAAAATCTGGAATACCCAGGTGGTCAAAAAAAGACCCCAGGCTTTGGCAACGATAAAAATCCCGCTTAAAAGGACAATACCAATCAGAGCTTTAAAGGCTTTGGTGCCCCAGAACCATATATAAAACTGATAGGAAACCATAGAAATAAATAAAATATCAAGTACATCCGGCAACCCGATATTCGACAATATGGCAAGCAAATTCATGATCCTACTTTCTCATGTTTGATTTTGCAATTTAATATTTCATTGACCATTTACCATTAATGAAATGTCTGCTGGTAATGATTCATTTATTTGTAAACCAAAAAAGCTGATTTGTATATATTAAATTTTTACCCGCCCAAACCAATTCATCAATACAATAAAGCTTTACGTTAATAACACAAAGCGTTATTATATTTGCATGATAAAATCCTTTAAAAACAAATGATGGTTTGAATAAATATGTACGGCTGGACCGGCAATATACTGCATTTAGATCTGACAAAAAAAAATATTGAGATTGAAAAACCCCATCTTGATATCTTAAATCAATATGTCGGTGGTAAAGGATTTGGCGGGCGTTATTTGAGGGAGTGCGCAACCCTGCCCTGGGACCACCCCGACACGGTGATCTGTATATTTGCAGGTCCTCTTGCGGCAAGCGTCTCCCCTACATCAGGGCGGGCCCACATCCTTTCAAAATCCCCACTCACAGGGCTTGTGGGAGATTCCTCCGTTGGCGGAAAGCTTGCCACCCGGCTGAAAAGGGCTGGCTGGGACGGTATTGTCATCAAAGGCAAAAGCAAGACACCTGTTGGCATTACCATAAAGGATAATCTTGTAGAATTTAAAGATGCCAAAGGATTATGGGGGCTTGATACAGAGGCTGTCCACAAACAGATCAGACCGGGGAATGCATCTTTAGCATGCATTGGGCCTGCTGCTGAAAATGGTGTACGATATGCCAGTATAATTGTGGACCGCTATTTTGCTGCCGGCAGAAGTGGGCTTGGACTTTGTCTTGCCCAGAAAAAAATCAAATATCTCCTGATAGACGGCACAGGCCATTGTAGAGTAAAAGACCCTAAAAAGCTTAAAGAGGCAAGGGAAGACATCTTAAGACTTACAGCAGCCTCCCCTGCACTGATGGGCCAGTTCGGCTTTACCTGCCTTGGTACAGGGGCTGTATATGATCTCATGGACAATCGCAGGATGATGCCCACGGATAATTTTCAGCATACCCGTTTTGAGCCTGCGTCAAAACTCAATGCAGCCGCTTACACCCAAACCTATGGGCCCAAAAAGCACGGGTGTCTGGGCTGTCATATCCTCTGCAAAAAAATAGGGACAAAAAACAAAACATCCATTGCCATGCCGGAGTTTGAGACCATGTCCCATTTTACAGCCTTAATCGGTTGCATGGATATCAGGCTTGTCGTAAAAGCCAATGAACTATGCAATCATTTTGGCATGGATACCATATCAGCTGCTTCTACCCTGGCTTGCAGACGTGAAATAACCGGGCTTGATTATACTTCAGAAACTATTTTATCCCTTTTAAAGGATATTGCGTTTGGAAAAGGTGAAGGAAAGCTCCTTGCCCTGGGTGCAAAACAATATGCAAAAAAAATGGGCAACCCTCAGGCTGCCATGGCTGTCAAAGGGATGGAACTTCCGGCCTATGATCCCAGAGGGGCCTATGGCATGGCATTGGGATATGCCCTGTCCACCCGGGGTGGATGTCATTTGCGCGCCTATCCCATCAGCCATGAAATATTCAGAAAACCCGTGGCCACGGACCGTTTCAGTTTCAGCGGCAAGGCCAGGATTATAAAGATTGCCGAAGACCTGAATGCCATTGTGGATTCACTTATCGCATGTAAATTTACTTTTTTTGCTGCCGGCCTGGAAGAATACGCAAGTGTCTATGAAGCTGTCACTGGAATTGAAACCAATGCCCAGGATCTCTTACAAAAAGGTGAATGCATCTATTATAACGAACGCATCATAAATGCATTGAACGGGTTTAGTGCAAAAGATGACGACCTTCCGGATCGATTTTTTACAGAGGCCGGATCAAGCGGCAATAATATCCATATCCCGCCCATTGACAGGGATGAGTTTCTGGATGCCAGGAAAAAATATTATGGTGTCCGGGGGTTAAACGACAATGGTCTTCCCCAAAAAGAAAAAGCACGAGCACTTGGACTTTTATGGAACAACTTGTAAATAAATATTCAGACAAATTGGTTCAAGCAAAGCTGGGGGATGATTTCGGCCCGTCACAACCCTTGATCGGCGGCCTGGATGATATCCTTGTCTGGAACCGCAAAGCAGATGAGACCCGTGTTCTAGAAAATGTTTTTAAAGGGCTGAATATAAACTCCCTAGTTTTTTTAAGGCCCAAAGAACCATATAGCAGCCTGATACGCTTTCTGGCAGAAAACGCCCTTAATTCCAATGGATTGATTCAACCAAAAGATTGTGAAACAAGAACCTTTCTCCATGATCTTCCCGTGATTAACGAATTTTGCGCTAACCAGATCATTCAAGTTTTAAAAAAAAGAAAAAGTGTGATCATTGCACCCGAAAAAAACAATAAAACTTTCAAAGGCCCGGCAATTATCGCCCAGGGCACGGTCAGTCCAGAACAGGGCTTTGTAACCATAAGCTCGGTCTGTTTTGCAAGCTTTATCAAGTTTTTCACGGATTATCTGGAAGCGCTTCAAAAAGGACTTACCACTGCTGATGAGCACCATTTGTTTGACTCCATGATCCCATTTTTAGAGCCCATACAAAAAGCATTGCCAAAATTTATCCCTTCTCCTTTTCCCAATGAAGAAATAGTTTATTCTGCCATTATTGAGGCTGGTAAAAAAACTGTTGAATATGGACTTGTGGACTCTTATTTTGGTAATATTTCCTATTTCTGGAATGGAACTCTTTACATCAGCCAGACGGGAAGTTCCTTGGATGAGCTTTCCGGATGTATTGATCCGGTTCCCATGGACGGTTCAACTAGCGCAGGGCTTACTGCTTCAAGTGAACTTTCTGCCCATTTAGAAACCATTTCCCGCACCCGTTGCAAGGCCATCCTCCACGGCCACCCCAAATTCAGCGTCATTTTATCCATGGATTGTGATCCTGTTGAAAAAGCAGCCTGTAATTTTAAAGAACAATGCCACATCAAATGTCCCAAAAAGCGATTTGTGGACGGCACACCCATTGTGCCCGGTGAAGTCGGTACAGGCCCTTTGGGTCTTTGCAACACCCTACCCCCGGCACTTACACAGGCAAATGCTGCCATTGTTTATGGTCATGGCCTTTTCACGATTGGGAAAAATAATTTTTCAGAAGCATTCCAAACAATGCTGGAAATTGAAAATCTCTGCTATTCCACCTATTTTAAAAAAGTCAGGCTTTTAAGAAAAAATTAATACATGGCTTCAATCAGATCTTTAAACGCCTCATTGACAACTTTTCGCTTGATTTTCATGGTAGGTGTCACTTCACCGTCTTCTTCATAGAGACGCTTGGGAAGAATGGTGAATTTTCTAATATTTTCAACCCTTGCAAGGGTTTCATTAACGCTTTTAACTTCCCGATCAATAAGGGCGATCACCTGTTCATCACAGGTTAAATCTTTATACGTTGAAAACTGAATCTTGTTATCCTGGGCAAATTTTGCCACATTGTCCTCATCAATCATAATAAGGCAGGATAAAAATTTTCGTTTGTCTCCAATCACAACGGTATCATTAATGTAAATACTTGCTTTTAGTTTATTCTCAATATACTGGGGAGTAATATTTTTACCGCCTGCTGTTACGATAATATCTTTTTTGCGGTCTGTGATTGTTAAAAATCCATCTGCATCGATCTCACCCACGTCTCCTGTACAGAGCCAGCCATCAATAATGGTTTCAGCCGTTGCTTTATCGCTCTTATAATATCCTTTAAATGCTCCGGGAGATCTGACCAGAATTTCACCGTCTTCAGCAATTTTAATATCGATTCCTTTAAGCGCTTTTCCCACACTTCCAAATTTGGTTTTTTCCATAGGGGAAATGGTGGTGACCCCTGTTAATTCAGTCTGGCCATACCCTTCAATCAGGTTCATTCCAATGGACTGGAAAAACCGCAACACTTCCTTTGAAATGGGTGCCGCCCCTGAAATAGCCACCCTGATATTTTCAAATCCGAGCCGTTCTTTTAATTTTCGAAAAATAGTAAACCAGGCAAAGAAAAATAGAATTTTGTCTAACATTCCGAGTGACTGAAAATTCATTACGCGATCCGCCCGCTTTTGTCCTATTTTCAAGGCAAGTTTAAAAACTAAGCGTTTAAACCAGGTCGCCTCATCCATTTTGATCATAATATTTGAATAGTATTTTTCCCAAATCCTCGGGACAGCATATCCAATGGTTGGGGACACTTCCATCATATTTTGCATGACCGTATCCGGTTTTTCCACAAAGTTAACGACATAGGCAAATTGTATATGGATTAAAACGGTAAAAAGCCTTTCAAAAATATGACACAGCGGCAAAAAAGATAAAACATTATCGTTTTTGCTGACCCTGATTGCGTCCTCAACGGCAATGGCCATCCAAGTCACATTTTTATGGGTAAGCATGGCCCCTTTGGGCGGGCCTGTTGTGCCCGAGGTATATATGATAACAGCAAGATCATCCGGCATGACCTGGGCCTGCCTGTCTTCAAAAAGAGATGGATGCGCTTCAGTGGCTTTGCTGCCTTTTTCAAGCAGTTGATCAAAGGTCATCACCATGGGATCTGTAAATGCCAGAAGTCCCTTTGTGTCCCATACAATAACCTTTTTTAAAAGCGGTGCATTCTGTCTGAACATCAACCACTTGTCCAGTTGTTCTTCATTTTCCACAAATAAAAACCTGGCATCACAATGATTAATCACATACTCCACCTGCTGCCAGGCATTGGTGGCATAAACTCCGACAGAAATCCCGCCCACGCATTGAATACCCATATCAGCCATAACCCATTCAATGCTGTTATCGCCTATAATACAGGCTGCATCACCCTTTTCAAACCCCATGGACGAAAGAGCACATCCAATTTTTTTGGCCTTGGCATGGTATTCATGCCAGGTAATATCATGCCACAGGCCCAACTCTTTTGTTCGCATTGCAACCTTTGCGCTGTTTTGAACAACCGTATGGTTAAATACCTGGGGAATTGTCTCAAATATGGATTCTGTTTTTTTCATCGCCATGCTTTCTTTCTTTTCCATCTCTGGTAGCCTTTGGCTGATGTTTCGGATTTTATGCCAAGATAAAACTCTTTGACATCCTTGTCTTCCAAAAGATCTTTTGCTTTTCCTTTCATTACAAACCGTCCATTTTCAAGTATCAGGCCTGTGGAAGAAATAGAAAGGGCCATGTTGGCATTCTGCTCAACCAGAAGTATGGTTGTCCCTTTCAAATTTATAGCCTTGATAATGGAAAAAATTTCTTTCACCAGGATGGGAGAAAGCCCTAAAGACGGTTCATCAAGGATCAAAAGTCTGGGTCTGAGCATCAAAGCTCTACCTATAGCAAGCATTTGCTGCTCTCCACCCGAGAGTGTGCCTGCCCACTGATTGGTTCTATTCTTTAAAACAGGGAAATAATCAAACACCTGTTTTATATCCTGTTTTATCGCTGACGAGTCTTTCCGAAGATAAGCGCCCATCAATAAATGCTCATGAACCGTGAGTTCCTTAAAAACTTCCCGGCCTTCCGGCACATAGGCAATACCTTTACGGACAATTTTATCCGTATCCCATTTTTGAATGGGAATACCGTCAAATTCAATGATGCCCTTGTCTGGCTGGTCTTCTATCTGGCCCATAATGGTCTTTAAGATGGTTGATTTTCCTGCTCCATTATTGCCCAGAATGGTTGTGATGCTTCCCTCTTCCACGGCAAAAGAAGCACCTCGGATAGCATAGACCAGATCATAATAGGTCTCGATATTTTTTACTTCAAGCAGATCCGGCATATTTAGTTTTCCTCCCCAATGTACGCTTTGAGGACTTCTTTATTCTGCTGGACCTCTTCGGGGATTCCAAGGGTGACCTGCTTTCCGAAATTAATAACCATAACCCTGGTTGAAATATCCATGACCATTTTCATATCATGCTCAATGAGCAAAATGGAAATCCCCAACTCATCCTGAATATCCTTGATCCAGAAAATCATATCCTGCTTTTCTTCCGAATTCATGCCGGCACAGGGTTCATCCAGCAGGAGCAGATCAGGTTCCAGGGCAAGAGCTCTTCCAAGTTCAATAAGCTTCTGGGTCCCATAGGGTAAAGCTCCCACAAACTTGTCCCGCACATTCTCAAGCTCCAGAAATTCGATAATTTCTTCCACTTTTTCACGATGTAAAATTTCTTCTTTCCCGGCAAAAGATCGCTTCCCCCACAGGAACATTCCTTTGAAAATTCCTGTTTTCATGTGGATATGACGGCCCAGCATGATATTTTCCATTGTGTTCATATGGGAAAACAGCTCAATATTCTGGAATGTTCTGGCAATTCCCATCCTGGCAATGGTATCCGGTTTTTTGTTTTCAATGGAATTGCCTTTAAACTGAATATTTCCCTGATCAGGTTTATACAGCCCGGATATGCAGTTGAAAAGGGTGGTCTTTCCCGCACCATTGGGACCGATCACAGAAAAGATCTCACCCTTGTTCATGGTAAAGCTGATATCCTGGAGGGCTTTTATCCCGCCAAAGGAAATAGACAGGTGGTCAACCAGGAAAAAAGAGGATTCCATATTATTTTATACTCATCCAATCCGTCAGCTTTTTGGCTTTTCCACCGGCAAGACACTGAACCAAAAATGTCTCAGATCCCCCCTGACGTGAATACATGTCATTCTTGTTAAACGGTTTATAACTGATTTCAGGGCCGATGCCTTTAAATCCTTTTATCCCTTCCATAGCCGTAATAAAATTTTCCCTTGTCAGATCACGTCCCGTTCTTTTCAATCCTTCAATCATGGGTTCCGTAAAAACGATGCCCGCATAATAAAAAACGCCCCATCTTTCTTCCTTGGCTGCATATTTATCAAACACTTCTTTTTTATATTTATTAAGCAAAGGGTTATCAGAATCAGGAAGCTCACCCAGCGTAGCGGTAATCACTCCTTCCCAAAGACCTTTTGTGATACTCATCATCAAAGGAAAGTCAGAGGTGGTACTGGTACTCATGAACTGGGGTTCAAACTTCATGGCCTTGGCTGTTCCGACGATTCTTGCAGAATGTCCCACTCCTGTCCACATTAATACCAGGTCTGCCTTGGATTGTCTCAGCTTCATCACATGGGGTTTAAGATCCGTATCTTTATTTTCCATGGACACCTGAGCAACTGCTTTCATGCCATGAGCCTTTAGTTCTTCAAGAGCCCCGCGCAGCCCGTTCTTTCCATATTCATCATTCAAATAAGCAATGGCAATCCGCTTTTTCCCCATTGTTTCAATGGCGTATTTAATAAGTGCTTTTGCCTCACCAAAATAGAGCGGATATACGGCAAACAGATTGTTTTGGGGAGGATCTACCCAGTGCATGGAGCCTGCAGCAGGCCCTACCCATGGAATCTTTTTTTTGGCCAGGTAATCTCTAACAGCTAAGCCGGGAGATGTTCCCACGCCACAGGCCCAGGCAAACATCCCTGTGCCTTCCTGAAGTTCTTTTACCCCTGCCTTTGTTTTAGCGGGATTATATCCGTCGTCAAACATGTGGTAAACAATTTTTCTGCCATGAATACCGCCATTGTCATTGATCCATTTAAAATAGTCGCCTGTACCCCTGGCAACATTACCCCAGGCCGCTGCAGGCCCAGTCTGTGGGCCCCACTGCCCAAGATGGATTTCCGTGTCTGTCACACCCTCTTCAGCACATAGGTTTGGAGCAAAGCTCAACAAAAAAGCCAAAGAAACAAATAAAACAAGCATTAATCTTTTTTTCATCATTCCCTCCTTTTTAAACAATCATTTGGTTCTATATTTCGTTCACGTATTCCCTGATTAAAACCCGAGTGAAACCAAAATTAAACTTTTTTTACATAATGTCTGGCAAAAAGACCGCTTGGCTTAACACACAACACAAGCACAATAATGACAAAGGCAACCACTGTCTTAAACTCGATAGAAATATACCCGCCAAACAGATTTTCAATAATACCCAGCATATAAGCAGCAACGACGACCCCGGGCAAAGATGTCATTCCCCCCATGACGGCTGCAGCAAATCCCTTGAGCATGGGATCCCACATCATAAAAGGCTGCATGATGGTCGGACAAAGCAGCAGGCCTGCCACAGCTCCCACAAGAGAAGAAATCCCCCAGGTCATCATCATAATCCGATTGGTCCTCACCCCGACAATCTGTGCGGCTACACTGTTTTGCTGGGTGGCTTTCATGGCAAGCCCCAATTTTGAATATTTGAAAAATAAAAAGAGTGTAACCATTAATATTAATGCTACCACCAATGTCAAAACTTCAAGTTTGCTGATAAAAATATCCCCGATAATAAAGCTGTCATAGGGGCTTATTGGAAACGGCATGGATTTTTGGTCTGCACCGAATTTCCATGACACAAATCCTAGAAGAACCATCTCAATACCAATGGTGATGACGATCATCCCCAGGATATTGGGCTCCTTTGCCCGCCTGAGAATTGCAAATTCTAAAAAGCATCCCAAAAGAGCTGCGAATACGAATGTCCAAAAAAAAGCAAGATATACTGACATATTAAAAGAGGTTAAGAGCATCATAGCAAAAAAAGATGAAATAAGGGCCATTTCACCCTGGGCAAAGTTGGGTACTTCAGATGTTTTATAAATGATGACCATGGCAAGACCCATTAAGGCGTAGGAGCTTCCCACTGCAATACCGTTGACAACCATCTGGATCAAATCAATCATTTAGGTCTCCATATTAAAAAGGCCAGGTTCGCCAATATTTTTTCGTTCGAATCCATATTCCATAGAGCCCAAGGGGTTCAAACAGCATGATCCCAATCAAAATAGAACCAAATACAATATATTGAATATTGGATACACCGGTAATGGAAAACCAGCTTTTAGAAAGATGCTCCAGCCATTCCCCGACATAGGGGATATCAAGAATATTCCTCAATTTCAAATCCAGCCAGCAAAGAAGCGTAGCACCGGCAATGGCACCCATCATGGAACCAAGACCTCCCACCACCACCATGGCCAGAAACATGATGGACATCATCAAAGTAAAGATTTCCGGCTCAATAAACTTTAAAACAAAGGCATATAAACCACCTGCAATGCCGGCATAAAATGCACTCACTGCAAAGGCAAGCGTTTTGTAGTAAAGGATATTCACCCCCATGGTCTGGGCTGCGATGTCTGCATCCCGGATGGCAATAAATGCCCGGCCTACCCTGGTCTTGATCATATTCCGCATAAAAAGCAGCAGGAAAATTGTCAGGGTGATCAACAGGTAATAAAACTCCTTATCCGTATCCAGAATCCAGGGGCCAATGGTGATGTCCGGCGCATGGATACCTTCTCTGCCACCAAAAAGTTCAATCCTCCCGATAATCTGAGTAATGGTCAATCCAAATCCCAGTGTGGCTATGGCAAGATAGGGCCCGTCAAGCCGAAGCGCAGGCAGGCCCAGCAGGAACCCGAAACAACCTGCAATAAAAGCAGCACATGGCAGGGCCAGAAGAAATGGAAATCCTGCCTTTACCATCAGAATAATCGTTCCATAGGCGCCAATGGCAAAAAAACCGGCATGACCAAGGGAAATCTGCCCTGTATATCCCACCAGAAGATTTAAGCCTGCAGCAACAATGATATTAATGGCAATATAATTGGCCACATAGATATAATAATTATCTACAACTAAGGGAAATAAATAGAGAGATCCGATTAAAACTAAAAACCAGAAAATAACAGACGGAGATGTTAAAAGCTGAACATCCTCATAATAATCTCTTTTCATATCCATTTAAAATAATCCTTTTAGCTCAACTATCTGATGAAACATTTTATATTACTACTTATTTTCTAGCGTCTGAGTTGTCAAGCAAAAAAGGCCACCTTTGCATAATAGAAAGTGTTTAACCTTTCTGTATTTATCACCAAAAATCAAAAAAAGATTTAAGACTGACGTCTTAAATCTTTTTTTTGATTTTCCTGCCGGCCGGCACTTGAATATTTCCATGAAACATAGTATTTTCACGACAAGCCAATGTAGCTCAGGTGGCAGAGCAGCTCACTCGTAATGAGCAGGTCTACGGTTCGAATCCGTACATTGGCTCCA
>CALGRI010000457.1 GCA_937880875.1 uncultured Pseudomonadota bacterium
ACCAGAGCCCCTTTTGGTTTTCCTGTGGTTCCGGAGGTGTAGATAATGTATAGAGGGTCATCAGCTGCCACCGTGACTGCTTTGGGCGCTGATAAACTTTCGGCAATATCTTTGGCCTCTTTTTCAACATTAATAATGGAGATGGCCTTTTCTCGACAAACGTCTAAGATGGCATAATCAGACCCATTGGTGATCAGTAATTTAAGCTTTGCCGTACTTAAGATGTGCTGGCAGCGGAGTTTTGGGGTCAGCGGATCAAGCGGTACGATAACCGCCCCGACCTTCATCAGAGCCAGGAGCATTGGCACCATCTCAATGGTTCGGGCCAAGGCTAAACCAACATGATCTCCCTTTTTGAGACCGCGTTTCTGAAGATAATCGGCCAGTTGCCGGGCTTGATTTTCAAGTTCGGTTCGGGTCAGTGAGAGGTTGTCTAAAATCAGAGCCGGTTTAAGCGGGCTTTCAGCTTGTCTTAAGGAGATCTCTTGAGCTATCCTGTGGCCTACTATATCCAGATTTTCTCCGCTCATATTTTCCCCGCAGACCAGATGACGCTCTTCAGTCGTCATCTCAGGCAGAGCCGGGAGTCAGGATTTTTGACAACTCTTTGCAGCAGGTTGACATAATGGGCCGTAATTCGGCTGACAGTCTCACTGTTGAAAAGATCCGTATTATATTCGAGGAGACCAAGCATACCGGTCGCCAGCGGAATCAGTTCCATGGTCAGGTTGAATATCGAGATGTGGCGCGGCGGCAGAACCATGTTCATGGTCAGACCCGGTAATTTAAGACTCTCCTTTAATCTCTCCTGCAATGAAAACATGACCTGTACCAGCGGCGAGCGGTTGCTGCTCCGCTCCAACTTTAGAGTTCTGATCAGGCGGTCGATGGGGACATCCTGATAGTCTAAAGCCTTGGTCATAGCGGCCCGTACATCTTTTAAAAATTGTCTGAACGTGGGATCACCGGACATCTTTAGTCGTACCGGAATGGTGTTGACAAAAAATCCGGTCAGGTGTTGTAGATCTTGCTCAGGCAATCTGACGTCGGGCAAGATCGGCAAAAAGACCGTCTTGTTCCATTAACTCCGTGTAGGTACCGGACTGAGTAATCCGCCCTCTGTCTAAAACCAGGATCCGGTCTGCATTGATAATGGTGCTCAGCCTGTGGGCAATGACGATTCTTGTGGCGGACAGCTTTTCCAGACTCCGGCTGACAATGGCCTGGGTATGATTGTCCAGGGCACTGGTGGCTTCGTCAAAAAAAAGAATCCTGGGCTTTCGCACAATGGCCCTGGCAATAATCAGGCGCTGTTTCTGTCCTCCGGAAAGTGTCCCTCCGCCAGCACTAAGGACTGTGTGCATCCCCATTGGCATGGCCTTGATATCCTCTTCAAGCCCTGACATTTCAGCTGCTTTCCAGGCATCTTCCAGTGTCAGGTTAGATGCGCCGATAATGTTGTCCATGACGGTCCCGGGCATGATTTTGCCGTTCTGGAGAACAATGCCGACCTGCTGTCTTACATCACTGATATCAAGCAGAGAAAGATCATGTCCGTCATAATAAACAGTGCCGGATTCTGGTTCTTCAAATCCCATCAAAATCCTGAAAAGGGTGGATTTTCCTGATCCAGACCCGCCGACCAGAGCAATAAATTCACCCGGCATGGCTTCAAATGAAACCTCTTTCAAGATCAGGGGACCGTCACTGCGGTATCTGAAGCGGACATGCCTGACATCGATATGGCCGGCCAAATCCCCTGGAAATGTTTTATCCCTGCCGGATTCGGGTGTTGTTTCCAGCAGTGGCTTTGCCCGTTCATACAGCGGAATACAATTCAAGATTGTCAGAAGGGCGGCCACCATCTGGATCAGGGAGTTCTGAAATACTGTATAGGCTGCCATAAAGCCGATAAACGAACCGGTACTCAATACACTGCTGTCAAAAGAGGCTGCCTGTACAAAAAGGATCATCATGGCGACAACAGGGAAAGCAGCATTATATACGGCCAGAATGTTTTCAAGGGTTCCTGAGGTAAAGGCCGTTGTTTTCTGTTCTCTGAACATATCCGCCCAAACCGAAAATGCGCGGTTTTCATTGCCTGAGATCCGAAGTTTGGATATACCGGTGACAAACTGGAGCACCATGCCTGAAATCCTGCCCTGCATCCAGGCGAGTTTGCGTTCATTTTTAACTTTTACAAAACCGATTCCTCCGATAACGCCAAAGCCGGCCAACCCGATCAGCATGGCCAGCAGGGCAAGCTTTTTACTATACCAGACCATCAAAAAAAAGTTGATCAAAGAAAATATCCCTGCAAGGATACCCTGGGCAGTAGTTCCGGAAGCAAGTTCTCTGATCTTGCCTATCCCAAGGGTCCTCTCGGACAGATCCCCTGACGTATAGTTTCTGAAAAAACCGGCCGGAAGGGACATCAGCCGGTCCATGACAGCAGACTGCAATGAAGCATCCATTCGGCATTCAACGCGAAGCAGCGCAATCCCTTTGGCAACCTCAAGCATCGCCACTGAAAATGCTGCAACCAGAAGAATCATCATTACCTGCATTAACCTGCCTGCAGCCGCTTCAGGCAGGACACTGTCAAAAACAATGCCTGTGGCAAAAGGAGCAATCAATCCCAGCACTCCAGTAAAAAGCCCTATCATCACCAGGTGCACCATATCTTTGACACATCCTGAAGCGGCAAACTTCAAGATTTCCATCCCTTTTAGAGAATGCTCAGGAAAGGGTCGATAAAACGTATAGGCAAATAGATCCAGTGACTTTGCAACATCCAGGGTAACAAATTCTGATGAAAGAGCCGCTGGATCAAAACATTCATATTTCCCCGGAGAAATCGGAAGCAGTGCAACAGGCAGACGTTCCTCCCCGATAAATCCGAGCAGCGGTCCATTGTCATTTTTCCACCACCGGTTTTCCAGCAGTACTTTTCGCATCCTGACCCTTGAAGCCTTGGCAATGGCATGAAGCCGGATCATTTTATCTTCCGGCCCGGATGATGGTGCAACAAAATCGATACCGGCCTTCTGCCCGATTTTCCTGCAGGCAGAAAGCAGGTTATCCTGATCCTGCACCGGTTTAGTGATTTCAGCTTTACCCAGGACAGACGCGATCCCAGAAAGGGATTCTTGAAAGGCATTGATCCGGCTTTTGGCCCTTTTTTCCAAACGCATTGTTTCTTGGTTATTTTTTGCGGTGATACTGGTTTGTATGCCCATCAAAATCAGGTTGTGGAAGTTATCAATACATTTGAAGAGTCCGGGGATCTCCGGCATCTGGGCTGCTGCGCAAATGTTGCATTCCCTGCTGAAGGCAATCCAGCCGGCAGCCGGCAGCGGAAGACAGACGATACCGTCTTTGGATGAAACATCAAGATATCCCATAAAACTGCCGCTGTTGTCCGGCATTTCAACCCACAGCAAGGTTTTTCCCGCCCTGAGACAGTCTCCGGATTTTACATCCAGGGATTGATTGTTTTCAAGGACAATGGTGTCTCTGGGAGCGCGTTTCTGCTGAATGCAACCGGGAAAACGGGCAAGCCAAATTTCCACTTCTCTGAGAGATTTCCGGTTCAAATAAGGATCTGCCAGCATCTTACGCATCGTCTGCCTGTCAAAGCATCTCACCTTGCTGCCTGCAGTGCCGACGGCAAGGATGCCGACCTCTTCCGAACTTTCTTTTAAGCCCAGGCCAAAAAAAAGATGGGTTTGATCCACGCGAAACAAAAACTGCCTGGGTCCGACAGGTTTTTCACCAGCCATGGTAACGGCGAATAGATCAATGCTGCCACGGCTGATATACCAGATGCTGCTGCTGTGATTCAGAAAAAAAGGTGTATTCCCTGACACTTCAAACGCATCACCGGTCTCATTGTAAAAATTATCCTGCATGTGGTGTTCCTTTTGAAATATTTTCCATAATGAGGATCTGATCTATTGTGCCTCAATTAACTCCTTGTATGCGCCCTGTTCTTTGACCAAATCTTCATGGCTTCCTCTCTGGACCACTTTTCCCTGTTTGAGGATGATAATTTCGTCACAATCTCTGATAGTGCTTAATCGATGTGCAATAATCAAACAGGTACAACCGCGCTGTCTGATATTGTCATCCACCTCTTTTTCAGTGGTTGCATCCAGCGCACTGGTCGCCTCATCCATGATCACCACGGCAGGTTCTCCTGCCAGCGCCCTGGCAATTTCCAGGCGCTGACGCTGGCCTCCGCTGAAATTTATCCCGCCCTCTTCGACCGGGCTGTCATATCCCCGGGTTCGACTGGAAATATCTTCATGGATACATGCGTCTCTGGCTGCTTTAATTATCCTGGGCTCTGATAGGGTATCATCCCAAAGTGTCAGGTTCTCGCGAACAGTGCCGGTAAACATGAAAATTTCCTGGTCGACCATGGCAATTGAATTTGTCAGTATGTCCCTGGAAATATCTGACCTTGCCCGACCGTCAAACAGGACCTCCCCCTCCCAGGGTACGTACAGGCCTGCCACCAGCTTGGCAATGGTGGACTTTCCCGAGCCTGATCCGCCGATCAGGGCAACCCGGCTGCCCGGGGAAAGGGTAAGGTTGAAATCCTGAACAAGAGGCTGTTCAAGAAGGCTGTAGCCAAAGGTTATATGCTTGAGCTCAATTGCACCGGTCAGCTTGACCGGTCCATCAGCGGCTGAAACCGGTTGTCGCTTTGCAGTATCCGGGGCTGCAAAGCTTTTGTCGGCCGGGTATTGAAAGACATCATCCAGGCGCCGCATGTTCCCATCAGCTTCCTGAAGCATGCCTCCCAGGTTGATCAGAAGGTTGACCGGCTGAAGAAAAGAGATCATCAGGCTTTGAAAGGCCACCAGCATCCCCATGCTCATCTCCCCTGCCATCACCTTCAGGCCGCCCATTCCCAGGACGGCCGCCTGGGTAAGCGTCATCAGCAATACCGGGGCCACAGATAACATCTGATCATACAGCCCGAGATGCTGGCGTGTATTCATTGCCTTGGCGTGATAACCAGACCATTGGGAAAAATAATCCGATTCCGCTCCTGTGGCTTTAAGGGTTTCAATCGCCTGAATTCCATACATGGTAGAGGCCATCAGCTTGCCCTGATCCTGCAGCAGGCGCATGTTCAGATCCCTGCGTCGTCTGGATACCAGTTTGAGCACCACAAAATTCATCACAGCCGCAGCAATACCGATCCCGGTCAGCATTTTGTCATAAAAAAGCATTAACAGGGCATAAAAAAAAATCATGACAATATTGAGTGCATTGACCGCTATATCGGCTGAAAGGAGCTTTGCAACCCAATCATTGATCTGCACCCTGCTGCCGATCTCGCCAGGGAAGCGTTGATAGAAAAAATTCACCGGAAGGCTGAATACATGTTTGAAAAATTTAGCTGATGCTGTCAAGGCCATTTTGGTCTCCAGCCGCAGCATGTAATATTCCTGTATCCAGGTAAGGGCCCCCCGCAGTACAGCAGTCAGAGCCATGCCCAAAAGAAGGGGCCGAAACCAGTCCCCCAGTCTGCCGATTAGGATGTCATCTACAAAAATTTTTGAAAATACAGGGATCACCAGACCTGGAACAACCATGACAAATCCAGCGGCAGCCACAAGCCCAAGGGCGGTCCTGCACCCTTTCAGGCGCTTAGTGATGCCTTTGACAATGGTCTGTTTCTCTCCTCCCTTGACAAATCCGGACGTTTTTTTAAAGGTCAGGGCAATCCCGGTAAACGACTGGCTGAACTCTTCAAGGGTGACGACCCTGGGTCCCACAGAGGGGTCGTTGAGATAAACACGGTTGTTTTTAATTCCTTCCAGAACCAGAAAGTGGGCAAAATTCCAGAATATGATCATGGGCAGCTCAAGCCCTTTGAGATCATTGACCTCTTTTTTGTAACCGACAGCCTCAAGCCCATACTTTCTTGCTGCTTTGAGTAAATTACCGGCTTTGCTGCCGTCCCTTGAAATACCGCACTCCTCCCTGAGGGTTTCCAGGGGAACCCACCGCCCGAAATAGGCCAGGATCATTGCAAGGGAAGCGGCACCGCACTCCACAGCCTCCATCTGGAGGACTGTTGGGGTTTTGGCCCGTTTTCGTCTCCACTTTCTCATCCGGCTCTCCTATTCAATCCCGTTTCCAAGAAATGTTTTTTTCAAAAAGGGAATCACCAGGCTGATCGGCGACTGGTTTTTCACTGTTATTTTTGAAGTGCACAAGGTGCCTGGAGTTATTTTAACAGGCGGTCCCTTTACAGAAGACCATGAAAAACCACTCTGGGTTTCAGGATCTGTTTCCAGTTCAATTTTGACTTGAACCGGGGGGCCTGACTTGAGAAACTCGTCTGCCAGGTCCTCATTTTTCAATAAATGAATCATTTCTTTACGCGAAACCGGAAATTCAGAAACGTCACTGACCGATCCATGTATGAATCCATACTCTTCCTGCCGGATCGTGGATGGTGACACATGCACCTTCATCCCCTTTTTGATTTTTTTGCCTTCCAGTGCAGGAACAAAAATAAATGCTTCAAGATCTTTGTCTGTCGAACTGCCTAAAAATTCAAGCACTGCCACAATATCCCCTTTGTTCAGGAGGTCTCCTTTTCCCACAAGCAGTTTTATCAGTGTCCCTGAACTGAAACTGACAATCTGCGAACCAGTCTCAAATTCATCCGAAAGCAATCCAAGCCGGTTTCTGGCTTTTTCAAGCGCGGCAGCTGCAGCAAATTCCTCTACCTTGAAACTGTCGTCAATAAATATTTTTTCATCTTTCAGCATTGTAATCCTGTCCCTGCAGACCAGAATATCCATCTGGACCCTGTCTATCTCTTTTTCCACGGAAAACACTTTCTGTTCTGTGACCAGCCCTTTTTTATACAGCTGACCCATCTGGCTGTGGGTGTTGGACAAATGGCGGGTAATGGTCTCAAATTTTTCAATCTGCTGTTGTTGAAGCCGGATTTCCTGATCCGCTTCTTTATGTTTCAGAAGGAGCTGGTTTTTACGCTGCCTGGAAATCCGTTCCTGATCACTGACCATGGTTTCCAATTCAGACCTGCTGATCTGTATTTTTTCGGCAAGTTTATGATGACCTATCTGGGCAATGACATCTCCTGAAGCGATTGTCTGGCCAGTTCTGGCATGTACCTGCGTTATCCGGCCTGATGTTTCACACACAATTGACTGGAGTCCTTCATGTTTCATCAGTATACCGTTTCCATGCACCCGGGTCGGCACATTCCCCTGAATACCCCAAAAAACTGCTGCTCCCACGATCAGGGCGGCCGTCAAAACAGCCAGCCACCCACCCGGAGTGGTAACCGTCATCAATTGATCGAGCTGTTCCGGTGAAACCAGTTTTTTAAGTGCTTTTTTTCTAAACAGATCCCTGGACATCCATGTGTCTCCTTTATCCTGTCCTATCGTGTGAATATTACTCCCAAGTCTCAGGCAAACGGGTAATCCGGCCCAGATTCACTTGAAGATATTCGTCTTTTCCTTTAACCAGCATCCCTGTTTCAAAAGCCATACGAGCAATCACCATTGAAAAATCCCGCAGTATGGACAGTTCTTCCAGCTTTGCGTCCAAAAGATTTTGATCTGCAGCAATGATATCTGTCAGCGTGCTGGTCCCAAGCTCGAATTTTTCACGTTCATTGGCCAGTGCTTGGCTGTAAAGCAGCAACGCCTTTCTCGCCCCGGACACCCGGACAGTTAAATTCCTGTATTCTAAAACAGCAAGCCTGACATCTGAACCGATCCGGCGGGCCAGATCACCGACCCTGATCTTTGCTTTGCGATATTCGGCCTGTTTCCGTATATAGCTGCCAACGGCCTCATAGTTATGCCATGGCAGCTTGAATGACAGACCGGCAGCAACACTTGCGCCTGGAATATTGTTCACGGGTGAAGCAATGAAATCATTCGGATACCTGCTGCCCTCCTTTAATCCGGAATATCCTGCTGAAAGTGTCAAATCGATTTTCGGCAAGCAGTCGTCGGTCCTGGCATGCAGTCTGATCTTTTCAGCCTCAAGAAGCGCCTTAAGTTCAACATGGTCTTCACGGCAGGTCATGGCTGTTTGAATGAACCGGTCAGGATCAATCCATGCGCTCTTGTCTGCCACGCTGCCGGGCTCCACAGCCCTGGCAGACGGCCAGGCCAAATGCGCAATTTGATCGGTTTCAAGCCCCATGGCCAGACCGAGGGCATGGCGGGAAGCAGCAAGCTTCTGCTCTCCCTCTACCCTTGCCAGTATCCTGGATTCCAGAGCTGCCTCCATATGGAAAAGTTCGCCCGCCGGAAGCACATCAGCAAAAATGAGATACCGTGTGTTTTGAACGCCGGCTTTTGTATCCGCTTCAAACTGGGCCAGTAGATCAAGGACGGTGAAGGCATGCCAGTATTCCCAAAAGGATTGTACCACCTTCAGTATGGTGAGGGCGGCACGATGGTACAATTTATGCTTTGCAGCTTCATACTCTTTTTTAACAGCGAAAAATTCATCCAGAGTGACATCCCTTCCTTTTCCCCTCATCAGGGGAATGATTACTGAAAATAAGATATCCGCTGTATTCTGGGTGTCACTATAGGTTACAGGTTCTCTCAGGGAAGAGAGTGTTACTTTAGGCGCCAGAATGATACCGTTTTCCATTTTTTTGCTGACTTCTACTTCAATAAATGCGGTATCGGTCCTAAGTTTTTCTGTCCCCAGCGATTCCGACAAAGGGCTCCTTGCCTGTTCAAATCCGCTGTCAACCGTGATGACAGGATCAAACTGTCCTTGCTCTTTCTGAATATCTGCCTTTGCAGCCAGCACATCCTGTTTTGCAAGGAGGATGTCCGCCTGAATTTCCAGGGCTGTCTCGACGGCCCGGCCCAGGGTAAGCGAAGCCTGTTCCGCCCGGACGGGAAGAACCATCATAAGGCCGACACAGGTCTGAAAAAGCAGCCAAACGGCTGTCACAACATACCACTTGACCTTATGCATGATACACTTCCTTTGAATTCTGTTCACCGATCTGCCCGGTCATCACCGCATATTCCAGGCACAGCGCCGCCACCTGCCGGTACAAAACACATAAGGCGGGGCTGACTCCTGCGATGCTGCCGCCGGCCAGACGGGCAGCAAAGGCGCAGCCGCCGCCGCACAGATGCCTGGCAAAACACTCCCGGCAGGGAGGCTTGCTCTCAACCCTGTTTTCAGCAAACGACTGAAGGATATCCGGCCTGGTGATGCCACAGCTGACATTGCCGAAACAGTACATATGCTGTGAGGCAAAAAAAATGCAGGGATACAGATCCCCTTCAGGTGAAACAGCATAACGGGTCCGCCCTGTGTAACAGAAATACCGGTTCTTTTTTCTCTGCTCCAGGGCTGTTAAAAATTTATAGACAATATCGATCCGTTTGAATTCTCCAATCCTGCCTGATTCTGCCAGATCATGGAACAAGGTTTTAAAGCCGGCTGCAAGCGCATGCATATCAGGACTCTTCAAAGCAGAGGTTGCGTCAAATATGTTTTCCATCTGGAAATCCATTCTGGAGAACCCGAGATCGGCCATATGGTGGAACAATCGGCTGACCTGCATATTTGTCCGGGTTAAGGTACAAGAGCAGGCCAGGTCATTTTCCGGCAGGCACTGCCGCGCTAAATCAAGATTTCGTGTAATGTTGTCATAGGTTCCTGCACCGTTTTCATACCTGCGGGCGGCATCATGATCTTGTTTCTCCCCGTCAAGGCTGATCAACAGTTTTATTTTTTTGCTGCTACAGTATTGAAGTACGCGCTTATTTAAAAGGGTCCCATTGGTTACAATCCCGAAAACCACTTTTTTTTTGCCGGAATAATATTTTTCCCAGTAATCGACGATTTGCCGTATCAAATCAAATTCCATCAATGGCTCCCCGCCGAAAAAGACCACCATGAAAACCTTTTTTCTGCTTGTTTCAACCAGATAATCCAGAGCCAGGCATGCCGTATCAACACTCATGGTACTGCCGGGTTCGAGCCGGTAGCTGCCGCCGTCTGCAAAACAATAGGTACATCTTAAATTGCACCTATTTGTGATGATGAGCAGATAGCCTTCAAGTGTGTGCACAGGATCGATTAACCCGTATTCATCTTGATTGACGGAAGTCTTGCTTTGCACCAAAGGCTTGTCCTGAGAATAGATCCTTAAGGTATCCGGGTCAAAAAGCCAGGGTTTGCCATGAACTGAAAAAGAATGCATTCTGCTGCTGTCATGACGGTTGTCTTTTCGTGTTTTCATGCACCTACCTCTTCTTCAGCAGGCAGGCAGGCTTCAGCAGCATATTGCCGGAAATAGAGCGCTTTGGCACTCCGGTCCCTGAACATCCCATCCGTCACAAGGGGCCGGACCAGCGCTGTATCTGCAACGGCCAGGCTCAGCAGCTTATGATCGATCTCCAGTACCAGGCGGTTTTCCTTAAGATAATGGATACTCGTGTCAAAGGCCTTCCTGTCAAGAGAAAGCTTTTGACTGGACAGCTCCCTGAACAGGACATCTGCTAATATAGGCGAACGGCAGCTGCGGTAGATCAGATCGGTATGGCCGTCAATAACCGTCGGCTCCTTCAGTATACGGCAGGGACGTTTGTCAATGATGACGGAGCTGCCGGGCTCCTGTCTGATGATCAGGCCGCTCCCTGAAGGATTGGCGTTAAAAAAAACGTGCCACTGTGCCACCAGCTTCTTGAGCCTCTCTTTGCTGACACCGCCTCGGTACTCCTGGACATCCGTTGTATCTTCAAAATAATAGGCAATAGAGGAAATATCACCTGCGGAGAGAGGATACAGGTGACGGTACTCTTCTCTTGGCACCAGGTTCAGACCGAACCGTTCCGGATGCTGACCGTAGCTGCTGAAGCGGTCAAACCGGATGGATGAAATACCGCTGGGCGGCTGCAGGTGAAAAACATACGGCAGCCACCGGCACAACGTTTCATACCAGTCGTCCTTTTCTCCAGGACTGTCCAGCAGAAAATTCCATGCCACCCATATTCCGTTTTCCAGTGCGAATTTCAGCAGTGCAACATTGGTCAGCGTATTGGTCCCCTTGTTCATCAACTTGAGGCACCTGTTTTCCAGATGTTCTATTCCAGGCTGAATAAGCCGAACCCCGGCTTTCCTCAGGGAGTTGACATGGGTATGGGCCAGATTTGCCTTGACCTCCCAGAAAAAAACAAATTTGGACGGCCAGCTGCCGGACACCAGCGGCATAAAAGAGTGACAATAATCCATGGCCAGAATGTTATCTGCCATCAGAATCTTGTCGACCCCGTATTTTTCAGACAGTTCGAGGATTTCTGAAAACGCCTTTTCCGGTTTCTTTTTCCGGTATTCATAGGTCCCGGAATTGAGACCGCAGAAACTACAGGGAGATTTCTGCCCCCACCAGCAGCCCCTGGAAGTTTCAAGAATCAAGGTGGGATGTTTAAGGGCCCTGCTGTATTTGAATCCAGTCAGCTGATCAAAATAGTCATCAAAATCCGGCAGGGGAAGGCTGTCCAGATCAGCTGTTTTCGGATGTAGCAGTCCTGTGTCAGCTGTATTTGTGTAAAACGGCAGATTCTGATCCGACACAAAGCCCTGCGGCAGCTTCGCAGACAGGATATCGGTCCGTTCAAGGATGAGGCGGCAAAGCCTTGGAAAAGTGGTGTCTGCCTCGCCTGTGGCAACATAGCTGATAAAGGGAAAAATTCTCTTCAAGTTGACCCCCATGATCCCTTCACAATTGGCCCCGCCCATCACAGTTGTCACACCGGGATTTTTTTCCCGGATAACGCGCAGCAGCGCAATGGAAGCCAGATGCTGCTGAAATGAAGATGAGCACCCGACTATTTCAGGCCCCATGGCAAGAATACGGTCTGCGGTTTTTTTCACGAAATCCGGAATGCTCTTTTTGATGTCAACCAGAATATCAAAAATGTGATCCGGACTTTCAAAAGCATTTTTGAACCACTCCTGTTGAAGCAATACAGACAAGATGCGGTCCCTCTTAAGTTTTTCCCTGAAGAACAGATCATTATCCGGGCAGTTTCCTGGAAATGCAGTCTCTGAAAAGAGCCATTCCCCGTAAAATGTGGGCGCCTGTTGCAGCAGCTCCAGGAGTTTGTAATGTTTGACCCCTGTAATTTCAGCCAGCCAGAAAGCTGCATAAATGCAGCTGGTGCTGAATCCCTCTTGTTTTGTCCCGGCAGAAAGCAGACCCAGGGCAAGGCTCGGCGTATCGATCCGTTTGAACGGCATGGATACCAGACAGATATCAACAGGTTCCATTTATCGTAACTCCTTTCATAGCAATAACTGAGTTTTCAAAAAACTTGTATCGTCCTTACTCAGCCAGCTGCTGATTTGTCTGGCGCAGCTGACAATCTTCAAAGTGATCCTGCACAGATCTTCTGCCGGTTCCATCGGTATACCGTTAACCGCCATATTCTCATGCAGGCATCCGCCAGAACATAAAATATTTGCCTGGCACCCCATGCATTTATCCGGTAATTTTTTGTATCTTTCAAAAAATCCGAATTTTTGGGGTGAAAAATTAAAAACAGACCCAATGCAAAAATTTTCCATTCCCACAAATCTGTGGCAGATATAAATCCGGCCATCATGGCTGACAGCAATACTTGATCTGCCTGAACTGCAGCGGTACCGGCGTGTATCTGTATTCAATATCCGCTTGAGGGTCAAAAGCAGCAATCCGGCTTTATACTGATTCAGCCTGCTTTTATCTCTATC
>CALGRI010000458.1 GCA_937880875.1 uncultured Pseudomonadota bacterium
AAAACAATAGGGATGCAAAACGATTATAGATAGTGTTTGAATGAAAACTCACCCAAACACGGGGTTTTAGGTCAGGCACTAGATAGCTTGAGTAAAAGGGAAGGTATGGATCAAAAAATATTTGCAGATTTACACAATCATACCACGGCATCTGATGGTGATTTTACACCCGAACAATTGATTAAACAGGCAAAAGCCCTTGGAATAAAGGCAATTGGCATTAGTGATCATGATACGTTAAAGGCCCTGAAAAATGCAGTGGCAGCAGGAAAAAAATACGATATTGAGGTAATTTGTGGGGTTGAAGTTTCTATCCGGTTTAAACGGTCATACTTTACAGGAACACTGCATCTGTTATGTTATTTCAAGGCGGAAAGACTTTTGGAAGATCAGTTTGTAGAAGAATTCCAAAATATTATGGCCCAGGGAAGAGGAGAAAAGCTAGTAAAGGCAAGGGTTGATGAAATCAATAAAAATTTTGGGCCGGCCGGGAAAACAGCTTTATTAAAAAGGAATCTGGCGTTTGAAGATATCGCTTCTTTCAGCAATAATGCCACAAGAAGGCACTTTGCCCTTGCATTAAAGGAAGGCTTTGGGATGATCGATGATGATATCGTCAATACAATTATTGGAAACCAAAGTCCTGCCTATCTTCCTTCGGGAATAAAATTAGAAGAGATTATTCATTTTATCCGAAAAAACAATATCCTTGCAGTCCTGGCCCATCCGGCTGCCGGGTCTTTTTCGGGCAGGGGGCATTATAAAGAGGTTTTGCCTTCCCTTGAAATTGTAGAACAGGTTTTACCGGAGTTTATTGAAGCCGGTATTCAAGGACTGGAAGTCTATTATCCCGGTCATATTAAAGAGCACCAGGAGTTAATGAAATCCTGGGCGAAAAAATTTCATCTTTTAGTGACGGGCGGATCAGATTGCCATGATGGAATAGAACGTCCTATCGGAGTAAGTGGCATATCTGAATCAGAATATATAATATTTAAGGAGTCATTGGCATGAGAAGAAAAGAAAAAGAGATTACAAAGAAAGAAGAGATTGAAAAAATTTTAAAGCAAAGCCATGTCTGCCGTCTGGCAATGGTGGATGAAGATAAGCCTTATCTGGTCCCGATGAATTTTGGCTACAGTGATGGATGTCTTTTTTTTCATTGTGCAAAACAAGGACGAAAGATTGATTTAATTAAAAAAAATCCCAACATCTGTTTTGAGGTTGATGAACTTATCCGGTTAAAAAAAGCGAGTTTGGCCTGTGACTGGGGGATTGATTTTAAAAGTGTGATCGGATCGGGAAAAGCACAATTCCTGGAAGATTCAAAAGAAAAGAAAAACGCATTAAACATCATTATGTCACAATATTCAGACCGTTCATTTGAATATCCGGATGAGATGCTTGAAAAAACGCTTGTGATAAAAGTTGTCATTGATGAAATGACCGGGAAACAATCTTAAGAGTATGATATGAGTGAAATGATAGATAAAACTAATTTTCTGGATCTCAAATCCTGTGATCCTGAAATAGTAACCTCAAGAACGGACTGCAGATTTGATAAAATCAAAGAACAATATATTGTAAATATATGGGGGCACACCTATTGTGTGGATTTAAATAAATATGAAGTCAGGCCGCAAGAGCAAGGTTTAAAAACCCATCATAATTGTTTGTATTTATTTATTTTGTATTACCTTATGAAATCAAAAAGTATAGCTCCTTCAGGGGTCTGGGTATCAGAAAAAGATATTCCGGGAGGGGCCGCTTTTTTCCGGGGGCCGCATACTATCCCCGTGGATTTGATTACAGGTCGTTTTGGGGAAGATATAGATCTTTTTAAAAAAGAGTGTGAAAAATTAAAGGGGATCCCTCTGAAAATGGCAGATGCTGCCTTTTTATTTAACATTACACCTACCATTCCCGTGGCTGTATTATATTGGCAGGGGGACGAGGATTTTCCAAGTGAAGCAAGGCTGCTGTTTGACAGGACAATAGAACAGCACTTGCCTCTGGATATCATCTATGCCCTGTCTGTTGAGGTCTGTCATGCACTTGGATGAATAAAATTATCTGAAACTATCAAATAAAGAGCTTACCCTATCCTGAACATCTGCTTCTTTGAAACAAAAGTGCATATCCATAAAATGGTTTCGAAATTTTATGA
>CALGRI010000459.1 GCA_937880875.1 uncultured Pseudomonadota bacterium
CAGATTGCCCGCAATAAGATCATTTACAACAGGCCCTATCTCTGCCCGCTGATCATCATGATATACATCAATACCTACTTGTTTAAAGCCCATCAAAGGCCGCATGCCGATGCCGCCGACAACCAATGCAGTTACTCTGTTGTCAGACAAGAGATTGACAGGTACCATGCAACCACCTTGGACATGTTCCTGATTTTGGAGAATGGATACTTCTTTGATTTCACCGTCTTCCACATCAACTAAAGTAAATACATCACAATGTCCGAAATGGCCAGATCTTGTTCCGTCAAGTCCGCCCTGGCCGTTTGAAGGGATTGCTATTCTTCCGGTTTTCATAATTTTATAACTCCTATAAATGTTGCATTATATTATTGGTCACAGGTTTATTAAACTTTGGCAGGGACAAAATATTGTCCCAAACTTGCCGCACTTCAACACTGGTCTGTGAAGCTTTGTTGTACTCAAAAATAGTTTTTGCCTGGATCATGGCTTCCGTAAAAATCTTATCAAATGAGATTTTACCCACAACAGCAATGTGGTCCTTTTTGGCAAGAGTTTCAATTTTTTCTGTTTGATCTAAATTCAGGTCATACTTGTTGATACAGACCATGGCAGGGATGTTAAAATGTCTGGAAAGCTGACCCACCCTTTCCATGTCATGGATGCCTGAAACCGTTGGTTCGGCAATGATCAATATGGCTGTTGCCTGACCAATGGATGCAATGACGGGGCATCCTATGCCAGGAGGGCCATCTGTCAGAATCAAATCAAGATTATTTTTTTTTGCGATTTTTCTTGCTTCCTGCCGGACAAGAGAAACCAGTTTTCCTGAATTCTCCTGGGCAATGCCAAGTCTTGCATGAACCATGGGGCCAAACCGTGTATTTGAAATATACCATTGCCCGCAGATGGTTTTAGGAAAATCAATGGCCTGTTCCGTGCATAGATCAACGCAAACCCCGCATCCTTCACATTCAATGGGGTCAACTTCAAAGGTATCCCTGACATCATTAAAACTGACAGCATCGAACCTGCAAACTTCAATGCATCGACCACACTGGGTGCATTTTTCAGGGTTGATAATGGCTTCATTGCCCCCAATAAAATCCAAGGATTCTTTAAAATCAGGTTCTAAAATCAGGTGAAGATCTGCAGCATCAACATCTGCATCACAAAGAATCATGTTCTCGGCCAGGGAGGCAAAGGCTGCTGTAATGCTTGTTTTTCCTGTGCCGCCTTTTCCACTTAAAATAACAAGTTCTCTCATAGGTTTTGCCTCTCAACTTCCACCAATTGCTTAATTTTTTCAAACAAGTCTTGAAATTTTGATTTATATTCAGGCATCTGGTCTACTACCATCTCTCCTTTGGAATAAATTTGCGCAATTTTTCTATCAAATGGGATCTCCATGAGTATGGTAATATTTTCCTTTTGAGCATATATTTTGACGGCATCATTTCCCAGGCCTGCACGGTTGATGACAAGCCCGTGGGGTATGCCAAGAATTCTCACAGTTTCAACGGCAAGCTTCAGATCATGAAGACCAAACGGGGTGGGTTCCGTTACCAAAAGGACAAAATCAGCTTTTTTCATTGCGGCAATGACGGGACATGAGGTTCCGGGAGGGGCATCAATAATGGTGACAATGTCTGGATCTGTATATGACCGCACTTTTTTAATAATGGGAGGAACCATTACCTGTCCTATGTCCAACCGGCCGTGGATAAAAGAGATGCCCCTTGTTGATCCATGTTCGACTTCGCCCAGGGACCTTTCTTTTTCAATAACGGCATTTTCAGGGCAGATCTCAAAGCATCCGCCACATGAATGGCAAAGGTTTTCAAAGATAAGGACATCTTTTTTTAAAACCGCAATGGCTCCATACCGGCAAATGTCCATGCATTTTTTGCAAAAGGTGCATTTTTCAAGATCAATTTTTGGAACCGGGGCGATAACGGGTTCTTTTTTTTCTATGATTGGATTTAGAAAAAGATAACAATTGGGTTCTTCAACATCACAGTCAAAAAGTTGTAACTTTTGATTTATAGAGAGCGCAAGGTTGGTTGCCACGGTTGTTTTTCCGGTTCCTCCCTTACCACTTGCAATACTGATAATCATCTGATTTATTCTCCTATCGGCTTGCTTGTTCGGCTCGCAATTCTGGCAATGAGGTTCAAATGTTCCAAAAGTTTTAGGACATGCTTTTCACCTGGATTCAAAGGAAACTGCATCAGGACTCCCAATCCTTCATAGGCTTCATGAAAGTCTTTTGGAGGTAGTGCGCTTAATACCACACAATTCATCATAGCATTTTGAAACAGAACTTTTTCGATAAGATTCCGGCCGGTTGTATCCGGCAGTTGTTCATGGGTGATAAACAGATCAAATTTTCTCCTGGAAAGCAAGGAAAGGGCATTTTGAGCTGTATCTGTCCAGTCAAAGGTTATTTGATTTATCGAAAAGGCGGCCTCAAGTTCCTTGAAGACGATTTTTTCCTTACTTACCATCAGTATATGAATCATAAATATTTTTATCTCCTTTAATATTCTATAGTGTGTTCAGTATTTATCGAAATACTGTAGTTTGCAAACCATGTGCCATGGCAAATAATAGTAATAGATAAAGGTCAATAGTATTATAATTCTAATGCCTTATGATATTGTTTTAAGATTTGAATATTGGAAGTATGAAAGAGTGGTCGCATTTATGCAACCATTTGAATCACTTTATA
>CALGRI010000460.1 GCA_937880875.1 uncultured Pseudomonadota bacterium
CCGTCCTGGGGTATCCTGGAAACTGAAATATCAAGATTTGCCAGGATTTTAATCCGGGAAACCAGGGGTAAAAACATCCTTTTCGGCGGGGCAGGAATATGGTGCAGCTTTCCATCAACACGGAACCGGATTTCGATATACTCCTTTTCCGGACTGATATGGACATCTGTTGCGCCCTCACGTACGGCGTGGAATAAAATTGAATTAACAAGCTTAATAACAGGTGCTTCTTCAGTCTGCTTATGAAGTGTCGAGTCAATGGCTTCACTCTGGTAGTAATCATCTTCCTCAACCACATCCATTTCCTGTATTTCTTGAACCTGCTGCCTGACACCATCTTTTCCGGCATAGGCCCCAAATATACTCGAAAGAAGATAATTAAAATTTTGCTCAGTGCAGATGACAGGTACCACTTCCATATTGGTTAGAATTTCAATATAGTCGATGGCAACAATGTCAAGAGGATCAACCATTGCAACTGTCAGCACACTGCCTTTCTTTCCAACAGGGATGGCGTGAAATCTGTTTACCGAATCAACATCCATCATTTTTGAAATATCCAGGGTAACCGAATACTCTCTTGGATCAAATCGTTTTATATTGGTTTGTTCAGAAATAGCACCTACAATGGAATTTTCAGTGGCAAAGCCTTTTTTGATTAAGAACTGCCCAAGTTTAAGGTCACTCTTTTTTGCGCCTGACAATGCTTCTCCAAGCTCAGCATCATTGATTAAGCCTGCATTGATAAGCATTTCTCCTAGTCGTTTACGCACTGCCAAGATTTACCCCTTTTGCTTATTTTCGCTACTTTTTATTAAAGAGATCTGTTTTGTTACGCTAAAAACAGTTCCGGGCAGATATTTTTTATACATATCTGCTGCATCCATTGAAACAAAGGACCTGTTTATGACAACCGGGAATAAAAAGCTATTTGCATTATCCCGGACTGGTAAAATTCTAACATTAACATCTTGCAACCTGTAATTATAAGCAGTTTGGAATGCTGATGCTATATTTGAATCTTCGGATACGACAATAAAGAAATCATTGTCATATCGAACGTCCGACTCTGATAAAACTGGAAATTTAATCAACATCCCTGCCTTAATTTTCTCAGGACTTTGAATATCAGGATTTACCATCATAATTCTATCCAGATAGGAATCTTTATAAGATCCATAAACAATATAAATCATATTTACTAATGTTGATTTATTAGGAATTCCTATACTGCCGTATATTTCAGGTGTTTTTAAAGTTTCCTTTGTTGATTTTTCAGGAATCACCCTTAAAACTTCCTGTTTAATCTTCTTTGTTGGTTCTTCAGGAATCACCCTTAAAACTTCCTGTTTAATCTTCTTTGTTGGTTCTTCTTTTTCCGGCACAACCATCTGATTTTCCACTGGTTTATATCTCTTAGAAACAGAGGTTAAAACTTTTGCACTAAAATCGGGCTGAACCATATAACGATCGTAAAAAAACAGAGATAAAGCAAATAAAAGAGCAAATGAAAAGGCAAGAGACCGTCTGTTCTTTTTCCTGGGAAAAACCTTTAAAACGCAAGATCTTGCTAAAAAAAAACCAGCTGTGGATCTGTTTTGAGTGATAAGTGATAATACGATCTGGTGGCACAGGTTGATCATTTTCCTGGGAAACCCTTTGGTCGCCCTGTAAATAAGAAAATAGGCGAAAGGCGTAAACAACGGCCTGCTTTTCCCATGTGAAAAACATTTTTCAAGCCGGTATTCAATCAGTCCTTTTGACTCCTTGAAATTGAGTGGTTTTAAATAATAGTAAAAATTAATTCTATCTTTAAAATTTTCTACCAGAGCAAGGGATTGTTCAAATTCTTTTTGAGCAAAAATAACGATTTGAAGAAGTTTGTGATCATTGGTTTCAAAATTTAAAAGCTCTCTTAAAACTTCTAAACAATCCAAAGAAAGCTTTTGTCCTTCATCAATGATAATTACTATATTTATTTGTTTATTTACACCATATGAAAAAAGGTGTTTTTTTATTACTTCCTTTAAAATTGTTTCATTTTCAGTATCATATGTTTTCTCTGGCTGAAACTGATGCAATAAGTATCGTAGAAAGGCACCGGTAGTCTTGAATCCTGGATCCAAGACTACATAATACTTTATCGTATCATCATTGGAAAATTTTTGAATTAACTGACGGCTCAGGGTAGTTTTACCCGTACCGATATCTCCAATGACAACATTAAGCCCTCTTTTGAGACGAATAGAAATTTCAAGTTTCTGAAGTACTTCAAGGTGCTGTTCAGAATGATAAAAAAGCCCAGGATCCGGAGAGTTCGAGAAGGGTTCTCTCTCAAAATTTAATAATTTAAAATAATCCATAACGCTATTCTTGTATTGTCTTGTTAATGTACTTTTGTTCTTTTAAAATATAGGGTGTGATAAAGATTAAAAGTTCCTCCATATCTTTGGTTTTGTTGGTACTTTTAAATAACCATCCTAAACCGGGAACATCTTTAAGTCCTGGAATCCCTGTTTCACCATCTGAAGATTTTTCTTTATTCAATCCCCCGATGACGGTTGTCTGTCCATCAAAAAGGATTACTCTGGTTTCAGCATTTTTTGTAATAATGGTGGGATTGCCATTCACTGTTCTTGTCCAGTCAAGTTCATCTTTGTGGGTGATAATTTCAAGTTTGATAATATTTTCACTAATAATATGCGGGACAACTTCAAGCTTAATAACAGCTTCCTTGAATTCGACCTTGATATCTCCGTCTGCTGAAACGGTTTGATAAGGGACCTCTTCGCCACTTTTAATGATGGCCTTTCGATGATCCATGGTCGTTATTGAGGGCTTTGAAATGATATTGAGTTCTCCTTTATCTTCAAGGGCTGACAGCTGGGCATAAAGTCTGAAATTGCCGATGCTCTCGGCCATGATTCCAAGAGCAAGTCCTTTGACAGGGTCTGCAGCCGTAATGGGAAGATTGACAATATTGCCATCATTTGGATAATAAGCGATGGAGTTACCATTTTCATCTTTCAGGGACGTGCCAGAAGGCCCCATATCTCCGCCGATCCAATATCTTCCATTATCTCCTCGTTTTCCCAATCCAAGCCCACCCCATTGAATCCCCAATTCTTTTGCAACATCAGAGTTTGCTTCAACAATATGGGCTTCAATGCGGACCTGTTTTATGGGTTTATCAAGCTCATTGATAATCGGCATGATTTTTTCTATATCTGCCCGGGTGGCCTGAAGGATCAAAGAATTTGTAAATTCATCAATCATGATGGAACCACGCATTTCATTTGATGATGTTGCAGCACCCTCCTGGGGCGATTGAATCTTATCTGTGTCTTTAATTTCTGTATTGAGATATCTTTCAAGGTTTGTCTGCAAAGCAATAAGATCGGCATAATGTATTTTTACGATTTTGGTTAACAAGGGTTCAAACTGGTCCTGCTTTTTCTGAATCTGGAGCATGGCAATGGAATGCTCATTCTTACTATGTTCATATTCTTGCTTTGCTTCCATTAATGCTTTTTTCTTATTTAAGTCTTCAACCGTAATTATTCTTAAAATCAACCCTGACCATTCATGGGCAAGGCCGTATGTATCCAGGAGGCCAAGAAAGACTTGATTCCAGGGAACATTTTTAATATTTATATTGACCTGTCCTTTGACACTTTCATTTATCATGATATTGATATTTGCGATCCTTGCCAGTGTTTTCAATAAAACAGGAACAGAGACATCAGACATTCTCATTGTAACCGGCATTTCAGGTAATGCCGGGTCCTCATCAAGTAATTTCTTTTTTGAGTCAGGTAAAGTTTTTTGCGATAGTATTCGGGTTTTTGTTTCAGATGCAATCTCAATATTTTTTTTTTCAGGAACAGGTGTCACCGGCTGTGATGTTTCAGCAAGAATTTTCCATTTATCAAATTTATCTATTTTATCAGCAGTACCACTCTTTCCTTTGTGTGAAGAACACCCTGAAAAGATGAAAAGCACTAAAAATAACAGATACATTGTTCTATGTTTGCCGCAACCAGATATTGCCATAAGACTCACTTTATTCCTCTTTTAAAAACAGCATAGTCTGTCTATTTTTATCAATATTTAAAACAACCGTATTGGATGTAATCCTGACAATTTCATATTCCGTACCTCTTATGTACTCACCTGTTTCATATTCCATCCCGTTTATCACTGCAAGAATTTTTTCGCCGAATTGTATAAAACCTGAATAGTTAAGATCGATATTATCATTTGTTTTGGCAGACTCCAAGTTTTTTTCAATTGTTTTTTCAAGAGATTTTTCAAATTTCATAAAAGGATCATTTTTCCACTCGGATTCAATCATTGAAATCAAGTAAGCAACCTCTTCTTTATTTTCACTCAATACTTTAAGAGAAATTAAATTTTCATCTATTTTTGTTATCATTTCCAAATTTTTTTGTGTGATTTCAGATTGTACCTTTTCATCACTATTTTTTTTAGAGGCTGAAAAAAGAAAATAATCAAAAACTCCATAAAATACTACCAAGGCTGCAAGGACAATTATTATTTTTTTGCGATTATTCATGCTTTGTTTCAACATTGATTTTAAAATTAATACTAAAAATATTTGAATTATTTTTACCTGGATGAATGCTGATGGTTTCAATTGTTTTAAAAAAAGGCAAAGAAATTATTGAAATTAGAAAATCTCTGAAGTCCTGCAGTTGGCCATGCAACCCAAGTATGATTGATACTGAGTCTGATTGCTTGCTTAAAAAACTGTTATCCAACTTATTATCCGTAATGCCTAATTTATGTTTTAAGGCTATTGATTGAAATTTATTTAAAAGTCCTGGTAATCTTTCATGATCCAGTCTTTTCCTGTTGGGAAAAGAAAGATTGGGTTCAAAATTGATCTCGTTAATTTTTTTTGCTTTTACAAAAGCCGGAATAATTTTGTTTGACACACCCAGATCCACACTAATCACTTCAATATCCTGCCTGATTTTTTTAATGGATCTATAGCCAGGAATAATTGAAAAAATTATAAAAAAAGAAAGGATTATGATTGATATTGAAGTGAATATCAACATAGGGTACGGCAATATTTTATTCGCTTTTTTTAAATCAATTCCAGCCACTATAAAACATCCATGGTTAATTTAAAGTTTAGACCTGTATCCTCTTGATCTTTATAGGTACTCTTTTGAAGGACCTTTATATTCTCAAAAAGTTGAGAACCTCTTAATCCTAAAAGATATTGGGTCAAATCAGACTCAGGATTATTCTCCATCGGCAAAACTTTCCCTTCTATCATGACTTGTGCAATTAAGTCTTTAGACTTTACCTTTTTTCTATTCTCTTTTTTGCCAGGGACATCAAAATCTGACTCAAGAGAGGAAATACGAATATTTTTGGGTGTCAGGCTGCAAATTTCGTTTATCACAGCCAGGGGAAGATATGCAGAAACATATTGGCTCATTAAATTTAATTTGGTTTTTGCATCTGAAATCAGTTTAAGAGTTGCTTTAGGGTTAACATCTTTAGCAACTGTACTTTTCCGCTGGCTAAGAGTATTTAATTTTACGGTTTCCCGACTTTCCACTGTTTTCTGCCAGCTATATACCATTGCGCAACCTAAAAAAAGGATGATAATGAACATGGCAACTGCGATATTGATCTTTCTTTGTTTAATCTTTTTTAATTTATCACGATAAGTATAGATGAAATTGGGTGTATACGCATTGGAAGACAGGGCAATACCAAATGCCAAAACAACCTTATTCCTTTCAACAATATTTTGAGGAAGCCCCACTTCAATTGTTCCGGGTAACGTATCAAACACGGGTTCAAATTTTTCTACATCCACGGGAATAGTTTTTTTCATCAAATCCATGAATGAGTCACTGTCATCGGTCTCCCCAAAGATAACGAATTTTTTCATTGGTGTGTTGTTAGCAAAATTTTGTGAGCAATATTCACCGGTTCGCACGATTTTATCAGTCAAACGTTCACAGGATTGTCTGATTTGAAAGTTTTTATCACTTTGAAAGTCTTTTATTGATGAAAAAGATTCAATGGTATCTTTGCCGGAAGACCTTACAGCATCGGCAACCAGGCTGTATAAATCCGACCTGACTTTTCTTGCCATCAAAATCCCTGAATCGGAAAAGCAGAACATCTCCGAATTTTCCCTTGATAAATTTATAACGGAAAAGGGTGAATCCTTGACTTGGAGGTGATTGGTATGGATAAAATTTTGAATTGCGAACGGTATTGCAGTAATCCCCTTAAGATTGTAACCTGCTTTTGAAAAAATGGCTTGTAATTTATGAACCTGTTCTTTTTTTACTATTGATGCGAAAACCTTTTTTTTATGACCTTCCGATTTAATGTCAGAAATAACTTCAAAATCGAAAATTTCCTCCTCTGCATTAAAATCAATTTCCCTTTTTAGTCCCCAGAAACTGGTATTTGCAATTTTCGATTTCACAACATCAGGTATCAGGATGTTTCTAAATTTTAAGTGCGTGGAATCAATCGTACACCATACTGAAATACCTTTGCATCCTTCTGTAAATTCATTTAGATTCAATCCCAGGAACGTAGAATATCCTTCATCTTCGATATT
>CALGRI010000461.1 GCA_937880875.1 uncultured Pseudomonadota bacterium
AAGTTTTTCTTGGGTGAAAATATCCGGATAGAGGAGTTTTCCAATTGAGACAATCCCTTTATAAAGCCTGGGAACAGGACGGGAAACGATATTTTCATCGATTAAATATATTTGATCATTTTTTATAGCTTTAATGACTCCAAATCCAGGCTCATTTTTTATTTGTTCAATACTCACAACATTCATTAGGCCTTTTTGGGCAAGGAAGACATCTATTTGTGCGGCTTTTGCAAGGATCTGCTCCTTACCATATATGGCAATATTTGTATTCCTTGATGCCTTGGCATCCCATGCCACATTGATTCCGCCGGCGGTTTCAAGGGCAAAGATGGGCATTGCGCCCGGGGTGAATGTTTTCATCCTTGTATGAATCGCCTGGAAATAGACGCTTTTTTTAACTTGAATCTCTTTGGTCAATGTTTTGATATGGTCTGTTTTTTTCTTAAAATCCTTGATCATTGTTTTGGCCTGTTGGTCCCTTCCTGTCAACATGCCTAATTTTAACCAATAGTCATACATATCTTTTATACCGGAAGGTTGGAGGGAAACCACTGTGATACCTGATTTTTCGAGACGATTCATCAAATTTGGATATCCATTGTCAATCATTGGTCGCACCAGAACAAGATCGGGCATAAAGGCTAAAAATTTTTCCGGATCATCATGGTATGAAAAATTCGGTTTTTTTGCCACCTGGGAAGGAAAGGTATCATTAATTGAAACTCCTATAATATTCTCTTCAAGGCCTAAATGATAAAGATTTTCCGTATGTGCGCCATAAAGAGAAATAATTCGGGAAAAGGGTTTTGAAAAAACGATCTGCCGCCCCTTTTTATCTGTTAGTGTTAATGCAGAGCAATTAAGCGAAACAATAAAAATAATAAAAAAGATGATGCCTGTTATGTTTTTAAATCGACGGATAATACACCTGCTTTGCGTGAGCATGCTCGTTAAACTCAACAATGGATGCGACGTTAAACACATCTTTAATTGTCTGTTGGGTCAGGACATCCTGGGAATTACCAAATGCTTTTATTTCCCCTTTTTTCAGCATCAGCAGTTCATCAGACCAGATTGAGGCAAGGTTTAAATCATGGAAAACGCTGATCACAAGCGTATTCTTTTCTTTAACAGATTGTTTTACCAAACGCAGCATTTGCAGGGTATGATTGATGTCCATATTAGAAAAAGCTTCATCCAATAAGAGAACCTGTGTGTCCTGGCAAAGGGCTCGGGCAAACACGCAACGCTGTCTTTCCCCTCCAGACAGCTCATTAATTTTCCGGTCAGACAAATGATAGATTCCACATATTTGCATCATTTTGTCCACTTTTTCCACATCACCACCGCAAGGGTGTGAGAACCTTGGTATATAGGGGTGTCTTCCCATCATTACCACATCTTTTACCCTAAAAGGGAAGTTGATTATATAGTCCTGGGAAACCAGGGCAATTTTTTTTGAAATTTCTTTTTTTGAAAAAGACAAAACCGGGGTTTCATCCAGGTCAATATGGCCGTTGCCAGGGTTTAAAAAGCCTGAAATTAAATCTAAAAGAGTGGTTTTCCCGCTGCCATTGGGGCCGATAATGGAATAAAAAGTTCCAGATGCAAAAGAACAGCTGATATTTTGGATAATTATATCACTGTCATAGGCAAAAGAGATGTCGTGTAGATTTAACTTCATTTGCTTCTATTTAAACCTGTTTTTTTTGAAAATCCAGCAAAAGACCGGACCGCCTGTCAAGGCTGTCAGAACGCCAATGGGTATTTCATGGGGAAGAACAGCCCGGGTAATGGTATCGGCAAACAACAATAAAAAAGCACCTGCTATCATGGATAAAGGGATCAGCTTTCGATTGTCAGGCCCGGTGATAAACCGGACTGTGTGCGGAACCAGAAGCCCTACAAAACCAATGATACCTGAAACAGACACACAGATGGCGGCCAGCATGGAACCTGTAACCAATAAGATGATGGTTACTTTTTTTAGATCTACGCCCAGGCTTGTGGCTGATTTGGCCCCAAGGGAGATAAGGTTCAGATCCCGGGCAAAAAACATTGAAATAAAAAGTCCTATCATTAGGAAAATCAAAACAGCAAAAAAATCTGTCCATGTTTTTGAAGCAAAACTGCCCATAAGCCAGAAAATAATGACAGAGACTTGTTCATTGGCAATAAATTTTAAAAAACTGATTCCAGCAGAAAGAATGGCAGCAACAATGATCCCGGATAATATCAAGTTATTGGATGAAAGAGAGAGACTTGGATTTTTTGAAGAATAGGATAAAAACATGACCAGAAATAAAGTAGTGCAAGCACCTGTAAAAGCAAATGCAGGAACGGAAACAAAGGCTGCGCTCAAATTTAAAAGAATGGCAATACTTGCTCCAAATGCAGCACCTGCAGATACTCCAAGGGTATAAGGATCGGCCAGGGGATTCAATAATATCCCCTGGAATAAGCCTCCTGACACGGCAAGGGCCGCCCCAACAATACTACAGGTAAGTATTCTTGGAAGACGTACGTCAAATATCACTGTCAAATAGGTTTCACTGGTATTTTCCAGGATTTGAAGGTTGCCGCTTATTTTTCCATAAAGGATGCTGATGATATCGAGCATTGGAATATGGATATATCCCATGGATAAAGAGATAAGAATCATTAAAACAAGAAAAAGGGAAAATAGAACCACCAGGTATGCTGTTCTCCCTTTTAATATGTTAAGCAGTATACTCAAATTCTTGCCATGCTCTACAGGTCAATGCCTGAAGCTTTTGCAGCGTCTTTTATATGAGCTACAAAAAGATCGGCAAATTGATTATTAGATCCAAGACCCTGGAGAATTATTTCAACATTAAATCCAGCCTTGCTTAATACTGTTTTCCAGGAGTCTTCTTCATCTCCTGCCATGTCATTTTTTGCATGGTCTCCAGCAACAATCATTAATGGTTTTAGCAGGATGTTTTCAATTTTCGGGGTATAATGGCCAAGGCTTTTCTTAACATCTTCAAGACCGGGATATCCTTCAACACCCCCTATAAAGGTCTTGACCTCGGGATAAGTTTCTCTCATTAATTGCTGGAGCTCAACATATATGCCAGTGGACCATAATTCATTTCCATGGCCCATATAAACAAGAGCCGCACCCTTTTGCCCGGCAAGTGCAACATCATTAGCAAAGGTTTTTACGGCCCTCTTAAGATCATCACGATAAGGATATACATCTCCAACAGTACCAAGGGCCGGCCTGCCAAGTGCAATTTTATTGAATGGTTTCCATTTGTCTCTTATGGTTCTAATGGACCTAATGGCATCCACATATTGCATCAAATCATGGTATTGTTCCATGTGGAACAGGTGGGTGGGTTGAACAATAACATCCTTATATCCTTGGCTTTTCAGATCTCCAAAGGTGCTAAGTAGGTTTTTTGTAAAAAGAATTTCTTCACTGATTCCTTTGTCTTTCCATTCCTTTGGATTCCGGCTTCTTTTTTCCCACACGGACCGTATAATATTGGATGTAAACACAACACGAACTTCGGTGCCAGGAAAAGCTGCTTTTACTCTGGATGTTATATTATCGATGGATGTAATCGCTTGTGGTACCGTGGTTCCGAAATTAGCAATAATAATGGCGGTTTTAGCATAAAGAGGTGAACTAAAAATCAAGCCCAGAAATAGTATCAGTGTAATAAAACAAACTTTTTTCATAACATTTCCTCGGTTATTAATAGTTAAAATAACACGGGATCGGGCATAAATAAAAAAAATCCCACACCAGAGCCTGTCTGATATGGGAACCGTTTTTATCCTCATTTTATTGATCTGCCCAAGTCCGCGCACGCAACATGATCAAATATTCAGGCAGGTTTTCTGACTTCCGGATTTATTTACTTGTCACGCCTTCCCATTAAAACAACTTAATTTAACAGTGGTAAATGTGACGTTCATCCCCGGTTACAGCGGCGGGTCCGTTCCTGACTTTAACAGGATTCCCTTTTAACTGCATATGCAGCGCCTGAAATATCTGTTAAAATAGACGTATTAAAGAAATGTGTCAAGAAAAAATATTGACGGGCAATGAGGATAACCTCAATATAATAAACTACTTAATTAAAAAATGACATCCTATCCCTTGGAAATAAAGATATCCTGATTCAAAACATCAAGTTCATTAAATCCAACTTTTAAAGAAAATAAAACAGACAAGATGGTGCTGAAATATTCTGTGTAAAAAATTGAGAGCATGATGGCAATCTGGTATTTTATGGCCACAATCGGAATGGAACCACCCAGAATCTGACCGGTCATCATGCCTGGCAGAGAGACAAGGCCGATGGTTGCCATGGAGGCTATGGTCGGGGCGATAGATGCTATAATGCTTTCCTTGAAATAGGGTTTTAATGCCTGGATGCGGCTGCAAAATAAAGATAAGGAATAAAGATATACTTTTTCATCTTTTTTTATTCCCGAGTAAAAATTATTCAATCCGATAATGATACTTCTAAGGCAGTTTCCAAGCAGCATGCCACCAATGGGGATCATATATTTTGCTTCAAACAGGTTATCGATTCTTACCACCACCGCATTAAAGAACAATAGAATAATAGCAAACGGTAAAAGCAGTGAAAAAAATACAGGGATGAAAAACTTTAATACTTTAAGATTGCTTGACCTTAAAATGGATTGGCAGGCAATGGATATCATGATCAAAAGATAAACCATATTTAAAACCGGTGAGTTAAGCTTGAAGAGAAATTCAAGATAAATCCCTACAAAGCTCAGTTGAATACACATTCTGATGATGGAGAAGGTCATTATTTTATTAATTGTGAGTTTCAAACGCCTGTTGATATAGAAAACAGGGATAAGAAAGATGAATAATGAAGCAAGCGATAAAAGAGTAAGATCCTGGGCACCCAATTGATCACCACCTTTCAATTTTAATCGTGTTGTTTTTTTTCCAGACATCATCATGGGAAATAATAATAATGGTTTTATCCTGACCAATGATATAATCTATTATTTTGTTTTTCATGGTGTCATCAAGAGCTGAGGTGGGTTCATCCAGAAGCCATACAGGGCGATCCAGGAGAAAACCGATGAACAACCCGATCCTCTGGCGCTCACCACCGGACAATTCTTTGATAGATTGATTAAGGATAATATCATTCAGATCAAGAAAATTCAGCAGATCGGTAAAATGGGCCTTGTCCTGATTTTTTAATAAGTTATGCTCCCCTAATTCATCAACAAGGTTTTTTACCCTTTCGTTCTTAAGATCAATATCCTGGCTTAGATAAAAAATCTGATGCCGGATTTCTTTGATATGTTCTTTATCTATGTCTTTTTTATTGAAAGTGACTCTTCCCTTATCTATTGTTTCAAATCCAAGAAGAATTTTAAATAAAGTTGTTTTCCCGATACCGGATTTGCCCTGTATCAAGACCTTTTCATTCTTTTGAACGGAAAAATCCAAACCTGAAAAGATTTCTTTGTCATTTTGCTTTAGATATACAGATTCAAAGTTTATCATTTTGTCTACCTTCAATTTCAAGGAAAAGTTGGGTTGCCTTGTTAAAGTCACGATAATTTTCAGTTTTGTCAATACAAAAGTATCAGATTAAAAAGCTTCAGAGGGTACAAACTCAAAAAGAAATTCAAC
>CALGRI010000462.1 GCA_937880875.1 uncultured Pseudomonadota bacterium
GGCCTGGGCTGTTATCAGCAGCAGAGGGGTGTGGTTCCAATAGGCGGTTTTTACAGGTGTAACAAAGTTGGTGATCCCGGGGCCGTTCTGGCCCACCATCATGGACATCTTGCCGGAAGCCCGTGTAAAACCGTCCGCCATCATGCCAGCGCTGTATTCATGCCCACAATCCCAGAAAGTGATACCTGCTTTGGGAAACAGGTCAGAGACCGGCATCATTGCCGAACCAATAATACCAAACGCGTGTTCAATGCCATGCATCTGGAGAACTTTTATAAAGGCTTCTTCAGTGGTCATTTTCATTGGGCTACCCCCATTATTAATTGTCTTTCCCCTGCAGTTGCAGGGATTAAAACCTTCAGCATTCAGCAGGTGATCATTTATTGTGTTATAGATATCTGATATATCACACATCAGATATCTGTCAAGAAAATTTTTTCAGCTATGAATATTTATATTTTATCTATCTTGCTGGTTTGAATTAAAGCGGATTTAAAATCTTAATCAATAGAGAGTCCGTGTTTTTTAAGTTTGCGAACCACTGTGGACTGGCTGATGCCAAGATGCTCAGCCAGAGCTCGGGTTGAATCAAATCTGGCCAGGGCCTGCTCAAGTTTTTTACGCTCAAACTCAAGCAATTCCTCGTTAAGTCCCTGGGAAACTGAAGGTTTCAAGGTTTCCTGGAGGGAGCTATCCTTGGATTGCAGTCTGGTTATGCCTGGTAAAAGGATTTTATCCAGCACATCCTTTTCTTTTATCACAACTGCGTTTTTAATAATGTTTTTTAATTCACGTACATTTCCGGGAAAGTCGTATGCCTGAAGCTGTTCAAGACAATTTTCCGAAAATCGTTTTTTCTGCTTGTAAATTTTATTATATTTTTTCAGGTAAAAATTTGAAATTTTCAAGATATCCTCCCGTCTCTTCCTCAAGGAAGGGATGTGGACCGGAAAAATATTGAGGCGAAAATACAGATCCTGACGGAATTTTTTCCTTTGAACCAGTTCTTCAAGATTTTGATTGGTGGCGGCAATGACAATGCAGTTCACCTTGATGGTCCGGGTTCCCCCAAGTCTTCTGATTTCCCCGTCGTCGAGAAATTTTAAGAGTTTGGCCTGAACTGGAAAAGGCAGATCTCCGATCTCATCTAAAAAAATAGTTCCCTGATTAGCCAGTTCAAACAATCCGGCTTTGCCCGAATCCGAGGCTCCTGTGAATGCTCCTTTTTCATACCCGAACAACTCAGCTTCCAGGAGCATGTCCGGCAGTGCTGCACAATTAATGGATATAAAGGGTTTATTCCTTCGGCTACCATTATGATGTACAAACTTGGACAAAAGCCCTTTGCCTGTACCGGATTCTCCTGTGATAAGAATATTGGAGGCATCCATTTTAGCCAGTTTAAGCAGCACGGTTAACACCTGGTTCATTGCGGGTGCGTCAGCAATAATTTTACTGTCTTTCAATTCAAGAAGGTTGCGATCGGACAATTCACTTTTAATGGTGTCAGCCACCTGGGTTATCTGGTCCAGTCTTGCTCTCAACTCTTTGACAATGGTCATGTCATGCTCAATGACCACAACAAATAAAATTTTACCATGTTCATCAAATATGGGCATGCCCGATGCCATGATATACTTATTGCTTTTAATGACGTAAAGCGGACGGGTCAATGGCTTTTTGAATTTTAATATTGCAGGGGTCAGGGCCGTGTCCATAATACCTTTTTCGACAAGGTCAGTGATCTTCGTCCCGATCATTTCCTCTTTTTTAACCCCGATGAGACCTGCGGCAACATCGTTGACCTTTAGAACGATTCCCTGGTGATCAAGGATGTATATCCCATAATAACTGTGGTCCAAAAGAGTTTGAAACTGCATCCGCATCTCTTTGATATTAGGCAGTTTCCAGGCCGATGCTTCAACCTCTTCAAGGTTTCGCATGAAACAGGTCGCTCCTTTAGTACCATTGTCACAGGTCATCAAAGAGACCATGGTCTCAATTCCGTGTCCTGGTTTTTTGACATGAAATGTCAGGCAGTCTTGGTTTTGTTCAATGCAGGATAGGATCTGCTCTGCCATACAAGGATCAATCTCTTTCAAGGAAGTACCCAAGGCGATATCACTATGGAGCAATTGTTCTGCACGAAGATTGGCATATTGGATAATCCCATGGTTATCCACTCCCATTATGCCAATGAACGCATGTTTTAAAATAGTTTCAGGCTGTAAGACCATCGGATGTTTCCTGTTCAATTAAATTTATAATATTGACCATATCAAGTCAGCCGGACAGGGTCAATCTTATTTCAGAAGTTTAAATCCTTAAACCGTTCCCGGTCTGTTTTTTTCCAGATCTTCTGCAAACGTCTGGATTTTCTTGGATGACCAAACAAAAAGGGAGATGCTTACATTAACTCTCTAATATTTTGGATATCATTTCGTCACGTTCTTGTTTTGTGATGTACAGTTTTATTCTTATATCAAAAATTTTGGCTTCACGTTCTTTTTTCCTGGAAACGGCTTGTTTTACTTTGGAAATGAGTTCATTTATATCACAAGGCTTCGTCAAATAATCGAAGGCACCTAATTTAATCGCTTCAACGGCAGAAAGAATTGTAGAGTGGCCTGTGAGCATGATGACTTCCACAAGAGGGTGTTTTTTTTTGATTTTTTTAACTGTTTTGATACCATCGAGACCCGGCATTTTTACATCTAAAACAACAACATCAATGGTTTTGTTATTTTCGAGTTGATTCAGCGCATCTATCCCGGAAAAAGAACAATCAACAGTAAACCCTCTTTTGCGAAGCCGGTCCGCAAGAGTTTCAATAAAAGGTTTTTCGTCATCGACAAGGAGCAAATTGATTGTGGTCATGTTTCCTTCCTATCCCAACGCTATTTTGAATGAGATGTTGGCCAAAAATCAGATCAAAATATTTGTTGGATGAAAAATGATATCCAATGTTGAGAATAGCAAAATTTAAAAAAATAAACCATATCTTCTCTGATATGGTGTTGGTTATAATTCGGGGTCTAAAAGCTAAATGGATTTCATGCTGATAACTATAACGTGTCTCTTTTTTATAATTTCTCACAATACCATCTGGTATAGACAAATCTTTCAGACTTTGATGTGAAATTCATCTATGGGAAACCGCATGACCAAATAAATTAAGATCCCATGAAATTTTGATTGGAAAATTACATCAAGATAAGCCCGGAACATCGGGAAAGAAGCCATCAAAAATCCTGAGCTTATCAGGGTTTATGGTTTGATTTTGAGATCGTGT
>CALGRI010000463.1 GCA_937880875.1 uncultured Pseudomonadota bacterium
GAGAGAATATCTTATATGAAGTGTGTCGTGTGTTAAAGAAAGCTCTTTTCGAAGCGCGTTTTTGAATTCAGCAAACCGATCAAATCCCAATTTTGTGATAAATCTTAAAGCTGTTGGTTTGCTAACCCCGGCCTTCTTGCTGATAGTAGTAAGGTTTTCAAAGACAAGTTCACTATAGTTTCGAGAAAAAAAATCGGCAATTTTTTTCTCACTGGGTGTGAGTTTATCCAAAGTCTTAATTCGTTTAATAAATTCCTTGTTGCTCATAGCTCTTTGCCATAAAAAATTAAATTTTGTTACAAAAGTTTCTATAAAAAATAGTTTGAAACAAATCGAATGTCAATTCTTTTTTCAATATAAACTTAAAATGAGCAAAAAAATTTACTTTTTTATGTTTGATTTCAGTCATTTGTGTTTTTTTATTAAAAAAACTTGACTTTAATAAGAAAAGGAAATATACAAATGTTGTAACGATTGTTACAAAATACACAATCTGAAATTATTAGATCAGATTGTGTGCAGTACGAATGCATGCACAATTTAAGCAGGAGATCATTATCATGAACACTAAACAGACAGTGCTTTTAGCTGAAGATATCCACAAAAGTTTTGGGAATAATCCTGTGCTTAAAGGAATTTCCATGGCTGCGGGCCAACAGGATGTCATATCAATTATCGGCAGTTCGGGCTCTGGTAAGAGTACCTTTCTTCGATGCTTAAATTTTTTGGAAGTTCCCGATTCAGGACGGGTTGTGATTGATGGTGAAGCTGTTGATATTCGTCAGGATCGTTCAGGAAAGCCTATCATCGGCAACATGCGTCAGATTGAAAAAATACGCTCCCGTTTAGGCATGGTATTCCAGGGTTTCAATCTCTGGAGCCACATGACAGTGCTTGAAAACGTAATGGAAGGACCGCTCCATGTATTAAAACAGAATAAAAAAAATGTTAAAGAGCGAGCTTTTGAATTATTGGACAAGGTAGGAATTTCAGACAAGAAGTCAGCCTATCCATCTGAGTTATCCGGCGGACAACAGCAACGGGTTGCTATAGCCAGAGCATTGTGTATGGAACCAAAAGTATTGCTTTTTGATGAACCCACTTCAGCACTGGACCCAGAGTTGGTGGGTGAAGTTCTAAAAGTAATGCGTAATTTAGCGGATGAGGGGTGTACCATGATTGTTGTAACCCATGAGATGGGTTTTGCCCGTGAGGTTTCCAACCAGGTACTGTTTCTCCATGATGGCAGGATAGAAGAGCAAAACACACCAGACCAATTGTTTGATAATCCAAAAAGTCAGCGGTGCCAGGAATTTCTGTCTATGATTTTATAAGGGTTTTTATCCTTTAGAATAATAAACTTATAACTTTTAAACAAAAAGGAAAAATCATGAAAAAACTTGTAATTGCATCAATTGTACTATTTGGAATTATCTCAATGACTTTTTCGGCCTCTGCAGGTCAGAAAAAAATCACCATTGCAACTGAGGGTGCTTATGCACCATGGAATTTTTCAAGCGCTGATGGAAAATTAGATGGATTTGAGGTGGAGTTGGCTGCTGATCTTTGTAAACGGATGGGTGTTGAATATGAGATGGTTCCCCAGGCATGGGACGGTATTATTCCATCACTTCAAGCAGGCAAGTATGATGCGATCATGGCTGGTATGACTATTACAGAAAAACGGAAAAAAGCAGTATCATTTTCACGATACTATGCTGCCACACCATCGGTATTTATTGTACTCAACGAGAATGGGTTTGATAATCTTAAGACAGAGGTTGACGCTATCACATTAGACGCAATTAACCCCGAAGAAGAAAAGGCGATGGCTGTCCTGTCCAAAGAATTTAACGGGAAAGTGATAGGTTGTCAGGCGGCTACCATTCAAGAAAAATTTCTACAACAATATTTAGGAAAATCTGTAGAAATAAAATCCTATGATACCCAGGAAAACCTGGAATTAGATCTCCAGTCAGGAAGGATTGATGCCGCTCTCGGTGCCATGAGCTATTGGGTTCCCCGATTAAAAAGCGACAAAGGCAAAGGGTTTAAAATAGTAGGCCCAGGAATGACAAAAGGTCCATTGGGTGAGGGTGTAGGTGTTGCCGTCCGCCAAACTGACACTGAACTGGCAGGCATGTTTTCAAAAGCAATTAATGAAGCAATTGCTGATGGTACTCTAAGCAGACTTGCCATCAAATGGTTTACATTTGATGCTTCTGCAAAAGAATAGTCATTAAAATAATCCATGGATGAAAGTTTTCATTTATTGATTTTAATTTAAAAAAAACAGGACCAACCGATGGATTTAAGTTTGTTAGGATTTGGCATTGATGGTTGGGGAGATGAAATGCTCAGAGGAGCATTCATGACACTTCTCGTTTCAATAGCTGCATATGGTTTGGGAATTATACTTGGTGCCCTGGGAGCTTTTTTAAAGCTTTCCCGGTTTTTCTTATGCCGTCTTTTGGCAGATATTTATACGACAATTGTCCGTGGAATTCCTGAGCTTTTAATCATATACCTTGTATTTTTCGGCGGTGGAATCATGCTGGCTAAAATCAGTACATTATTGTTTGGAGGACAGGGTTTTGTCAACCTTCCTGTATTTGTAACAGGCATGATGTGTATTGGTTTCAGTTCAGGCGCATATAGTGCCGAAGTCATAAGGGGAGCTGTTCTTGCAGTTCCTAAAGGTCAGATTGAGGCGGCCAAGGCAATTGGTATGACACCTTTTACACGGCTTAAAAGGATACTGGGGCCCCAGGTGGCAAGATATGCTCTTCCTGGTATGGGAAATATCTGGCAGCTTACATTGAAGCACACTTCAATGATATCGGTTATCGGTCTTGTAGAAATCATGCGTCAATCTGCCGTGGCGTCCGGATCAACGCGTGAGCCCTTCACATTTTACGCAGTGGCCGGGATATTATATTTGGGGCTTACATCCATATCCAATCAGGGGTTTAGCCGAGCTGAAAAATGGGCGGCAAAAGGAGTGAGGAGCGAATAAAATGAAATTTGATATTATGAAGGAAAGTTTTCCAATACTTCTTGCTGGTGTACCGGAAACATTGATCCTGGTCTCTATATCACTTTTGATTGGATTTGTTCTGGCAGTCCTTTTCGCCCAGCTCCGCCTCTCAAAGAACAGGTTTTGGTCATGGTTTGCACGGGCATATATCTATATTTTCCGCAGCACACCTTTGCTGGTCCAGATTTATTTGATTTATTATGGGTCAGGGCAATTTCGGCTATTATTACAAGACATAGGCGTCTGGAGTTTTTTTCGCGAGGCCTGGTTTTGTGCCATTATGGCCCTGTCCCTTAATACGGGGGCATACACAGCAGAAATCATCCGCGGTGGAATACAGTCAGTATCATGGGGAGAAATTGAAGCTGGCAAGGCAATTGGTATGTCACCCTTCACACTGTTTAAACGCATTGTATTCCCCGTGGCTATTCGCCAGGCATTACCCAGCTATGGTAATGAGGTAATACTAATTGTTAAGTCTTCCTCTCTTGCCAGTACTATAACCATTCTGGAAATCACGGGGATTGCAAAAAAGATTATTGCCGCCACTTATGCACCGATAGAGGTATTCATTATCGCTGGAAGTTTATATCTGATGATTAATTTTATTGTGACCCGTGTAATTGAATATACTGAACATAGACTGTCTCCCCAATTGTATAGATAATGAATCTGAAACTGATTAACAAAA
>CALGRI010000464.1 GCA_937880875.1 uncultured Pseudomonadota bacterium
TACACTCCGGTTTCAAGATTTTTTGCGCCTTGTATATGGGCAACTTTGTGAGCATTGCTCCTCTACGAGCCGCCCAAACACGGGGTTTTCAGTCAGACACTAACTAGGGAATAATATAGGTTAATTTGTTCCGGCCGGTATCCTTTGATTTATACATGGCCTTATCGGCCCGGTCGATAAATGACCTGAAATCTTCGCCTTTCACAAGTTCCGTGGCGCCGAGACTGACGGTGACGGATGCTTTTGTCCCTGGTTCAGGCTCAAATATCTGGGTTCGGATACGGTCTTTTATCCTATTCCCTACCAAACAGGCTTTTTGAAGTTTTGTTTCCGGCAAAAGAATGGTAAACTCTTCTCCACCATATCGATAGGCCGTGTCCATGGATCTCATACAGGAATTAACCGTTTCTCCAATTTCCATGAGTACTTTATCCCCTTCAAGGTGTCCCCAGGTATCATTATAGTTTTTAAAGAAATCAATATCCAGAATGAGTAAAGACAGGGCCCTGGAATAGCGCATATGCCGGTCGACTTCAGCTTTTATTTGGGCAAAAAAATGGCGTGAATTATAAAGCCCTGTTAATGCATCGGTAATGGCAATTTTTTCAAGCTTTTTCAAGAGCTTGGTGCGTTCTTTTTTAAAGTCGGCTTCTCTTAACACTCTTTTAATTCGCAAATCCAGTTCTTCAAAACGAAAGGGTTTGAAAATAAAATCGCTTGCGCCGGATTGAACTGCATTCTCATATGAATACTCGGCACTGTAGCCGGTCATGACCATGACATCAATATCATAGGATTCTTTTATCCTGCGGGTGAGTTCCAGTCCGTCCATGCCCTGCATCATGATATCTGTAAGGACAACATCGGCTTTAAATGAATTGAGTATTTCCAAGGCTTCTGTTGCATTTAACGCACTTTTAACATCATAATTTATTGCTTTTAGATATTCTGTTACAGAGTCTTTAATAGCAATATCGTCATCAACAATCAGGATAGAATATGGCATGAATTTTTTCTCCAGGGTTATATTCTGTAGAACGAGCTTTTCTTGACACCTCTTAACTCAATTGATAAATATACAAAAACAAAATTTAGCTGTATAAGTGTTATTTGTCAACATTTTAGTTTGGAGTAGAATTGAAGTTAAATATAAAGAATATTCGAAATTTTAGCATTATTGCCCATATCGATCATGGGAAGTCAACATTGTCTGACAGGCTGATCCAGCTTTCCGGTATTATTTCGGAAAGGGATATGAAAGATCAGATACTGGATTCCATGGATATTGAAAGAGAAAGGGGCATTACCATTAAAAGCCAGACAGTTTCTCTTCCCTATACTGCAGAGGATGGGACACAATACCTTTTAAATCTGATCGATACACCAGGCCATGTGGATTTTTCATATGAAGTATCAAGGGCTTTGGCATCCTGTGAGGGCGCATTGATACTGGTGGATGCAAGCCAGGGGGTTGAAGCCCAGACCCTGGCTAATTTATATCTTGCCATGGAACATGGGCTTGAGATCATACCCGTGATCAATAAAATAGATCTGCCTTCTGCTCAGATTGAGTGGGCCAAGGATCAGATCGAAGAGGATCTGGGGCTTGATACTGACGATATCTTAGCGGTTTCTGCAAAGGCTGGTACTGGTGTAGACAAGATATTTGAGGCCATTATCAGAAAAATACCGCCACCTGTTTCCAAGGAAGATTCTGTTTTTCAAGCCCTGATATTTGACTCTCATTATGACGCTTTCAGGGGAACCGTTGTTCATTTCAGGATTTTTGAGGGCAGCATTAAAAAAGGCGATAAAATCCTGTTTCTGTCCAATAATTCCCAGTATAAAGTTGAAGAAGTGGGATTGTTTCAAATAGTGAGGCAACCCCAAAAAGAACTTGTTGCAGGGCAGGTGGGATACTTTATCGCCGGCATTAAAAATATCAGCGACGTGAAAATCGGGGATACTGTCACCATGCCTGATAAACGTTGTGAAAAGCGTCTGGGGGGATTTCGAGAGCCGACACCCGTTGTGTTTTCTTCCATGTATCCTGTTGCATCTGATGATTATGAGGAACTTACTGCTGCTTTGGAAAAACTTAAACTCAATGATGCATCTTTGATTTATGAGAAAGACAGTTCCACTGCCCTTGGGTTTGGATACCGGTGTGGTTTTCTAGGTCTTTTACATCTCGAAGTTGTCCAGGAAAGGCTTGAACGGGAATATGATGTTTCTTTGATTTTAACATCGCCTTCTGTTATGTATGAGATAACCTATACAGATGGGACGGTGAAAATTATTGATAACCCGGTCCAATATCCTGATCCGGCTGAAATATCCAAGGTCAGGGAACCGTTTATAAACGCTTCCATTATTGTGCCGGATAAATATATGGGTAATGTCATGCAGCTCTGCCATGAATTTCGAGGGGTCAGCAAAAATTACCAGTATTTAACAAGTAACCGCATGGAAATGAAGTTTGAGTTGCCCTTGGCCGAGGTGGTGTATGAATTTTATGATCGGCTCAAAAGTGTCACCCAGGGATATGGGTCATTTGATTACGAAATTGCCGGATACCAGGCGACAGACCTTGTAAAACTTGATTTTATTATTAATGGTGAGCGGGTGGATGCTTTGTCCCAGCTTATTCACCGGGACAAGGCAGAAGCAAGAGCCAGAACGGCTTGTAAAAAATTGAGAGAAGAAATTCCCAGACAGCAGTTTAAAATCCCCATCCAGGGTGCTATAGGAGGAAAAATTATTTCCCGGGAAACCATATCTGCATTTAGAAAAGATGTGACTGCAAAATGTTATGGTGGTGATATTTCAAGAAAACGAAAGCTTCTTGAAAAACAGAAAAGAGGCAAAAAACGAATGAAAATGGTGGGTTCTGTTGAGATCCCTCAGTCTGCATTTCTTTCTGTGCTGAAATCAGACTAAACAATCATTCTTCAGATTTGCAGCGGTAATTAGTTTTGGCTAATATATTGGATTTAAATGATGAATATAAAAAAACTATAATAAAAGGCGACTCCCATGAACTATGAATGTATTATTTATGAAAAAAAGGATCAGGTTGGCCTGATTAAATTAAACAGGCCCAAGGTGCTCAATGCAATGAATCGGCAACTCTGGATTGAGATGCAGGATGCCCTTGAAAAAGTAAAGCAAGACAATGATGTTAAGGCCCTTATTATTACCGGGGAAGGCCGTGCCTTTTCAACGGGAGCTGACCTGAAGGATTCAAAGGACAGAAGCATTGAAGATTACAGAGCTTATCTGGAATCCCTGCAGGAAGCATCAAGAAAGATTATTCGGTTTGAAAAACCCACCATTGCAGCCATTAATGGGTATGCCCTGGGTTCAGGGTACGAACTTGCCCTGGCCTGTGATATCAGAATTGCAGCCAAAGAGGCCCTTATCGGTTCTCCTGAGGCAAGGGTAACCTCATCTGTCACGGGTGGGGCATTTCGTCTTGTTCAGGATCTGGTCGGCCCGGGTAAGGCAAGGGAACTTTTATTTACCGCAGAAAATATTACGGGCGAGGAAGCCTTGCGAATCGGTCTTGTCAATAAAGCTGTTCCCCTTGAAGATCTCATGGATGAAGCATTTGCAATGGCCAAAAAGATTGTTGGCAACTCGTCTTTTTCCCTGAAACTCATCAAAAAGGGCTTTCTCATGGCCCAGGGAGAAACTAGCCTTGAGGCGTTGATGGATTATGAAATTGAAGCCTGCCTGGCATGTGTTTCAACCAAAGATAGAGAATTATCTCTGGAAAATTTTGAGCAGAGAAAAAAATAATCAAAGGAAAAGATCATGTTAGATAAAGTACTCAATGCCAAATCCGTTGCCATCATCGGTGCATCAAAAAATAAAACAAAGCGGGGATACCAGGCCATTAAAACCCTTCTGGCAGATGGCTTTGAAGGACAGATTTATCCAGTTAACCCAAAAGAAGATATGATTTTAGGGCTTCGATGTTATAAAGACATTAGTGATATTGAAGGTCCTGTAGATCTTGCCTTGAT
>CALGRI010000465.1 GCA_937880875.1 uncultured Pseudomonadota bacterium
TCAGGATTTTGCAGCAACGCAGTAGATGGGTGAGTTTTCGTTCAAACACTAATTAGAAACGAGGACTGGAAAAAGGTCATGATAACAGATAAAAAGGGATTATATCTATCGGGTATCAATAAAACCTATGGGCAAGTAGAAGCAGTCAAGGACGTTACCCTTGAAATAAAATCAGGGGAATTCTTTACCCTGCTGGGTCCTTCCGGCTGTGGCAAAACAACATTGCTGCGCATGATCGCCGGTCTGGAGCTCCAGGATTCAGGCAGCGTAATCCTGGAAGATCAGGATATCACCAGACTGCCCGCCATTAAACGACAGATCAATACCGTTTTCCAGAGCTATGCGCTTTTTCCCCACCTCAATATTTTTGAAAATATTGCCTTTGGGCTTCGTTCCAGAAAAATCCCAGAAAAAGAAATAAAAACCAGGGTTCAGAAATCTCTGGATATGCTTGAGCTTGGAAGCATGCCCAAACGGTATCCCCATCAGCTTTCCGGCGGTCAGAACCAGCGGGTGGCACTTGCCCGCGCCCTGGTAAACGAACCCAAGGTGCTGTTGCTGGATGAACCCATGTCAGCCCTGGATGCCAAATTACGGGCCCAGGTTCAGGTAGAGCTCCGACGGTTGCAGCAAAAACTGGGGCAGACCTTTATACTGGTTACCCATGATCAGGATGAAGCCCTTGTGGTGTCTGATCGGATTGCGGTAATGAAGGATGGAGAAATCATTCAGTTCGGTACGCCGGAAGAGGTTTATGATTTTCCCAAAAATAAATTTGTTGCAGAATTTTTAGGGGCAGCAAATCTGCTTGCCGGCAGATTCCATGACGGGGTGTTCCATACGGATATCGGCCCCCTTGATCTGGACGTACCGCCTCCCTGGGAACACGGCGTTATTGCGATCAGGCCTGAATGGATAAACGTTCTGGATACAAAACCGGATAAAAATGGTATCCGGGCAAAGGTCAGCGAGATCATTTACCGCGGCACAAACCGGGATCTCTGGTTTGAACCCGGCCCGATAAGGGTCAGGAGCAGTACCTATAAGCACTTTAAAATTGGAGATGAACTCTGGCTGGAACTGGCACCAAAAGAACTGGTGGTGCTCAATGAATAGGCTGATGATCTGGTATGGCGAGCTGCTTTCCCAGAAGAAGCTCATCAAAAGAGGGGCCTTGTTCCTGAGTCCGGGCATGTTGTGGTTGATAATTTTCCTGATACTTCCGGGTTTGATACTGATCCTTGTCAGCTTTGCCGGCAGGGGAGCTTATGGCGAACTGGTCTGGGAGTTTGGCCTGGAGAATTATAAACGGCTCATGGGGTTTGGTATATTCGGATGGACCCCGGACTATATCATTATTCTTCTGCGCTCTGTATGGGTGGCCTTTGTCACCACAGGCTTAGCCGTTGTGCTCTCTTATCCGCTGTGTTTTTTTATCGCACGAAAGCCTGAAAGAACCCGGTATATCTGGCTGATGATAGTGATTATCCCCTTCTGGACCAATATGGTCATCAGAACCTACTCCTGGTTTTTGATTTTAGCCCCGGAACTGCCATTTGCCAAACTGGCAGCATATTTTAAAATTATCTCGCCGGGAATGGCCCTTTATCCCAGCGCCTTTGCCGTTTATCTGGGGATGATTTCCATGTTTCTGCCCTTTGTAGCCCTGCCGCTTTTTTCAAGTGTTGAACGTCTGGACTGGACCCTGGTTGAAGCAGCACAGGATCTGTATTCGTCAAACACACGAATTTTCATGCATGCCATTTTACCCCAGACCCTGCCCGGGCTTTCTGTTGGCATTATTCTGACCTTTGTTCCTGCCATGGGAATGTTTGTTGTTCCGGACCTTCTGGGAGGAGCAAAATATATGCTTGTGGGAAATCTGATTCAACAGCAGTTTGGTGCCAGCCGAGACTGGGCCTTTGGTGCGGCAATCAGCATGGCGTTAATGGTATTGACCATGGTCAGTCTTTATTTGTATAGAAGAAAAAACAAAGGTATGGAGTTGTTATGAGAAAGATTAATCTGATTATTAATATAATGGCTTTTGGGACCATGGGGTTTTTGTATCTTCCGCTGATGGCTGTGGCATTTTTTTCCGTGAATAATACAAAATACGGCCTTGCCTGGAAGGGATTTACACTTGACTGGTATATACAGCTGTTTCACAACGAGGTGATCCTTCAGGCGGCCTGGAACACACTGATTCTGGCTGTTGTATCCACCCTTGTTTCCACTGTTCTTGGGACCGCGCTTGCAATAGGCATGGACCGGTTTCCCTGGCCCAGAAAAATGAACACAGTTCTGGATCTTACTCTTCACCTTCCCGTGATCATACCGGATATCATCCTTGCGGCAGCTCTGGTGGTTGCGTTTGGATTTCTGCGGGGCGTATCATCATTGTTTGAACCGGGTCTCTTCAGTATGATCATTGGCCACATTACCTTTCAGGTGGCATTTGTAGCACTTGTGGTCAGAAGCCGTCTTGTCAGCATCGGAAAAGACATTGAAGAAGCAGCAAGGGATCTGTATGCAAGCACTTCTTATCTTTTATGGAAAATCACCCTGCCCTTATTGATGCCAGGCATTGTTGCCGGTGCCATGCTTGCCTTTACCTTGTCTCTTGATGACTTTGTAATCAGTTTTTTTACAGCTGGCCCAGACTCGGTAACCCTTCCATTGTATATTTTTGCAGCAGTAAGACGAGTTGTAACCCCGCAGATTCATGCGCTGTCAACCCTGGTTTTATTTGCCACGATACTTCTTGTGGGTGTCATGGAACGGTTTACAAGGAAAATTAATACAAAATAGATATTGTTTAAACGTTGCGATAATAACCAAACGATTAAGGAGGATGAAATGAAAAAATTATTGTTAATGGCTATTGTATTATTTGTTTTTTTATCAGGAACCGCATGGTGCGGGAGCGGCGAATTGAAAATATTTACATGGTCTGAATACATGGATGAAGTCAATTTTCCAAAGGAATTTGAAAAAGCCACGGGTATCAAAGTGAGTCTGGATCTGTATGAATCAAATGAAGATATGATGGCGAAACTGCAATCCGGCGGATTGGGGCAATATGACATTATTATCCCATCAGACTATATTATGCCAAGCCTTATTCAGTTAAATATGCTAACGCCCCTTGACCACTCAAAAATACCCAATTTGAAAAACCTGAGTAAAAAGTTTGCCAGCCCGGTTTTTGATCCGGGCAATAAATATTCAGCCGGGTGGCAGTGGGGAACGGTTGGATTGATGTATAACAAGAAAAAATTAAGCCCGGCAGATGTTGAGTCCTGGTCCATTATATTTGATCCCGAAAAAAAACCAGGAACCTTTTATCTGATTGATTCTGTCAGGGAAATGCTGGGGATCACCCTGCTGTATCTGGGATATGATTTTAACTCCATCAACCCGAAAGAACTGAAAGAGGCTGCCGATCTTCTTGTCAGCACAAAGAAGAGAGAAGCCTGTCTGGGATTTAAAGGTGGTGTGGGTGGTAAAAACGATGTTATTTCCGGAACAGCTGCTGCTGCACTGGTTTACAATGGCGATGCCGTTCAGACCGTTGCCGAAGATCCGGATACCTATGGTTTTATCGTGCCAAAGGAAGGCAGCGCCATATGGATAGACTCCATGTGTATCCCTGCCAAAGCCCCAAACCTGGATTCTGCACACAAGTGGATCAACTGGGTTCTGGATGCCAAAGTAGGTGCCGAGCTTTCAAATTATAATCATTTTGCAACACCCAATGCAGCGGCCATGCCCTATCTTTCCAAAGAAGACCTGAATAACCCGGGTGTATGGCCCACCCCGGAAATTATTGAAACTTTAAGATTTGTAAAAGACCTTGGGAAAGACAATCATATTGCCGACCAGGCATGGACAAGGGCAAAGTCCCATTAACGATTATGATTCAAACATGATGGCGGCCAAGATGTATTGCCGCCATCATGTTATTTTTGAGGGGAAAAAATCTATGTCCAGAATATTGGGGACAACGCCAAGACAGGATGGTTTCAGGATGCCGGGTGAGTTTGAGCCCCATGAAAAATGCTGGATGCTGTGGCCTGAACGACCGGACAATTGGCGGTTGAATGCAGTACCTGCCCAGAACGTATTTTCCCTGGTTGCCCAGGCCATATCCCGGTTTGAACCCGTGGCCATGGGAGTATCCAAACACCAGATTGAAACTGCCCAAAACAGCCTGCCATCTGAAATTGAAATTGTTCACATTGAATCAGATGATTCGTGGATGAGGGATACAGGACCCACATTTGTTAAAAATGATAGCAATGAAGTCCGGGGGGTGGACTGGGATTTTAATGCCTGGGGCGGGCTTAACGGAGGGATATATTTCCCATGGGATAAAGACATCTGTGTGGCCAAAGAAGTTTTGAAACATGGAAAAATAGACCGGTATAAAGCTTGTATTATCCTTGAAGGCGGTGCCATCCATACGGATGGTGAAGGCACATTAATTACAACAGAAGAGTGCCTGTTGAACCCTAACCGGAATCCGGATCTTTCAAAGACCCAGATAGAAAACCATTTAAAAGAATATTTGAATGTAGAAAAAATCATCTGGCTGGGAAAAGGGGTGTTCATGGATGAGACAGACGGCCATGTGGACAACCTGTGCTGCTTTACAAGGCCCGGAGAAGTCCTGCTTCACTGGACAGATGACAAGACAGATCCCCAGTATGAAATATCCTGTGATGCCTTTGACAGGCTCTCAGGTTCTGTTGATGCAAAAGGCAGAAAAATAAAAATTCATAAAATCCATCAGCCCGGCCCATTGTATATGACCGAGGCGGAAAGCCTGGGGATTGAAAAAAAGCCCAATGTCGCACCAAGGAACGATGGGAACAGGCTGGCGGCATCCTATGTGAATTTTTATATTGCCAATAATGGTATTGTCATGCCTTTATTTGATGATCCCCATGATAAAGCTGCCATGGAAAAAATAAAAAGCCTTTTCCCGGAGAGAATTGTGGTGGGTATCTATGCCCGGGAAATACTTCTCGGGGGAGGAAATATCCATTGTATCACCCAGCAGCAGCCAGGTGTTTAAACATGAACGCATATTGTCTGAGGACATATTGCCTGAGGACATACTGGTGGATATGATCGGTTAAAACAAGGAGAAAAAACCATGTCAACGGTTTGGGTTGCTGCCACCCAGATGGCCTGCACAACGGATCGCGATCAGAATATCTTGACTGCGGAAAAACTGGTTCAAGAGGCGGCCCAAAAAGGTGCCCAGATTGTGTTGCTTCAGGAGCTTTTTGAAAATCTTTATTTCTGCCAGGAGGAAAAGGCCGAGCATTTCAATCTGGCAAGCACTTTAGAAGAGAATAGAGCGGTCAAACATTTTAGTACCATTGCAAAAAAATTAAATATTGTATTGCCCATCAGTTTCTTTGAAAAAAAGAACAATGCCCATTACAATACCACTGCCGTGATTGATGCCGACGGAAGCATACTGGGAATTTACAGAAAATGTCATATACCCGACGGTCCCGGGTATGAGGAAAAATTCTATTTTAATCCTGGGGATACGGGTTTCAAGGTATGGCAGACAAAATATGCGTGTATCGGTGTGGGCATCTGCTGGGATCAGTGGTTCCCGGAAGCAGCCAGGATCATGGCGTTAAAAGGCGCTGAGATTATTTTTTATCCCACAGCCATTGGATCAGAGCCTGCCAATGGTGCCCTGGATTCAAAGGAGCACTGGCAAACCTGCATGCAGGGACACGCTGCCTGCAATATGATCCCGGTTGTGGCATCCAACAGGATCGGTACGGAATCATTTGATAGATCCAGCATCAGCTTTTACGGATCATCCTTTATCACAGACAACATGGGCCGTATTCTCACCCAGGCCAACCGGACAGATGAAGCCGTGATCCTTTCAAATTTTGATCTTGAACAATTTAAGATCCAGAGAGCTTCATGGGGACTTTTCAGAGACAGAAGACCTTCCCAGTACAGGATCTTGCTCACAAGTGGTGGTGAAAACAATGGGCCTGTCTATGATCCGGAATAAAAATCAATGACCTTAAATAACGCTTCATAGGAAAAATTTATTCATGTTAGACAACATTTTAGAAAATAAAGTCAGAATACATACACGGGATATTCAACTTGCCACCTACCCTCACACAGGCTCCCGGGTGATTGTTCACGGTGTTTTAAAAGACGAACGATACATAAGAATATTTGATGTGACAGGAGCTGTTATAGAACCAGGAATCATTCACCACATGGATGTAAAGCTATTGATAAAGCCAGATCCCCTCATGATAGAAGATGCTGAGGCAAAGATGATCCAGGTCCCCATGACTGAATGCACCACCACCCTTGATACAATAGAAAAACTAAAAGGGCTTGAGATTAAATCAGGATTTTCAAAAAATATCAGGGATATCATGGGTGGGAAAAAAGGATGCACCCATCTTTGCCAGTTGGTCATTGCTATGGGCCAGGAGATTGTCCATGGCTGGCTGACCCAGAAAAGAAAAGATAACTCATCTATGCCAAAGGATCTTGACAATTTCAGCGAAAAAAATTTTTTAATCGATTCCTGCCGGCTGTGGACCCGGCAAGGACCGAAAATGAAAAGCCTTGAGCAGGCAATAAAGGCCGGGCATTCTTTTTAACGCAAGTTTTAATAAGGCCTTTCCATTTGAACAGGCTTGATCCATAAGTAAACCTTTAGATCAATGGTATCACTTTTAGAAAATTTAACACCCTCTGATTCAAGAAGCGCCTTTTGCAATTCATACCCCTGGGACGGCCTCAAGGATATTTTTCCCTTTGAGTTGATAATACGATGCCATGGCAGATCATGCTTTCTTGACATTGAATGAAGCAGCCTTGAAATCTGGCGGGCACCATTTGGTTTTCCGGCAAGGGCGGCTGCCCTACCATAGGTCAGCACCTTCCCTTCAGGAATATTGTAAATAATATTCAATGCTTTCTGGGTGAATCGTGTATACATGTCTGCCACCTTGCCATGTTTACCCTTTTTTTACAATTTTTAACGACTTTACATGCCCTTGAGCTTTATTATTGGGGAATCAGCAAAATCCCCGCCTCCAGAACAGCAATCTTTATTAACCTGATCCCAGTCACGGCCGTCCTGTTAGGCTGACTGATTTTAGGTGAGATATTAAACGCAAAGCAGATTATGGCAACGGTTATTGTCATTTCCGGAGTTTTGCTCAACAATAAACGATAGGAAATTGTGAGGGAAGCTTATTTTTCCCAGTCGTTACGGTTTCTCAACAATTGCAGGCGAATTGAAACTTCCGTTTTAAGGATTCCATCGATTTTGTTGATTTGTTCAATAAGCGTTCGAAGTTCGTCCTGGGATTTGGCACTGAACTCCACATCAAAATCAAATGCGCCTGTGAGGTGGGCGATATACCATACACGATTAATCTCATGGAGCTGTTTTTTGACATTATCAATTTTTTTAATATCAACTCTAATGCAGATATTACCCCTGAACACATACCCCAGTTTCTGTTGGTTAACGACAGCTACGATCTGTATAATTTCATCTTCAAGCATTTTTTTTATTCGTTTTCGAATGGCTGTCTCGGATAGATTTAATTTTTTGGCGATCTCTGTATTGGGTGTTCTGCCGTTTTGATTCAACAGCTTAATGATTTCAGTATCAATATCATCGACGTGTAAATTCAATGTGCACCTCAAAAGTGGTTTGCAGTCCTGAAAAAGGCATGAAAAATAATTTTCCCGATCAGGGCATTTATAAAAGTTAACAATTCAAATGGTTCCTATCATGGTGTCCGAAAAAACACAAGTTCGAATATCGAATATTCGATTTACGCACTTAAAAAATCGTAGACTCATACTAAATTCGAAATAAAAAGATTGACAATCGAATTAGATTCTATTAGTTGGATCGATAGGGGTCTTTAGCATTTAATCAAAAAGGCGGGTGATCTGAGCTTCAAATTAATAAAAAGAAACCTGAAAAATTAAAGGCAGATGCCAGCCAGACTAAAATTATATTAGGAGATTTAAAATGACGTCAATAAGCCAGGAACTCAATGAACGAAGAAAAAAAAGTGTCCCCCAGGGTCCGTTTAATACAACCAGCGCCTTTATCAAAAAGGCGCAAGGGGCAAGTATGACAGATGTGGATGGAAAAACCTATATTGATTTTGCGGGCGGGATTGGTGTTAACAATGTAGGACACTGCCATCCAAAAGTGGTTCAAGCCATAAAGGATCAGGCAGATTTATATATTCACACCTGTTTTCATGTTGCCATGTATGAACCTTATGTCGCGCTTGCCGAACGATTAAATGCTCTGGCACCCGGAGCCTTTGAAAAAATGACCCTGTTTGCGAACTCAGGTGCCGAGGCCGTTGAAAATGCTGTAAAAATATCCCGGTATGCCACTAAACGCAGCGGTATTATCTGTTTTGACAATGCATTTCATGGCAGGACCCAACTGGCCATGAGCCTCACCAGTAAAGTAAAACCATATAAATTCAATTTCGGACCGTTTGTGCCGGAAATTTACAGAATGCCCTATGCCTATTGCTATCGATGCCCCTTTAACTTGAAATATCCCTCCTGTGAAACAGCCTGTGCTGATTATCTTGAAGAGTTCTTTATTGGCAATGTTGCCCCTGAAAACACGGCAGCCGTTATTGCAGAACCGATCCAGGGAGAAGGCGGATTTATTACCCCCCCGCCTGAGTATTTTCCAAAACTTCAAAAAATATGTGCCAAATATGACATTTCCCTGATCATTGATGAAATTCAGTCGGGTGCCGGAAGAACGGGCAAGTTTTTTGCTATAGAACACTGGGGGGTGGAACCGGATATAATCACCCTTGCAAAAAGTTTTGCCGGCGGCATGCCATTAAGTGCTGTGATTGGACGGAAAGAACTGATGGAAGCCCCACATGTAGGTGGCCTTGGGGGGACATATGGTGGCAACCCGCTATCCTGCAGAGCAGCCCTCGCTGTCCTGGAAATATTGTTTGACGATGGGCTCTTAAAAACCGCTCAAAGCCTTGGAGAAATCCTGCTGGAAAGATTTACTTCCCTTCAGAAAGATCATGAAATAATCGGTGAAGTCAGGGGAAAGGGTCCCATGCTGGGCTTGGAACTGGTCCAGGACAGAATAACCAAAGAGCCTGCCACTGAAAAGGCTAAAAAACTGGTCCAGCTCTGTTATGAAAAGGGGTTGTTCATATTGTCCTGTGGAAATTATGGCAATATTATCAGAACGCTCATGCCCCTTGTGATAACGACAGAAGAGCTTGACAAAGGGCTTTCAATCCTTGAAGAAAGCTTCTATGAAGTGGAAAAACAATAAAGGAGATGAAATCTAAATGATCGACTTAGAAGAATATCATCCCGATGATTATAAACTCAGGGATATCAAAGCGGCTAAAAAAGAAGTGGATGAAATCATTGAAATCATCCTTAAGCCGACAAAAGAAATATCTCTTGAAATCAGACAGGAGATGTCGAGAAAAACAGTTCGAAACTTCCGGGATCATATTAATAAGGGTTTTCTTGAGTATCGAAAATCAGTAACCGAAGCAACCGGATTTGCCGTCACTGAATGGACAGGACAGGGCTCCGTCCTTGTGGATGCACTGGACAGGGAATTTCTTGACCTTTTGGGTGGATTTGGTCTTTATTCCTATGGCATCCGCCATCCCAAAATTGTAGCCGCGGTAAAAGCCCAGCTGGATAGATCTCCCCAATACAGCCAGGAAATGCTGGACCCCTTAAGGGCGCAGCTGGCAAAAATACTGGCATTGCTGACACCCGGTAAAATCCAGTATGGATTTTTTGCCAATTCAGGAACCGAAGCCGTGGAAGGTGCCATGAAGCTGGCCAAGCTTTACACAGGCCGCAAAGGGTTTATTTCCATGCTCAGAGGGTTTCACGGGAAAACGCTGGGAGCTCTTTCCCTGATGGGCAAAAGGATGTTCAGACAGCCTTTGCTGCCGCTTCTTGACGGCGTCAGACAGATCCCGTTTGGCGACCTTGCCGCTCTTGAACAGGAATTGGCATCTGCCAGGACGGTTGGTGATGATATTGCAGCGGTTGTGGTTGAGCCGATTCAGGGTGAAGCCGGTGCCATTGTACCGCCGGATGATTACCTGCCGGGCGTTCGTGAGATTTGCGATCATTATGGGGTGCTTTTAATCGCTGACGAAGTACAGACCGGATTTGGACGAACCGGTAAAATATTTGGTGTGGATCACTGGAATGTGAAACCCGACATCATGTGTTTTGGCAAGGCTCTGGGCGGTGGTGTCGTGCCCATGTCAGCTTTCATGTCAACACCCAAAATCTGGAAATGCCTGGAACCCAACCCCTTTATGCATACCACCACCACGGGTGGCAACCCCCTTGCCTGTGCCTCTGCCCTTGCCGCTATCTCCGTTCTTCTGGACGAAGATCTTGCAGACCAGGCCAAACAAAAGGGCGAATATGTTCTTGAAAAATTAGGAGACCTCCAGGAACGGTATCCAGGAATCCTGGCCCATAAAAGAGGACTTGGACTTCTTCTGGGCATGGAATTTCACACGGATGGTATCGGGTACAAGGTGGCATCAGGTTTGTTTTCAAGGGGGGTGATCACAGCCGGGACCCTTACCAATTCAAAGAACATCCGGTTTGAACCCGCCTTGAACGTGCCCTGGGAAATTCTTGATGAATGCCTGAACCGGATAGAAGATGTCTTTAAATCCATTGAGCTTCCAAAGGGGAAACCAAATGAATACCTTTATACCGGGCAGGTCCTTCATGTGGATTTGACCAAAAAAGAGATTCAGTCCAAGACAATCCCCCAGAACCTTCGTACCCAATATATTGGCGGATGGGGACTTGCCGTAAAATATCTCTATGATTTGATTGATCCAAAGGTTGATCCCCTGTCACCGGAAAATGCCTTTGTAATCATGACAGGGCCTGTGTGTGGAACGCTTGTGCCCACATCCGCCCGCACCTGTCTGGTATCTAAATCACCCAAAACCGGAACGATTTTTGAATCCAATATTGGCGGTTCCTTTGGGCCGGAACTCAAATTTGCCGGATATGACGGCATTGTTGTAACCGGGAAAGCTGACAAGCCTGTCTATCTTAAAATTGAAGATAATGTAGTCACCCTGGAAGATGCGGCACCTTTGGTGGGTAAAGGGATTTTTGAAACAGAAGCATGGCTCAAAAACAAAATTGATTTTGATATCAAGACCCTTTCCATTGGTCCTGCAGGTGAAAATTTGATCGAGTTTGCCTGTGTCGGGTCTGAATCATACCGGCAGATGGGACGCGGGGGTGCCGGGGCATTGTTTGGCGCTAAGAATTTAAAAGCAATTGCCGTCCGGGGAACGGGCGGCGTCCAGGTCAATGAAATGGGGGCATTTTATGAAAAAGTGGTTGAACATACAACGGAGAATTTTCTCACCAACGATAATATGTGGGCGTATCATCACGGCACGGCCATGCTGGTGGATGTTACCAATGAAATGGGAATTCATCCCACTAGAAATTTTTCAAAGGGCGTGAGCAACGGCCGTCTGAGCCTGAATGCCGAGGCCATAGATGATATAAAAATCGGTGACCGCTCATGTGCTTCCTGTCCCATGGGATGCGGAAAGTTTACTTCCCTTAACGGCACCCAGATGGAAGGCCCGGAATATGAGACCCTTTGTCTGGGAGGGTCAAACTGCGAGATTCATAATCTTGAAGCCGTCATGAAATTCAACCGGCTCTGTGATGATTATGGCCTTGATACCATGTCAACGGGTAATATCATCGGTCTTGCCATGGACATAACTGAATCCAGTCTCCATGACTATGGTATCCGGTTTGGCAATGCAGAAGAATATCTTTGTTTAATAGAAGAAATCGCCATGGGATCTACACAACGCGGAAAAGACCTGGCCCTGGGCGCCAAAAAACTGGCTGCAAAACATGGTGCCGAGGATATGGCAGCCCATGCTAAAAATCTTGAAATGCCGGCTTATGACCCCCGTGGCAACTATGGAATGGCTCTGGGATATGCCACGTCCGAGCGGGGCGCGTGCCACTTAAGATCCTTTACGCTTTTTGAAGATGAACCCTTTAAGGTCAAAGAGATGACCCAGGCAGTTATGAAAAATCAGAATATTAATGCTGTCAAATGGTCCATGGGTCTTTGCGATTTCTGGGGGACAGTGGATACATCCATTATGGCGGATTTTATGACAAAGGGACTGGGCAAAAAAATATCAGGCCGGGATCTGGAAAAGGCCGGGGAAAGAATATGGAATCTTACACGGCTGTTCAACTTAAAGGCCGGATTTACGGCTGCTGATGACACCATTTCAGATAGACTCCTTAATAAAGCACTGGAAAACGGCCCCTATGAAGGCAAGAAATTTGACCTTAAGGCTCTGGCTCAGATGAAGGCCCTTCTGTATCACTTAAGGGGATGGGATACTGAAGGACGACCCCTTGAGAAAAAGCTTGAAGAACTGGATCTTTTGGATGCCTGATTTGAATATATCAACCAGATACAAGGATTAAGATAAGGAAAAAAGTGAATGGAAAAATTACTTTTGGCCATCCCTAATAGATGCACGGGATGTAATCGATGTACATATGTTTGTTCAGCTCTAAAAGAGGGGATGTTTATACCCTCTAAGGCCAGAATAAAAATCAATAATTTTGCCCACCAGGGATATTCAGTGCCCAGCATTTGTTTTCAGTGCCCCGGCGCAGACTGCATGAAAGCCTGTCCCGAAGGCGCCATCATTAAAAACGAAAGGGGGGTTATTGCCATTAATATCAAGAAATGCACCAAATGCGGTGACTGCGTTGAAGCATGCCCCTACGGGATGATGGAGCAGTATGACTCTGGGATGCCTTACAAGTGTGATCTTTGTGGCGGCAGTCCGGCATGCATAGAAGAGTGCAATTTTGGTGCACTTGTGTTCAAGGAATCAGACACCATATCCCGAAAACAAAGGGCCCAGCAGATGAAACAACGAAGTACGCAGGGCTCCCCTCGGTCCAAGCGTCATGAACTGGCTGTCAATATTCTTGACCAGGCGGTCAGAGTACCCCGCACATCAGGATATCTGGGGTAAAAGAAAATTTTTGTATTTTTACTCTTAAATTAATATGTTAAAGAATAAAAAGGTATAAGAAATATTGTGAATAATTAGTGCCTGACCGAAAACCCCGTGTTTGGGCGAAAAGTTGCCCATATACAAGGCGCAAAAAATCTTGAAACCGGAGTGTACTACTGTACATGAGGATTTCAGGATTTTGCAGCAACGCAGTAGATGGGTGAGTTTTCGTTCAAACACTAATTAGAAACGAGGACTGGAAAAAGGTCATGATAACAGATAAAAAGGGATTATATCTATCGGGTATCAATAAAACCTATGGGCAAGTAGAAGCAGTCAAGGACGTTACCCTTGAAATAAAATCAGGGGAATTCTTTACCCTGCTGGGTCCTTCCGGCTGTGGCAAAACAACATTGCTGCGCATGATCGCCGGTCTGGAGCTCCAGGATTCAGGCAGCGTAATCCTGGAAGATCAGGATATCACCAGACTGCCCGCCATTAAACGACAGATCAATACCGTTTTCCAGAGCTATGCGCTTTTTCCCCACCTCAATATTTTTGAAAATATTGCCTTTGGGCTTCGTTCCAGAAAAATCCCAGAAAAAGAAATAAAAACCAGGGTTCAGAAATCTCTGGATATGCTTGAGCTTGGAAGCATGCCCAAACGGTATCCCCATCAGCTTTCCGGCGGTCAGAACCAGCGGGTGGCACTTGCCCGCGCCCTGGTAAACGAACCCAAGGTGCTGTTGCTGGATGAACCCATGTCAGCCCTGGATGCCAAATTACGGGCCCAGGTTCAGGTAGAGCTCCGACGGTTGCAGCAAAAACTGGGGCAGACCTTTATACTGGTTACCCATGATCAGGATGAAGCCCTTGTGGTGTCTGATCGGATTGCGGTAATGAAGGATGGAGAAATCATTCAGTTCGGTACGCCGGAAGAGGTTTATGATTTTCCCAAAAATAAATTTGTTGCAGAATTTTTAGGGGCAGCAAATCTGCTTGCCGGCAGATTCCATGACGGGGTGTTCCATACGGATATCGGCCCCCTTGATCTGGACGTACCGCCTCCCTGGGAACACGGCGTTATTGCGATCAGGCCTGAATGGATAAACGTTCTGGATACAAAACCGGATAAAAATGGTATCCGGGCAAAGGTCAGCGAGATCATTTACCGCGGCACAAACCGGGATCTCTGGTTTGAACCCGGCCCGATAAGGGTCAGGAGCAGTACCTATAAGCACTTTAAAATTGGAGATGAACTCTGGCTGGAACTGGCACCAAAAGAACTGGTGGTGCTCAATGAATAGGCTGATGATCTGGTATGGCGAGCTGCTTTCCCAGAAGAAGCTCATCAAAAGAGGGGCCTTGTTCCTGAGTCCGGGCATGTTGTGGTTGATAATTTTCCTGATACTTCCGGGTTTGATACTGATCCTTGTCAGCTTTGCCGGCAGGGGAGCTTATGGCGAACTGGTCTGGGAGTTTGGCCTGGAGAATTATAAACGGCTCATGGGGTTTGGTATATTCGGATGGACCCCGGACTATATCATTATTCTTCTGCGCTCTGTATGGGTGGCCTTTGTCACCACAGGCTTAGCCGTTGTGCTCTCTTATCCGCTGTGTTTTTTTATCGCACGAAAGCCTGAAAGAACCCGGTATATCTGGCTGATGATAGTGATTATCCCCTTCTGGACCAATATGGTCATCAGAACCTACTCCTGGTTTTTGATTTTAGCCCCGGAACTGCCATTTGCCAAACTGGCAGCATATTTTAAAATTATCTCGCCGGGAATGGCCCTTTATCCCAGCGCCTTTGCCGTTTATCTGGGGATGATTTCCATGTTTCTGCCCTTTGTAGCCCTGCCGCTTTTTTCAAGTGTTGAACGTCTGGACTGGACCCTGGTTGAAGCAGCACAGGATCTGTATTCGTCAAACACACGAATTTTCATGCATGCCATTTTACCCCAGACCCTGCCCGGGCTTTCTGTTGGCATTATTCTGACCTTTGTTCCTGCCATGGGAATGTTTGTTGTTCCGGACCTTCTGGGAGGAGCAAAATATATGCTTGTGGGAAATCTGATTCAACAGCAGTTTGGTGCCAGCCGAGACTGGGCCTTTGGTGCGGCAATCAGCATGGCGTTAATGGTATTGACCATGGTCAGTCTTTATTTGTATAGAAGAAAAAACAAAGGTATGGAGTTGTTATGAGAAAGATTAATCTGATTATTAATATAATGGCTTTTGGGACCATGGGGTTTTTGTATCTTCCGCTGATGGCTGTGGCATTTTTTTCCGTGAATAATACAAAATACGGCCTTGCCTGGAAGGGATTTACACTTGACTGGTATATACAGCTGTTTCACAACGAGGTGATCCTTCAGGCGGCCTGGAACACACTGATTCTGGCTGTTGTATCCACCCTTGTTTCCACTGTTCTTGGGACCGCGCTTGCAATAGGCATGGACCGGTTTCCCTGGCCCAGAAAAATGAACACAGTTCTGGATCTTACTCTTCACCTTCCCGTGATCATACCGGATATCATCCTTGCGGCAGCTCTGGTGGTTGCGTTTGGATTTCTGCGGGGCGTATCATCATTGTTTGAACCGGGTCTCTTCAGTATGATCATTGGCCACATTACCTTTCAGGTGGCATTTGTAGCACTTGTGGTCAGAAGCCGTCTTGTCAGCATCGGAAAAGACATTGAAGAAGCAGCAAGGGATCTGTATGCAAGCACTTCTTATCTTTTATGGAAAATCACCCTGCCCTTATTGATGCCAGGCATTGTTGCCGGTGCCATGCTTGCCTTTACCTTGTCTCTTGATGACTTTGTAATCAGTTTTTTTACAGCTGGCCCAGACTCGGTAACCCTTCCATTGTATATTTTTGCAGCAGTAAGACGAGTTGTAACCCCGCAGATTCATGCGCTGTCAACCCTGGTTTTATTTGCCACGATACTTCTTGTGGGTGTCATGGAACGGTTTACAAGGAAAATTAATACAAAATAGATATTGTTTAAACGTTGCGATAATAACCAAACGATTAAGGAGGATGAAATGAAAAAATTATTGTTAATGGCTATTGTATTATTTGTTTTTTTATCAGGAACCGCATGGTGCGGGAGCGGCGAATTGAAAATATTTACATGGTCTGAATACATGGATGAAGTCAATTTTCCAAAGGAATTTGAAAAAGCCACGGGTATCAAAGTGAGTCTGGATCTGTATGAATCAAATGAAGATATGATGGCGAAACTGCAATCCGGCGGATTGGGGCAATATGACATTATTATCCCATCAGACTATATTATGCCAAGCCTTATTCAGTTAAATATGCTAACGCCCCTTGACCACTCAAAAATACCCAATTTGAAAAACCTGAGTAAAAAGTTTGCCAGCCCGGTTTTTGATCCGGGCAATAAATATTCAGCCGGGTGGCAGTGGGGAACGGTTGGATTGATGTATAACAAGAAAAAATTAAGCCCGGCAGATGTTGAGTCCTGGTCCATTATATTTGATCCCGAAAAAAAACCAGGAACCTTTTATCTGATTGATTCTGTCAGGGAAATGCTGGGGATCACCCTGCTGTATCTGGGATATGATTTTAACTCCATCAACCCGAAAGAACTGAAAGAGGCTGCCGATCTTCTTGTCAGCACAAAGAAGAGAGAAGCCTGTCTGGGATTTAAAGGTGGTGTGGGTGGTAAAAACGATGTTATTTCCGGAACAGCTGCTGCTGCACTGGTTTACAATGGCGATGCCGTTCAGACCGTTGCCGAAGATCCGGATACCTATGGTTTTATCGTGCCAAAGGAAGGCAGCGCCATATGGATAGACTCCATGTGTATCCCTGCCAAAGCCCCAAACCTGGATTCTGCACACAAGTGGATCAACTGGGTTCTGGATGCCAAAGTAGGTGCCGAGCTTTCAAATTATAATCATTTTGCAACACCCAATGCAGCGGCCATGCCCTATCTTTCCAAAGAAGACCTGAATAACCCGGGTGTATGGCCCACCCCGGAAATTATTGAAACTTTAAGATTTGTAAAAGACCTTGGGAAAGACAATCATATTGCCGACCAGGCATGGACAAGGGCAAAGTCCCATTAACGATTATGATTCAAACATGATGGCGGCCAAGATGTATTGCCGCCATCATGTTATTTTTGAGGGGAAAAAATCTATGTCCAGAATATTGGGGACAACGCCAAGACAGGATGGTTTCAGGATGCCGGGTGAGTTTGAGCCCCATGAAAAATGCTGGATGCTGTGGCCTGAACGACCGGACAATTGGCGGTTGAATGCAGTACCTGCCCAGAACGTATTTTCCCTGGTTGCCCAGGCCATATCCCGGTTTGAACCCGTGGCCATGGGAGTATCCAAACACCAGATTGAAACTGCCCAAAACAGCCTGCCATCTGAAATTGAAATTGTTCACATTGAATCAGATGATTCGTGGATGAGGGATACAGGACCCACATTTGTTAAAAATGATAGCAATGAAGTCCGGGGGGTGGACTGGGATTTTAATGCCTGGGGCGGGCTTAACGGAGGGATATATTTCCCATGGGATAAAGACATCTGTGTGGCCAAAGAAGTTTTGAAACATGGAAAAATAGACCGGTATAAAGCTTGTATTATCCTTGAAGGCGGTGCCATCCATACGGATGGTGAAGGCACATTAATTACAACAGAAGAGTGCCTGTTGAACCCTAACCGGAATCCGGATCTTTCAAAGACCCAGATAGAAAACCATTTAAAAGAATATTTGAATGTAGAAAAAATCATCTGGCTGGGAAAAGGGGTGTTCATGGATGAGACAGACGGCCATGTGGACAACCTGTGCTGCTTTACAAGGCCCGGAGAAGTCCTGCTTCACTGGACAGATGACAAGACAGATCCCCAGTATGAAATATCCTGTGATGCCTTTGACAGGCTCTCAGGTTCTGTTGATGCAAAAGGCAGAAAAATAAAAATTCATAAAATCCATCAGCCCGGCCCATTGTATATGACCGAGGCGGAAAGCCTGGGGATTGAAAAAAAGCCCAATGTCGCACCAAGGAACGATGGGAACAGGCTGGCGGCATCCTATGTGAATTTTTATATTGCCAATAATGGTATTGTCATGCCTTTATTTGATGATCCCCATGATAAAGCTGCCATGGAAAAAATAAAAAGCCTTTTCCCGGAGAGAATTGTGGTGGGTATCTATGCCCGGGAAATACTTCTCGGGGGAGGAAATATCCATTGTATCACCCAGCAGCAGCCAGGTGTTTAAACATGAACGCATATTGTCTGAGGACATATTGCCTGAGGACATACTGGTGGATATGATCGGTTAAAACAAGGAGAAAAAACCATGTCAACGGTTTGGGTTGCTGCCACCCAGATGGCCTGCACAACGGATCGCGATCAGAATATCTTGACTGCGGAAAAACTGGTTCAAGAGGCGGCCCAAAAAGGTGCCCAGATTGTGTTGCTTCAGGAGCTTTTTGAAAATCTTTATTTCTGCCAGGAGGAAAAGGCCGAGCATTTCAATCTGGCAAGCACTTTAGAAGAGAATAGAGCGGTCAAACATTTTAGTACCATTGCAAAAAAATTAAATATTGTATTGCCCATCAGTTTCTTTGAAAAAAAGAACAATGCCCATTACAATACCACTGCCGTGATTGATGCCGACGGAAGCATACTGGGAATTTACAGAAAATGTCATATACCCGACGGTCCCGGGTATGAGGAAAAATTCTATTTTAATCCTGGGGATACGGGTTTCAAGGTATGGCAGACAAAATATGCGTGTATCGGTGTGGGCATCTGCTGGGATCAGTGGTTCCCGGAAGCAGCCAGGATCATGGCGTTAAAAGGCGCTGAGATTATTTTTTATCCCACAGCCATTGGATCAGAGCCTGCCAATGGTGCCCTGGATTCAAAGGAGCACTGGCAAACCTGCATGCAGGGACACGCTGCCTGCAATATGATCCCGGTTGTGGCATCCAACAGGATCGGTACGGAATCATTTGATAGATCCAGCATCAGCTTTTACGGATCATCCTTTATCACAGACAACATGGGCCGTATTCTCACCCAGGCCAACCGGACAGATGAAGCCGTGATCCTTTCAAATTTTGATCTTGAACAATTTAAGATCCAGAGAGCTTCATGGGGACTTTTCAGAGACAGAAGACCTTCCCAGTACAGGATCTTGCTCACAAGTGGTGGTGAAAACAATGGGCCTGCCGGTGATCCGGAATAAAAATCAATGTCCTCCCAATGAAAGCACAAGTTTTAATAAGGCCTTTCCATTTGAACAGGCTTGATCCATAAGTAAACCTTTAGATCAATGGTATCACTTTTAGAAAATTTAACACCCTCTGATTCAAGAAGCGCTTTTTGAAGTTCATACCCCTGGGACGGCCGTCCTGTTAGGCTGACTGATTTTAGACCATCCTCCACACTCCCGATTTTATCAGTTCTTAAAAAAAATGTATGAAACTGACTTAATTTTCCAAACAATTACTGAAAAAAATAAAAACTACCGCCATTTTGAAAAATCACAATTAAATTTGGTATTCTTAAAAATTACACGCTTTTACAGTGTCAAGGATAGAGATAATTATCCTTGACAGCAGAAATACTTCTATATGATAAAAAAAAGTGGCTTAACTGAGTGTCCAAAATATCGGGGGAGGATCAATCACACCAATCTCTAATAATTGAGATGCTGAAACGATTCCACCATAATCATATAAACTGTACCCAGTTCCAAGTAGTATAGCGCCATAGGTGAAACACAAGGTTATACAATCAAAGGACTTATTTGGTCTTTCATGTTCCGTGTAGACATTATACAATCCAAAAAGCATTGCAGGGAAACCTCCCGCCTCAATTGATGCAGCAATCCAATCGTGTTTAATAGTAAGGATTGTAACCCAAGCAGGAACTCCTAAAATATAAATTAACCAGCCAAAAAGCTTTAAATTTTTCTTCCTATGATGGTTTCGTTTACCTTCAGATAAAGCAAAGCAAATTTTATTTATTAGATAAAAAGAACCTCCCCAAATTTGTAATATCAAATCCATATAGCGCATTGCCTGCCATTTTTGAATGTTACCTTTGATTATCAGACTTTTTGACCGGATAACAGATAAAAATCACCTACCTCATGCATAGCAAGAGGTAGGTGATTAAAATAAATAAAAATCTTTTCTATTAACCCATCCTCCTTAACCATTATGTATGGGCAATATAAGATATGTTACAAAATGTCCTATTGTGACAATTTGACTTTTCTATTGTTTTATCCAATTAATTATGTTCCACTTCTAAAAATATTAAGTTTTTTGCTTCTTTTTATATTCCGGCAGTGCTCTTGTAAAAATACAAAAAAGAAGCAGTAAATTTCAATAATAAAACTTGGGGATAGAGAAGTAATGGAATTTATTCGCATAAAAAATTTTATTGACGGCAAATGGGAAGAGGAAATTGATGTTGAGTATGTACCTTTGTTCAATCCGTCAACGGGAGAGCAGATTGGGGAAGTGCCGCTTTCAACAAATAAAACATCTTTACGGGCAGTTGAATCATCTGCCCGAGCATATGAGTTATGGCGGAAAATGTCCATTTCAAGGCGAATGGGATATATTTTTGAGATGCGAAGAGCCATGGCAGACAATGCCGAAACCCTTGCCGTATCTATTGCTGTAGATCAGGCCAAGCATATCAGTGAAGCCAGGGGTGAAGTAGGCCGGGTCATTGAACTTATAGAAGCAGCCTGCTCAATCCCCACGCTCATCCAGGGGGAGACCCTTGATATGATTGCCGGAAATATTAACGGGCGAGTCATACGCCAGCCTTTAGGTGTTTTCGGTGGCGTAGCACCCTTTAATTTTCCAGCCCTGGTATTTGGATGGTTTATCCCCTGGGCCATTGGTGTAGGCAATACCTTTGTTTATAAACCGTCTACCCAGTCACCTCTTTTTATGCAGAAGATGGGAGAAATTTTTAATGAAATCAATCTTCCGCCGGGAGTTGTCAATATTATTCACGGGAACCGCAAGGTGCCTGAAACCTGGTATAATCACCCTGCAATTTCAGGTGTATGTCTTGTAGGTTCCACACCTACTGCTAAAAAAATCGCCGAAGGGTGTGCCCATGGAGCCAAACGGACAATGCTTTTGGGTGGTGCGAAAAATTATCTCGTTGTTATGGAAGATGCAAACCTTGATGTGTTTATCGAGAACTTTGTTCACTCCTGTTACGGGTCAGCCGGGCAGCGCTGTCTTGCCGGTTCCATTGTGGCTATTGTTCCTGAAATATATGATAAAGTCATAGAGAGGATTGTCGAGGTATCCAAAACCATAAAAGTCGGAGATGCCATGGATCCTGATGTTTATATGGGCCCTGTGATTTCAGCACAGGCAAAAAAGACCATTGAGAAATATATCGAGATTGGGATTGAGGGTGGTTCAAATCTTATTATGGATGGACGGAACCCGGATCTCCCCGACAAAAATAAGAATGGATACTTTGTTGGGCCAACTGTTTTCACAGATGTGACCCCCTGCAGAACCATTATCAAGGAGGAGATCTTCGGTCCTGTTGTCTCGGTAATGAAAATCGAGGGTATTGACGATGCCCTTGAACTTATCAGGGGGCAGGAGTTTGGAAATGGTGCCTGTATATTTACAGACAATCTTTTTTATACGGAACGATTCATTTCAGAAGCAGATGTGGGCATGGTAGGAGTTAATGTAGGGGTGTGTGCTCCACATCCATATCTGCCGTTTGGCGGTATCAAAGGCTCTTTGCTTGGCTCAGACAAGGTCCAGGGCAAAGACGGTATTGACTTTTTTACCCAGAATAAGGTGGCAACCGTTCGTTTTTTGGCTCCTAAAGGATACAAAACAGAACAGGAAAGAAAAGTTCTGCCAGACAGTTCCGTAAGATCATGCGTGGCCCGGTAATGGTCTATCGTTAAATTAAAATGGGTATTTTAACTGGGTGGGGCAAAGCATAAAATGTTCAGCAATGCCTCCCTACAACTACCATATAGAGAGGAATTCAAATGAAAAAAGTAGTAAGTATTTTAATTGCTGGTATGGTTTTGATGGCATTCGCAGTTACACCTGCTTTTGCCGGGAAAAAGAAAATTTGTAAATTGGGGCATGTCAACTCACCCGCATCTATTTTTCAGTTCGGTGCAGTGGCATTTAAAGAAGCTGTGGAAAAAGAGCTCCCCGACTGGACCATCGAATTATATCCGTCCGGCGGTTTGGGCGGGAGCCTGGCCATGATTCAGGGTCTGACCCTGGGAACTGTGGATATTTACACCGAATTTATCAACATTTTGGCCGATCTGCTTCCCGAATACAATGTCTTTGCCGTACACTATAAATTCGATTCAGTGGATGAATACGAATTGTTCATGAATTCGCCAACTTTTGCCAAGATGAACGAGAAAATGATCAAGAAGAACGGCATCACCAATATGGGCAACATGCGGGCCGGCAGCGTGTACAATCAGTTCAGCAATAAACCGATGTATACAGTCGAAGATGCAAAGGGTGTTATCGGTCGTGTGGCTCAGATGGCACCGCTGGTACAGTGCTGGCTGGCCTACGGCGCAAAGCCGACTTCCATGGACTGGGGCGAGATCTATACCAGCCTTCAGACCGGGGTTATCACCGCTATCGACAACCCGATTCTCGATATGTACGATGAAAAATTTCATGAGGCTGTCAAGTATCTCAATATGACCAACAACATTTATAATATGATTTCCTATAACACGAGCATGGCATTCTGGGAAAAATTGAGCGACAAGGAAAAGGATGTATTCACGAGAGCCATCAGGGTCGCCAGCATAAAAGGCGAGATGGAAGTGGAAAAACGGCTGGACGGTGTCAAGGCGGAGCTAAAAAGTAAAGGCATTCAAACCATCCAGACAGACACATCCGGATTTAAAAAGGCGGTACAAAGCAATATTAACACCATTCTTAAAGGTAACAAGGATGCCATTGCCATTTACGAGAAAATCATGAAAAAGGATTTTTAATTCAACGTGCCGGCTGTTGCAGGCAATTTCTAAAACAAGCATTTCCTGCCGGTCCCCCTGGGTTCCGGCAGGAAACTACCGGTTATTTTTTAAAAGATAACCGCCCATTCCGTAGAAGGCAGGTACTTTTGTATTTTCAATAAAAAATGGGAGACCCAGATGAATATTGTTCAAGTTTCGGATAAAGTACTTGATGCCATTAACACCTTCATGGAATACATGATGGGTATTTTATTTCTGTCGTTGGTATGCATAACATTTCAGGAGGTGCTTCGGCGGTACCTTTTTAACGACCCGACACATTGGGCCTCGGAATTGAGCCGATTCCTCCTGATCTGGATGACCTTTACAGGTGCCTGCATCGTCACCCGGCTCGTGACTCATCTTACCATGGGGTTTACCATTCATAGGTTTGTCAATCAATCTACGAGTAGATTGATCAAGATATTCATTGCTGCTGCTGCTGCGATCAGTATGATTGTTCTGACATATTACAGCGGCAAAGTGACGCTGCTGGCAGGATACCGGCCCGCTCCCATGACGGGTATCTCCATGTACTATGTCTGGGCGGCTCTTCCCATTAACGGTGCCATCATGTCCCTTTATATGATCGCGGAGATGGTTAGGCATATCTTTGAAAAGGAAGAGGAGGTGACCCCATGATTTATATTTTTGCTACCATGTTTATCTTCTTTTTTTTCGGTATGCCCATCGCCTTTGGCATATTATCCAGTACCATTTATTATCTCCTCTTTTCAGGGGAATCTCGGGAATTACTCGCGTTTTCCACCCGGGTAATCTCTGCCTCAGACTCCTACGTCCTTTTAGCGGTCCCTTTTTTCATGCTGGCGGCTGAGCTTATGAACGAAGCTAAAATAACGGAACGGATTTTTTCTTTTGCCAAATCCCTGGTGGGGCACATCCCCGGAGGATTGGGTCATGTCAATATTATTGCCAGTATGATCTTTGCCGGCATGTCCGGCTCCGGACTGGCTGATACTGCCGGCCTGGGAAAAGTTGAAATTAAAGCCATGAAAGATGAAGGTTATGACCCTGCCTTCAGCGCTGCAGTAACCGCATCTTCGGCCATTATCGGACCCATTATCCCCCCCAGTATCTGTATGGTAGTGGGCGCTGTCGTGACCAATACTTCTGTTGGCCGGATGCTGGTGGGTGGCATTTTCCCCGGTATCATGATGGGGCTCGGTCTCATGCTGGTGGTTTATTTTCTATCTAAAAAGAGAGGCTACCCAAAAAAGGAACGGGCGGCCATGAAGGATATATGGAAGCAACTGACAGCCACGGGCCCGGCCCTTTTCACACCGGTTATTCTGGTGGGCGGTATTCTCTCGGGTATGTTTACTCCCACGGAGGCAGCTGCCGTCGCCTGCATCTACGCCATGATTCTGGCCATGGTCTTTTATCAGGCCTTTGGCGTAAAAAGATTATTTCGCATTTTTATTAATGTGGGTACGGCTACGGGTGCGCTGCTCTTTGTTATGTCTGCGGCAGCAGCCCTGGGTACGTTGGCTTCACGGGCTCAAGTACCTCAGAATCTGATGAAGGCGATCATGTCCATAACCACTAATCCTACGGTGACCATGTTTATTATCGTGGGGTTGCTCATTTTGCTGGGTATGATTATGGAGGATCTGTCGCTGCTGGTTATCATGGGGCCTTTGCTGCTTCCCGTGGTTTTAAAGCTTGGAATCAACCCCGTTCACTTCGGTGTGGTAATGGTATTGACCCTTCAGCTGGCTATGATTACACCGCCCGTGGGTATGGGATTTTATATCACCTGCCACCTGGCTGATGTGGACGCGCTGTCTTACAGTAAAGAGATCATCTGGTTTGTCCTGGTTTTGATTGTGGTGGTCGTATTGATGGTCCTGATTCCCTCTCTGGTAACCTTTTTGCCGGATTTTTTCTTTGGAAAGTAATCCTGGGGGCACTGTGATTTGGTACAGATTATTTTTTCCAACGGTTATCAGCCAATAAATGTTGCCTGACAGCCGGGAAATAACTTTTTTTTAAAGGGAGATTCCAGTGTTTAAAACCATACTATACCCAACCGATTTTTCAGATACTGCCGGTAAGAGCCTGGACTACTTAAAACAACTGCGCAATGCCGGGGCCCAAAAAATTATTCTTCTTAACGTCATCCACCAGCGGGTTCTGGACACCCTTGAAACCATTCACAAGGCAGCGTACTTTCAGGATGCCCGATACCATGAGGACAGGGATGAAGTAGAACTGCGATTTGAAAAAGACCGAAGAAATAAGATGGCACCCATTGCGGCTGAACTTACGGCTGCTGGGTTTGAAGTTAAAATTAGAGTCGAAAAAGGGTATCCGGTCAAAGAAATTCTTAAAGTTGAAAAAGAAGAGGCAGTTTCCGCCATCGTCCTGGGTTCACACGGCAGGAACAATATACTCGGGGCTCGCATAGGATCGGTTTCCGAAAAAGTGATTCGCAGGGCGGTTTCGGCCGTATTGCTTGTTAAGCGTTAAAATGCAGTAAAATCTGTGTGCGTAAAGGTCTTGAAGGCCATATACGATTCAAAGATTTTAATGGCTACAGGAACCAGGGTAAGTTTACGCCGTCTATGATCCGTTGGGAAAACGGCCAGCGGAAATACCTGGATATTCTTCTAAAATGGGGGGAATAATCTTATTCCAGCCTTTTAACAGTGGAAATTGATACTATTTCATGAGTACGACATACAATTATAAAAGGTAGATAAACCCAAATGGTTGATTTTAAAAATAATTACACCTTTCTTCAGGAGGGGGCAAAACGCCAGGAAGAAGCAAACAAGGGGATACCGGACAGAGTACCGGTTATAGCCCAGATGCCTGAGTTTGCAAGAAAAGAACTCGGACTGGGAACTCGGGAATTTTATTCCAGTCCGGAACTGATCGCGGCCGGGACATTGGAAATAATGGAAAGATATGGTATTGACGGCCCTTACCTGGATTTTGATGTCTACAATATTGAACCGGAAGGTCTTGGCATGGAGGTCCTTTGGAGTGATGAATCCCTTCCAGATTTAAACTATGCAAAACCGATTATTATTGATGAAAATGATCTGCAAAAGATCAAGACCCCGGATTTTGATTCTGCCGGACGTTTCTCGTATGTTCTCAAAATGTATCATCAATATGAAAAATTGACTGGGGGTATATTACCGCCTTTCCGATGTTCTGCTCCGTTTACTCTGGCAGCCAATATTCGAGGGATCAGTAACCTGCTGATTGAAATTTTCATAAAACCTGATTTTGTAAAAGATCTGCTGGATCGAATCACAGAAAAAGTTCTGGTACCCTGGTTGTTACGGGTTAAAAAAGAATTTCCCAATTTAAAAGAGATAGGAGCCGATGATGCCTTGGGATCTCTGCCCATTGTCAGCCCGGAGATTATGCGGGACTGGGTCATCCCTTCCGTCCTAAAACTCAGGGAACTTGTGGGGCCGGAAGTTTCTGTGCCCAACTGGGTAGGGGAGCATTATCTGCCCAATCCGGGGGTCATGTTGGATATGAAAAAACAGGTGAGTCCGAATATTATTCGAGTCCAGGACCCGGATGTGGAAAAACTGGGGCCCGCTATTTTTAAAGAATATGCAAATAGACACAATATTAATCTCTGTCTTGGAGTCGGGGCATCTTTTTTGGATAGCGCCACTGCTATAGAAGTGGAAGAAAGGGTTAGAAACTATTTGCATATCGGAGCTCCCGGCGGAAGATTCACGCTTTATCTGTGCGCTCTGTCCGCCGTCACGCCACGGGAAAACGTTCGTGCTGCTGTCAGGGCTGTCAGGGAATATGGGAAATAGCAAAAGTATTTTGAGAACCCTTTCATAGTTTTAAAACAATTAATAATTAAATAAAAAACATAATTGCTTACATGAATGTGTTTGTTTTACTCGACAGTAATGATGGTATCATGAGTGACGAGTAAATTTCGAAATTGAGCGACAACTTCCAAAAGATATAAGCAGGGTCCTGGATCGGGGCAATGGTAACAGTTTTAACGTGAAATCATGATTTTTTCTTAAAATGCCAACCACAATAGTTGGTATCTTCAATTTTTAACTGCCAGCCATGAAATTAATTTTCAAAATTCGGATCTAAAAGATCAATTTTCTCAAATTGAAATAATTGCGCGACTGTTTCCTCGTTCTTTAATGCGGCTAAGGCAACCTTGGCTTTGAATTCAGGGCTGTATTGCTTTCTTTTCCTCTTCATCGTCAACTCCTTTCATTTGGGGGTTGATTCAGAGCTTAGCACATTGTTCGCTTTTTGGGGACCATCGTAATATAAAGGATAATCCAAGGCTTGTGAATGAAATCCCCCGGGGAACAAAGCGGTTTAAAACCATCCAGCGGTACCGCTCAGCCTCGGAAAGGGCAAACAGTACGATCAAGGAAGATTTAACCTGAAGGTCACGCGTGAAAATTATTGAGAAACCCATTGTATATAACAAGGAAAGAGCTGACATATTAGCTCTTATCCAAAGGGAGTGACGTCTTCTTATTGGCCAGGCTTATCTCTTTTTTAAGGGTCATCTACTGACTCAACAATAACCTTTTTCCTGATGGCAATTTTCTCACACTATTTTTGTGTTTTTTTATTTACACTTTCCCTGTTTTTGAAGAAAGTTTACTTGATTTGAAGCTCGCAAATAGCGTCACACAGATAGACACAAATTGAAAAGAGTGGTAAGGTGGATCGCCGTTAACATGATTACCGGCGCACAGATTTTTTAGGGAGCCTCATATTGAAATGAAAAAATCACGCCTGATAACGATCCTTGTTCTTGCGGGGATGCTGGGTGGCGGAGTTGCCTTTTATCTCTATTTTTCAGGGTTTACCCGGGTGGTTGTGAAAAAATTTGAAGGCCGGCTCTGGGAGCTGCCGGCCCGGGTATACGCACGCCCCCTGGCCCTGTATCCTGGATTGTCTCTTTCGCTGGATGCGTTTGTTCAGGAACTTTCTCTGCTGGCCTATCACAAAGTGGAAAAACCCCAGGAGCTGAAAACTGCCGGGGAATATTTTCAAGATCAAACAGAGGTCACATTTTTCTGCAGACCTTTTAATTTCGGGGATAAAACATCTGCTTCCTTCCGGTTGAAAGTCAGGTTTGAGGCCGGAAGGGTTGCCGGGCTGAAAAATCTGGATAACGGTATTGCACCGGAGATGGTGGAACTGGACCCGGTCCTTGTGGGCAGTTTTTATCCCATTTCAGGTGAGGACAGGATCCTCACATACCTGAAAGAGATCCCCCCCCTTTTGCCCAGAACCATTCTCTGCGTGGAAGACCGGACTTTTTATACCCACCATGGGGTAGATCCAAGGTCCATTTTCAGGGCACTGTGGGTGAATCTCAAAAACAGTCAACGGACCCAGGGCGCCAGCACCCTTACCCAGCAGCTGGCCAGAAATTTTTTTCTGACCAATGAAAAGACCTGGATTCGCAAGGTGAATGAGCTTTTCATGGCACTTGTCCTGGAACTGAAGTATGACAAGGACGAGATTCTGGAAGCCTATGTCAATGAGGTCTACCTGGGGCAGGATGGGGATCGGTCCATCCACGGGTTTGGTCTGGCCTCGGTTTTTTATTTTGGGACTGCTGCCCGCAATTTGGAAATTCATGAAACAGCACTCCTGGTGGGGATGCTCAAGGGCCCGTCCCAGTATAATCCCAGAAAATTTCCCGACCGGGCCATAAACCGACGTAACACAGTGTTAAAGATGATGCATGACCAAAAGATCATTTCAGAACGTCAAATGATAAAAGCCCTGGCAAAACCCCTGGGGGTCATCGAAGATCCTGTTCATGGGAATTCTCTGTTTCCCGATTATCTGGATTTGGTCAAACGGCAGTTGTTGAAAGAGTACCGGGAAGCGGAGTTAAGATCCATGGGGCTAAGGATTTTTACGGCCCTGGATCCCCAGGTTCAACAGGCAGCCGTAAATGCGGTCCAGGGACAGCTCAAAAAAATCGCCGCACACAAAGGTCTTCCGGAAGAAAACCTTGAAGCCTCGGTGGTGGTGACCAGTTCTGGCAGCAATGAGATTCAGGCAGTGGTGGGGGGAAAGCATCCTTTTTCCATGGGGTTTAACCGGGCGCTGGATGCCAGACGTCCCATCGGATCCCTGGTTAAACCGGTTGTGTTTCTGGCGGCACTCAGCCGCCCGCAGGCCTATACCCTGATCACCCGGGTGGATGATGGGAAAATCACTCTGAAGGAGCCTGATGGAAGCAGCTGGAGCCCCAGGAATTTTGACCGGCAATACCATGGCCAGGTGCCGCTTTATCTTGCCCTGGTCCATTCCTATAATTCGGCAACCGTGCGGATAGGGATGGATATCGGGCTTGAAGCGATATGGAACACCCTTAAGCACATGGGAATTACCGAAAAGCCGTCCCTGTATCCGTCCTCCCTTCTGGGAACCCTTGAAATGTCCCCTGTTGAGGTGGCCCAGATATACCAGACCCTTGCTTCCGGCGGATTTTATTCCCCTGTCAGGAGCATCCGGGCCATTTACACTGCTGAAGGGGAGCTCCTGCAGCGGTATCCGTTGACCATTGAACAACACCTGGACCCTGGCGCGGTCTTCCTTGCGAACAAGATGCTCCAGGCAGTTGTGTTGGATGGAACGGCAAAAAACCTTGAAAAAATATTGCCCAGGGAACTTGGCGTTGCCGGGAAGACAGGAACGACAAATGAGTTGAAAGACAGCTGGTTTGCAGGGTTTACCGGCAGCCGGGTGGCGGTTGTGTGGGTGGGCCGGGATGACAATCAATCCTGCAATCTCACAGGCGCTTCCGGGGCCATGCAGATTTTCGGGGATCTCATGAATCAGATCCCGAACCAGCCCTTGACCTTGGTGGCGCCGGAGAGTATAGAATGGGCGGTGATTGATGCTGAGACAGGTCTTCGAACAGATGAAGCCTGCCCCGGGGCCATGGTCATCCCCTTTATCAAGGGTTCCGTGCCCAAAGAAATGTCTTCCTGCACGCGCGGGATCATTCCGTTGCAGACCCAGGAAAAAACGCTGACCCCCCGGGCCCTCTTTGATTATTTAAAGGATTTGTTCAAATGAAACAGTTTAAAATGCTCATACTTGGCCTGATGGCAGGTGTCTTTTTCTCCTCCTGTGCAAGCTATGAGAAAAGCCAGCCGTCCCATGTTCCCCCGGAGAAGAAGCCTTCTGTGGCTATTTCAAAGGAAAGATCCCGCCCGGAAGGGGAATTGCCACAGATTGGCGCGCGCCAGGCTTCGGTGCCCCGGGAGAAATTCCAGCCGGAGATTCTCCATACCCTGAAAAAAAGAGCCGCGCAGCAGATTCAGGCATACAAACTGGATGCAGCGGTTGTCACCCTGGAACAGGCTCTGGGCATAGATGCCCAGGACCCTTTGCTCTGGCATCTCATGGCCCGGGTCAAGCTCGCCCAGAAAAATTTGCAGCAGGCCGAGCACCTGGCGAAAAAATCCAATATCTTTGCCGCAAATGACCCAGCCCTCCAGAAAAAAAACTGGGACATCATTGCAGAATCACTTGATTTGCAGGGGAAGATCAGTGAAGCCGAGGCAGCCCGAAAAAACTGATGTGATTAGAGCTTAATTTATTAAAAATGGTGTCTCATTTCTATTGACACATTCCGTCCTGTTAAAAAAGGGCTTTGCAAAATCATATGGTAAGCTGTTTTTTATAAACAGCTAATTTTGCTGATAATATTGGAGAACTTACCATGGCGATGAACCTGGAATTTGAACCGTTTACCTATTGAACGATTAACTGAGAATGGCCCGGGATTTGCCTAAAACTTCGCTTAAAACTTTCGCTGGGGCTTTCACCTCAAATAGTAATCCCCGTTCTTTAAAATCAATCGAACCTGATTTGATCTTAAAAAAGAATTATTTTAACTTTCTTAAAGTATGATCAAAATTACATAGTATTTTTTTCTTCAAACACTGGAATCTTTTCAAAAAAAAGGGTAATAATTATGTTTTAAAATGACATATTTACAAGATCATCAATCTTTTTTGGATTGAGAAGGGAGAGGACAATGAAAAAAGTTGGAATTGTAGGTTGGCGTGGAATGGTTGGGTCAGTACTCATGGAAAGAATGATAAAGGAAAATGATTTCAAATTATTTACTCCTCTTTTTTTCACAACCTCCCAGGCAGGACAGGCTGCACCGGATGTGGGTATTGATGTGCCGCCTCTGGTTGATGCTTATGATATAGACCAGTTGCTGGACATGGATATTATCCTGTCCTGTCAAGGAGGGTCATATACTGAAGCTATTCGTCCAAAGCTTGCCGAAAAGAACTGGGATGGATACTGGATTGATGCTGCATCAACCTTGAGAATGGATGATAAAAGTATTATTGTACTTGATCCGATAAACCGCAAGGTCATTGATAATGCTTTGTCCGACGGCATTAAAAATTATATTGGCGGCAATTGTACGGTATCTCTCATGCTCATGGCCCTGGGAGGATTATTTGAAAACGATCTGATAGAATGGATGACCTCCATGACATACCAGGCTGCCTCCGGGGCCGGTGCAAAAAATATGGAAGAACTTGTGGCCCAGATGCAGATTATCGGCAAAATGGCTGCCCCAGTTCTTACCAACCCCGTATCTGCTATCCTGGATCTGGATAAAAATGTCATCGGAACAATGAGATCGGGTGCATTTCCTGTTCAAAACTGGGCCGTTCCTCTGGCAGCAAGCCTGATCCCATGGGTTGACAAGGCAATGGACAATGGTCAGACAAGAGAGGAATGGAAGGGCTTTGTTGAAACCAACAAAATCCTTGGACGGTCAGACAACCCGATTCCCATTGACGGCCAATGTGTCAGAGTAGGTTCCATGAGATGCCACAGCCAAGCATTTACAATCAAATTAAAAAAAGATGTTCCCTTAAATGAAATTGAAGCCATGCTGGCCGAGAATAACTCTTGGGTTAAAGTGGTTCCCAATTTAAAGGAAGATACCATCAAAAATTTGACCCCTGCTGCAGTGACTGGAACCTTGACTGTTCCTGTGGGGCGGATCAGAAAGATGAATCTTGGAAACGATTTTCTTACTGCTTTTTCAGTGGGGGATCAATTGCTCTGGGGTGCGGCTGAACCGCTTCGCCGGATTCTGAATATAATTCTTTAGTCTGTTATTGCTTTAAGGCATATTTTCTTTCAAGAAAGGCAACAGATCGTGAAAAGGGGAATGTCAGGATAAAATAAAGAATCGTGATGGTGATCCAGATTTCAAATGTCAGAAAAGTTGCAGCCATCAGTTCCATCCCCTGAAAGGTCAGTTCCTGGATTGAAATAACAGATACAATGGCAGAGTCTTTTATGGTGGATATGAACTGCCCTGCAAGGGGAAATGCCACCTTTCTGAAGGTTTGGGGCAAAATCACGAGCAAAAATGTCTTTTGCCTTGACAAGCCAATGGACCATGAGGCCTCCCATTGACCCTGGGGTATGGAAATAATCCCTCCCCGGATAATCTCTGATACATAAGCACCTTCATAAATGCCCAGGGCAATAATCGCTGAGATAAAAGAATTGATCTGATCAGGCCTGGCAAACAAAAAGCCTGTGATCTGCTGAATCGTATTGGAGCTGCCCCTTAGCCATCTATCCAGATAAAGTGCATCCAAAAACTGGCTTGATACAAAATAATAAAAAATAATGACCAGCACCAGGGATGGAATGTTCCGAATGGTTTCCACATAGGTTCTGCTTACAAATCGCTGCTCAAATGATCCTTTTGCACCCATGACTCCGGATATGGTCCCCAGAAAAAATCCTATAAGCGTTGACCAGATACTGAGTTTAATTGTTGTGAAAAAACCAATTATGAGAATATTTGCTTTGAGCTTTCCTGTCATTGGATCTAAAAAAAAGAAATAAGATGGAATTGCCTCCCATTCCCATTTATAGTCAAGGACCTGGTTCATCCTTGAAAAAAATAAAGATATGACAGCAATAATGACAATAATCACTGCCATATCAATGAAGGTAAATTTTAAGGATTTTTTATTTAACAAGGTCTTCCCAGTCTTTTGATCCAAACCAGTATGCTTTTTTCTCTTCTAAAAATCCCTGGGCATGCATGTTCAAAATCCAGTTGTTAAAATAATTGAGTGCATCATGGTCTCCTTTTTTAAGGGCAAACCCAATGGGCTCTTTGGTAAAATTTTCCTTGATGGGAATAAATAATTTATCCGGATATTTGAGTGCATGGAATACGGGCATGGGAGCAGAAGAAACCACAGCATGAACCCGACCCAGATTTAACTCCTGGAGTGCCTGGCTCTCGTTTTCAAACAACTTTAAGGTTGCATTGGGCATATGTTTTCTGGCTGCCTGTTCTGCTGTTGTACCCATGCGAACGGCAATACTGACATCCTTTTTATTAAAATCTGCCAGAGATGAAAAGCCTTTTGCCATGTCTTTGTGGGCAACCATTGACATACCAGAGTAGTCATAGGGGATAGTAAAATTCACTTTTAAATTCCGATTCGGGGTAATCCCCATTCCGCCAATAATCACATCAAACTTACCAGTTAAAAGAGCCGGGATAATGCCTGACCATGCAGTGGGAACAAACTCTATTTTAACGCCCATATCCTGGGCCAGTTTTTTGGCAACATTTATTTCAAATCCTGTTAAGTTGCCTTGTTTATCTTTCATGGCCCAGGGCACGAATGTGGACATCCCCACCCTTATAACCCCTTGTTTCTGAATCTTTTCAATAACACTCTCCTGAGCGGACAATATACCTGCCATCAATAAGAAAAACATCACACTTAAGCATAAAATTTTTTTCATTTTTTTATATCCTTTCTAAATTCCCTACCAACCTTATTGGTTGATAAATTTAAGTTGGTTTTCAAATCGCCTGATTATAAAAGAAAGACTGGCAGTAATGACCAGATAACATAATGCCACAGCAAACCAGATTTCAAAAGTTAAAAATGTTTCAGAAACAATTCTCTGACCCTGCATGGTCAGGTCATAGATGGAAATCGTACTGACCAGTGCTGAATCTTTTATTAATGACACACTTTGACCGGCAAGCATTGGAAGGGTCTGCCGCAGCATCTGGGGAATGATCACTTTGATGTAAATAACCGGTATAGACATTCCAATGCTCTGGGCAGCCTCAAATTGTCCCTTTGGAACATTGATTATACCGGAACGGATAATCTCTGAAGAATAAGCACCCTCAAACAGACTTAGAGCAATAACTGCGGAAGTAAAAGCCGGTATATTAAATACCGGCGATATCACAAAATAGATTAAAAATATCTGGATAAGTAGCGGGGTGTTGCGGATGGTTTCAACATAGAGCCATGATATAGATTTAAGCATGGGCGAAGAAGACAACCTTGCAAAGGCAGACAAAAACCCGAGGATAAAAGAAAGCACAAGACTAATGGAAGAAATTTTAAGGGTAATTAAAAGACCTTCCAACAAAAGTCCTTTGGTAAATTCACCATTTTCAAAGACAAACAAATAGGGCTTAATCCTGTACCACTGCCAGTTATATTCAAGATTTCGGTATCCGACAATGAATATAATGACAATAAAAAAAATGAATAAAAAAGGCTTGAGGCCCTTGTTCACGCGTTTCATTGATTGACCTTTGTCTTTTTAATAAAGACAAAAGATAACATGTAATAAAAAAACCTGCCACCTTAAATCTTGAAGGCGACAGGGTTTTTTAAGGGCAACACTTTTTTCACGCCCTTATTCTTCTATATCTGGCTAACCAGGTTTTCGGATTCAAAAGATGGCGCGGGCTCAAATTTTGCGCCCACAGGATCATCAATTCTAATTCTAAAAGCGATCAAAACACCTGAAAACCAGGAAAAAGTATATAGATATCAATCTTGTATCGGTTGACATACCCACCGGCCTTCGATATAAAAACCGACAGAAAAAATTATCTTTAAAATCCTCCAGGATGAAGAGATTGAAAAGCTTTGCCAAAAAGGGGAAGAAACAGGAGAAGAAGAATATGAAGGAAATAAATATTTTTTGTGATGCAATAAAAGATGTGTCCGTTGTTGCTTCCAAAATCAAAGCAGGTCAAAAAAAAATTGTTGGTTACCTTTGCTCCTATGCACCAGAGGAATTGATATATGCAGCTGGTTTTCATCCCATGCGGCTGTTTTCCTCAAAATCAGATATTGTGCTGGCCGAACAACACCTTCAGGCCTATTGCTGTTCTCTGGTCCGGGGTGTGCTGGAGGACAGCCTGTCAGGACGGCTTGATTTCCTTGATGGAACCGTGTTCCCCCATACCTGTGATTCCATCCAGCGTTTGAGCGACATCTGGCGTATGAATGGGAAATATGAATTTTTTGCAGATGTGGTCCTGCCTGCCAAACTCAACACCCAAAGTGCAAGAACCTATATGAAGGATGTTTTGACCAAATTTAAAAAAGACCTTGAAGCCGCAGTGGGAAGAGAAATCACCAATGCAGATCTTCAGGCATCCATTAAAAAATTCAATCTCATCAGAAAAAATCTGTCAAAAATTTATGCACTTCAATCTCAAAGACCCGGGATCATAAAAGGCGCTGACCTTTATGCCATTGTAAAGGGATCCATGGTGATGGACAGAGATGAGGTGGCTGACCTTCTGCCAGCCATTGTGGCCAAACTTGAAAAAGTTGATGTTCCCCAAAAAAGTGTAAAACGAATCGTTGTGTCCGGTTCCATCTGCGATTCCCCTGATATTTATACAGCCATGGAAGCGGCCGGAGGTGTTATTGTGGGAGATGACCTTTGCACAGGCCAGCGATGGTTTGAAGGTGAAATTCTGGATGATGAAAATCCCATAAATGCCATTGCAACAAGATTACTGGATCGCATAATCTGTCCTGCAAAACATTCAACACCAACTGCCCGCGGCGAGAATATGGTTTCACTTGCAAAAAAGAACAGGGCCGACGGTGTCATTTTCATGCTGCTCAAATTCTGTGATCCCCATGCATTTGATTATCCCTATTTAAAAGAATTCCTTGACAAAGAAGGCATAAAGAACATGCTTATTGAAATGGATGATCAGCAGCAAAACTCAGGGCAGTTAGCCACCCGTTTTGAAACCTTTATTCATATGATTTAAAAAGGATTTGCCATATGTCAGAAACGCTTTCAGAAAAAAGAAAAATAAAATGCGGAAAAAAAATGCGGGATATCATGACCACCTATTATCTGGATGCCATGACTGCAGGACAGAACAACAAACAAGTTGCCTGGATCACTTCTGGAGGTCCTGTAGAGCCTTTGGTGGCAATGGATATCATCCCCGTTTACCCTGAAAACCATGGTGCCATGATAGGCGCTTCCAAAATGGGAGAAGATCTATGCATTAAAGCCGAAGATATGGGCTACAGCTCTGATCTGTGTTCCTATGCAAGGGCAGATATCTCATGCTCAATTGTCAAGGGAGGGCCTATCGGAGGATTGCCTAAACCAGACATGCTGATCTGCTGCAATAATATCTGCGGCACTGTGCTAAAATGGTATGAAGTCCAGGCAAGGTATTATAAGGTGCCGCTGTTTATTCTGGATACCCCTGTATGCCATACCCGATATTCCTCTGAAATAGCCAGGTATGTCCGGACCCAAATTGATGAATATATTGTCTTTCTAGAAACAATGACAAAAAGAAAATTTGACTATGACAAAATGGCACAGGTGGGCAGACTTGCCTATGAGGCCCAGCAGCTCTGGCAAAAAGTCCTCAACACCACTGCCCACAAGCCATCGCCCATGTCTGCTTTTGATGCATTCTTTTTCCTTGCCCTGATCGTCACATTGCGGGGTACTCAAATCGCTGTTGATTTCTATAAGGAACTGCTGGAAGAAATGGAGCAGCGTATACAGACCGGTATCAGCATGGTTCCCGATGAAAAATACAGGCTTTTATGGGATAATCTGCCAGTGTGGTATCGACTCAAATGGCTGTCCCAAAAATTTTCCGATCACAATGCCTGCCTTGTGGCAGACACGTACACATCTGCCTGGTGCGGTGCCATAAAATATACAGATGAAAACAATTTTTTAGATTCCATGGCCGAAGCCTACACCATGATCTATCTGAATATCGGTGTTGACCAGATGGCAGACCAGGTGCTTGACATGATAAAATTTTATGATGCCGATGGTTTTGTGATGCATTCAAATCGCTCCTGCAAGCCCTACTCTTTCGGACAGATGGATATTATGCGAATCGTCCGGGAAAAGACAAATATTCCTGTTCTCATGATAGAGGCTGACATGGTGGATCCCAGAAGTTTTTCACAATCCCAGATAGAAACCCGGATTGATGCTTTCATGGAAATCATCAAACAAAGGAACAATTGATATGAACTTTTATCTTAAATATTTTGATCTTAAAATCAAGGTGTGTCTCGTTACCGGCCAGACATTTATGGTAGATGGAGGAGCAACAGCCATATGATTTATGCAGGTATTGATATTGGTTCAATTACAGCCAAGGCAGCCTTGATAAAAGACAACCAGCTTTTGGGAACCCATGTCATAGCAACGGGGTATGATCCCATAAATGCCGGGATCAAGGTGTTTGAGGCGCTTTTAAAAAAAAATAAACTTTCCAAGAAACAAATAAATGCCATTATTTCCACAGGCTATGGCCGTTCCAGTGTAAATTTTGCAGACAAGACCCTGACGGAAATCATCTGTCATGGAACGGGTGCCTATTTTATAAACCCTGAAATCCGTGGGATCATAGATGTCGGTGGTCAAGACAGCAAGGCAATTTTTCTGAATAACAGCGGTCAGGTGGAAAACTTTGCCATGAATGACAAATGCGCCGCAGGTACAGGACGATTCCTTGAAGTCATGGCAAAGGCCCTGGAAGTTGACCTGGAACAATTGGGTGACTTCAGCCTCAAAGCAGACAAACCTTTAAAAATAAGTAGTATCTGTACTGTGTTTGCAGAATCAGAAGTCATTTCCATGATTGCAGGACAGGAAAAAAGAGAAAACATCATTGCCGGTATTCATGAGTCTGCTGCTGCCCGGGTTGCCATTCTTGCCAGTAAAATTAAAATCAAAGAACCTGTAATGATGACCGGGGGTGTGGCAAAGAATAAAGGTATGGTCAAGGCCCTTGAAAAGCGACTTGGATTTAACCTCATTGTAGGGGGGCTGGCCCAGGAAAATGGCGCCATTGGTGCTGCAGTCCTGGCATCAAGGCTGTAATATTTTGAGGTATATTTTGATTTTATTAAATATCATCAGGCGTTATTGGTGCATCAGCATCATTTTTTATCTTTTATTTTTTTCAACCAGTGCATGGTCCAAAGATCCCTCTGAACTTCAGACTGTTCAGCTTTTCTTTGAAAATGACCTTTTCGGGGACACGGATAAATATTATACCAATGCCGTCCAGATTACCTGGCTTTCCAATGATCTGAAGCGATACAGGGATGACGAGCGCCTGCCTGAATGGTCCTTACCCATCATCCATTCCATCATCAAGGCCTTCCCCTTTTCAAGCGTGCCGGGAAGTGTTCATAATGTCGGCATTTTACTGGGGCAGCAAATCTATACTCCTTCTGATATCCAGACAATGACATTGATAGAAGCAGAACGACCCTATGCCGGATTCCTGTATGGCGGGCTTGCCCTGCACAGCAAAACCGATACCATCCTTGACACCCTTGAAATCGTCCTGGGAGTTGTGGGTCCTGCTGCCAAAGCTGAGTTTGCACAGAACACAGTACATGATTTAAGGGACATCCCCACAGCAAAAGGATGGGACAACCAGCTTCAAAATGAACCAGCCATCAGGTTTTCCTGGCAGCGCAAATGGCGGCTGCACAGCATGGAATTATTGGATATCCTGGATTATGATTTAATTTCTCATGCTGGATTAGCCCTGGGTAATGTTAAAACATCGGGCAATGCTGGGGGTGAAATCCGTTTCGGGTATAATATCCCAAAGGATTTCGGGTCTGATGTGATCCGGGCCGGTGCAGGGATCAGCGCACCTGTCAGTGCAGATTTAAAACAAGGCAATACTTCATGGGGCATGCATCTATTTGCCAGCTCCCAGGTTGAAGGCGTAATTCATGACATATTTCTTGATGGCAACACCTGGGAACATAGCCACAGCGTTGATAAAAAAAGACTGGTGGCTGACCTTTCTCTAGGATTGGCCTTTAACTTTGACATGTTCAAACTGACCTACCGGCATCTTTTCAGCACCAAACAATTTGACAACCAGAAACAGGGTCATATCATCGGATCACTGACGTTGACCCTCTCGTTTTAAATTTACTGATCTTTTATCCTGATTTTGATATCTATTTTTGTTTTTTCATCCGCTGAACCAGGGCATCCATCGATTCCCCATTGGGCGCCATGGCCATGGGGTTTAGTTCAACAAGCTCTTCCCATGCCCTTATACCGCCGGGAACATCGTTCAAATCGTGCAATAGTACAACTCCCTTGTTAAATCTCGCAGTTTCAAAGGAGGGATCAATTAAAATGGCTTTATCAAATGCTTCAATGGCTTTTTCAGGTTGACCATTCCTCCGGTACATCACCCCCAGATCAGTTATAACCCCTGTTTTTCCAGGCTCGATTGCCAGAGATTTTTCATATGCGTCAATGGCATTTTTTACCTGATCTGAATCAAAGAAAAGGTGTCCCAACTGAGCCCATGCCTCTGCATCTTTAGGATTTTTTTCTAGATATTGTTCAAGTTTTAAAATTTCTGCAGAAACCTCGATTGAATTATCCTGTTGCCCCATTGCCGGGTTATTATTTGGAGCTGCATTGCCCTTTACCTGGACCTGTTTATCAGCTGCAAGTTTAAATGAAGAATATATAGTCCCGCCGATGAATCCAATGAACAAGGACACCACAACCGCAATAATCAGGGTCTTGTTTTGTACGTAGTCTTTGTTTTGGATTTCTGTATTTTTCGCCATATTTAAACCTTTTATTTTGATTGTTATGAGGTCCTAACATAATCACAAAAACTAAGACGGCAATGAATTTAAAACAATCCGGCTTATGCATTTTTTATGCATGCATATACGCTTTTGCAATTTATTTTGGCACGGGTTTTTTCCCCAGGGGTGCAAAGCAGACACCTGCCAGCCTGAAATGTGCAAACCCGAAAGGTATGCCAATAATGGTCAGGCACATGCTGACCCCGGCAATGATATGGGATATGGCAAGCCAGATCCCGGCCAGGATAATCCATAAAAAATTAGCAAGCCCTGTCCCGATTATCCTTTCCTCTCCAAGGACACGGGAATCCACAAGCTCTTTTCCAAAAGGAAAAGCCGCAAACCCTGCAATTCTGAATGCTGCAATCCCAAATGGAATGCCGATTATGGTAATGTAAAGCAGGCAGCCCAGCAGAACCCATAAAATCCAGGCCAGAAGACCGCCACCAAAAACAAACCATAAAATATTCAATATTAATGCCATTTTATTCTCCTCTTCGAAATTAATTTTCTTTATATGCGGTTTCACCCTTTCCCACAAGTCAATCTGTAATTCAAAAAGAAAAATTTTAACCTGCTCAACTTTTCACAGCCCAGCTTGTTTCCATCAAATTTATTAAAAGAGTCCTTTTTTTAATAAATCAGTGTTTACCCTGATTGTTTTCTTATAAACCCCGATATATAACATAAAAAGTTCTTTTTTTTCTCTGTGAACTTTTAAATTTTGACCGGGCAAAAGTTATAAATACTTGCAACAATTCATAATTTTTCAAATATTCAACGTGTATGCCATACTTTGAACAATACAATCATAGCTGAATGTGGCAGGCTTACTGGAATGTTATTGCCGTGCTGCAGTGGCATAACGTTGAATAACCGTTTCAACCGATTCAACGATCTCTATACCGCTGACACTTTTACCTGCCTGAAAAAAATCCTTATAACTTATACCTTTAAGCGAGGCTTTTTTAAGCTGCCATATAGATTTTAGTGTATAAAACATACGCATATAATGTTTGCCTTTAGGGTGTCTTAAAAGCTTTTTAGCCAGCCAATTAGCCTTGGTCCCTGTCTTTTCGATATAAGGTGTTTTAATTACAGCCACAGGCACACCCGAAATTTTATCGGTGAGAACAATGTCATCTTCATGCGCATCAACAATTGCCTTTTTATAATCTTTGTGTACCCGGCATTCCGTTGTGGCAATAAAGCGAGTACCCATCTGCACACCTGCGTATCCCATATCTAAAGCTTTAATAAAATCATCTTCACATCCAATCCCGCCGGCACAAATAAGAGGAACATCCAATCCGGACAAGTCTTCATAAAGTTGTTCCTGAATTTTTTCTCCTGCATGCCCTCCTGCTCTGGAATTAACACAAATAAGTCCATCCACACCGCCTTCTATGGCTTTTTCAGCCCATCT
>CALGRI010000466.1 GCA_937880875.1 uncultured Pseudomonadota bacterium
TCCATCATTAACAGGCAGAATATTGTCTCCATGACACCGCTTGCTGCAAGTGTGTGCCCTGTAAATCCCTTGGTTGCGCTGACAGGAATTGTATCGCTGCAAAGCAATTTGATAGCCTGGGATTCAGCAATGTCCCCAAGTTTTGTGCCTGTGGCATGGGCATTGATATAATCGATTTCATTTATGTCACATTCGGCGGATTCTAAGGCGCCTTTCATACATCTGAGCATCCCTTCGGTCTTTGGTGAAGTCATATGTTCACCATCGCAGCAGGTGTTGTAACCGATAATTTCTCCGAAAATTGCTGCTCCCCTGTTTTTTGCATGCTCATACTCTTCTAAAATGATTGTTCCTGCCCCTTCACTGACAACCAGGCCATCTCTTGCAGCATCAAAGGGCCTAGGTGTTCTTAAAGGGAAGTCTTTAAAATTTTTTGACGCGGCATGAAGCACTTGAAAAACTCCGGCAGTGGAGTGATGAAGTTCGTCTGCACCGCCGCAGATCATGACGTTTTGATATCCGTTTTTAATTATTTCAAATCCTTCTCCAATGGCCTGGGTGCTTGTTGCACAGGCACAGCAGGGGGAAATAACCCGGCCTTTTGTTTTCAGCATTGCCGCCACATTGGCAGAAACGGAATGGTTCATAATCTTCATAAAAGTGGTTCCTTCAAGCATGGAAATCCCACCTGTTCTTAAAAAATCATTAAAGGTTTTTTCAATAATTTCCCCTGAGCCTGTGGTTGAACCCATTGCCACACCTGTATCAGAAGATGAAATTATTTTTTCATCAAGGCCGGACATAAAAATGGCATCCAGAGTTGACAGCGCCGCCATAATAGACATGGAACCCATTGTTCTTCTGTCTTTGCGGTTAATTCTCTTTGTGTCAAAACCTTTGCAACGACCGGCAATATGGACTTTTAAATCCTTGATCCGTTCCCAGGATTTAATCTGTTCAATGCCGGATCTGTTGTTTAAAAGCGAATTAAATACATCCTCTTTTGTGTTCCCAATGGGAGAAATAATCCCCATACCTGTAATTACAACTCTTTTCATTGTTTCTGCACGATTTTTTTTGTTAAATATTCTTTTCCAAACAGAAGCTGGCATAAATTAACACTGGAGACAATAGAGCCATGGATGCCGCTAAATCCAATGCTTTGCCCTGTTAAAAACAGGTTTTTTATCTTTGTTGCCGGGCTGCACATCCCTTCAAGAAAGTGTTGTGCAGTTTTTTTAATGCCATATGAACTTCCGTTTTTTGTCAGGGTATATCTTTGGAAAGTAACAGGTGAATATGTGTCAACAACTTCAATGTTGTCAATAATGCCAGGGTAGACCTGTTTTATATGATTTAATATTTTTTGGGTTATTTTATTTTTTGCGGTTTTATATCTGTTATTTTTTGATTCTTTGTAATATTTTTTTAAAAGGAGTGATTCCTTACTGCTTATTCCGGTCAGCGCTGTAACAGCAAAATTTTGATCTGATGTATTTGATCTGTCTTTATCCGGTCTATCTTTATCTGGCAGGGCACTCAAATAAACCATTCCCAAAGGATCATCCTCTAGTATGTTTTCCCTGGCATACTGATAGTTCACATCCCAGGAGTCATAAATATATGCATCATTTTTTTCAAGCGGACAAGTGTTTTTTGCCCATTTTAATGCCACACCAAATGATCCCGGTGTATTGGCCTGGTTTAACCGGTTTCGAAAGACAGGCCTGAATAATTCAGGGGGGCTAAGATCAAGAATCAAAGAAGGATGCCCGGAGAAGATTACTTTTTTTGAAAGCAGTCTTTCATTGCTGTCTAAAATAACTCCTGCCACTGTTTTGTTTTTTATAATGAGTTCTTTGACCCGGGAATTAACATAAATCTTTCCGCCGTTGGATTTAAAGCTGTCAACAAGGGTATCAGAAAAAGGCGTGTCTAATTCGTTAATTCTGAAACTGGAATTCAAATATGAATCTGATACAAGAAAATGAGTCAGAAGAGGGCATTCCTGACTGGAAAGACCATACAACGGGCTGTTAGCGGTCAAGAGACTTTCCAGCCTGCCTGAAATACCAATGGACTGAAGATAGTCTTTAAGCGGCCTTGTATATTGTAAAGACAAGTCTTTTCCCGGTATTATACTTGGATCATACATGCCAATATTTGATATGACATGTTTTAAATCGGAAAAATATGTGGAAATGCTTTTTTCCTGATCCGGAAAGGATTCAATTAAGGTGTGTTGATAATTTTCATGCCCTATGGGAATTTTATAATTTTCTGATGGAAAATAAATTCTTTCAAAACACTCATTGGAAAGTTTGACAAGATCAAGTTTATTCATAAGTCCCAGGTATGTGAAATAATACCATAATGGCTGGCCTGGATTTAAAGACCCCAGCCTGTGAACACCTGTTGGAAAAATTTTTTCTTTCCGCGAATAGGTCTGTGTCATTCCGCCGGCAATGCTGTGCTGTTCAACAACAAGTGCCCGCTCTCCTTCTTTTGCAAGTATGATTCCGGCCGTCATGCCACTGATCCCTGATCCTACAATAATGGTATCATATAAGCTGTTATCCATTAAACGACTCCTTGTCATTTTCGTTAACAAATCTTTGTGCTAATGAAGGTATGAGCATCAGTGCCAGGATCAGGCTTGTTATCATTCCAGTCAGTCCGGCAACGCCGATTGAAAATAATGCGGCATGTTTTGCAAGTGCAAGACAGGCGAAAGCTCCCGTGGTTGTCATGGCACAAATAATGACTGCAGCGGCCGTGACATTGTTTTTATTATCAGTTTTCCGCAGTTCATGATTCATCAGAAAAATACTGAAATCCACGCCCACACCAAAAACAAAAATGATGAAAATCATACTGATCAGATTAATGGGAATATCTGTCAGCCCCAGTATGCCGGCAGTAATGAAGGCACTTAAGAAAACAGGGCATACTATTATCAAAACAATTTTCAGGTTTCGAAAAAACAGGAAAAGAACCAATATCATTGAGACAGCAGCAAAAAAGCAAAGTCGTTTGAATTCACCTGAAACATGGGATGTCATTTGTTCTATAAAATATTTTTTATCAAGAAACATTGATCCGCCGATTTCTGATTTTATTTTTTGGATGATTTCCGGCGTTAACGATTTGTCTTTTATATTCAAAGTCGTTAAAATGAGTACATCATTACCCTTGGATACCACTTTTGAGTCGATCAGCTTTTCGAGTGCTGTATTACCAAAATCTTTGATGGAGAAAAAGGTTCTGTCTTGTTTGAGACTGTCAAAAAAAGAGTTGAAGGTGTTTTCTTTAAACCCAGCTATAATAGAGGCGTTCCTGAACATCTGTTCGATATTTTTTATCCGGGTTTCGGTCATAAATGTTTTAAAATTTATATAATTGCTATTTCTTTTTTCATTTGAAGGAAGAATGTCGGATAATGAGGCAATCTGGTCAATCATGCCTTTTTTCTGCATCCTTTTTAACAAGTCAAAAAGGGCATCATTTTTTTGTAAAGCAGTTTCCATGGCGCCGGCCTTTACAAGCACTAAAGCCTGGGAAAATCCCCCCCATGTTTCAAGAAAGTTGTCCATACCACTTTTTGTGATGGGTTGCAGATGGTTAAGTTTAGAAATATCCCCTTCAAACCTGAAGTCCCTGATCCCGATCATACCCATGATAATCAGTGTCATGCCTGCAAAAATAATAATCCTGATATGGTTTTTTCTGAAATCCATTAACCTGTCACAAATCTTTACCAGAGATATGATGGGCTTTTTTTGCTTTGTTTTTAATGGTGGAATAAAAAATTTTAACAGGAACAATGCAAAAAAAGCAGCGCCAAAAATTCCTAGGATAGCAAAGAGTCCCATTTGCCTTTGACCCGGGAGCGAAGAGAATAACAGGCAACTGAAGGCGATCATGGTAGTAAAGGCACCTGCCCAGATGGGAAGCCTTAACCGTGTTATGACAGCGTCCGGCGCAACTTCTTGTGAGTTATCAATATTGAAAAGAATATGAATACCAAAATCAACGGTAATTCCAAGAAGAATAGTCCCGCATCCCAGAGCAATCGCCGATACTTCATTGTTGGTTAATGAGATGACTGCCGAAGCAAAGGCAAGGCTTACAAGGGTTGGAAGAAAAATTAAAATCACGTGAACCATTCTTCTGAAAAACAGGATTCCAATGATGAAGATACCTATTGTCAAAACAGACACGGCAAGTTTAACATCTTGTTGAATGGTTTGGGAATTATCAAGAGTTGCAGCGTGGCTCCCGGAAAATCGGATATGGATATTATTTTTATATTTTTTTGTTATCTTGTCTCTTATATCATTTAGAAACCCCATCATCTGAACACTTTTTGCTGTATCCATTGCTGAAAAGTTCGGGGTTGCCATCATAAGTAAATGCGTTCCATTTTTATTGTATATTCTTGATCCCTTGATTTGACTCCTAAAAGTTTCTTTTTCAAATGCATTCAGTTTGGAAAGGATTAACTCGTCAATTTTAAGCGGATCATCAATCAAGACGTCAGCCATAAAAATACCGGATGGGCTTAAAAGTTTTCGTTTTATCTCAATTAACTGCTCATGGATCTGTTCCGGGTTCAGCCGGGACTCAATAGTGGCTAAATCAGTTTTATCCAGCAAAGACAACCTGTTTGCATTTACTAATTTTAAAAGATTTAGAAAACTATCATGGGAAAATTTATAAACAATACCGGAAAAATATGGGGAGGAAAGGATGTTATCAAAAAAACTGTCTGCAATCTGCTCAAATGTTTTATTATCAGCATGAAGGTTTTCAATATCAATATACAGAGTTTCTATTGCCGGGATATTATTAATAATATAATTAAAATCTTTGACCATGGGGTCTGAATTTGGAAGCATGGATGTTATTTTTTCATCCAGACTTAAGTTTAGAGTAAGAAGCATGCACGCGATGAAAAAAATACCAGTGCCTATAAAAACAAGTTTGTTTTTATTCTGATAATTCATATTCTTGAAAATATCAATGTTGAGTTATTGCCGCCAAAAGCAACAGATTCAGATATTGCAGCCTTGCATGACAGTTTTTGAGCTTTTACCACAGGTGAGCTTTTCAGAGTATCATCCTTGTTTGAAAAGCCGATACTTGCCGGTATTTTTTCATTGATAAGGTGTTGTATTGTAAATACTGCTTCTATTGCACCGGCAGCTCCTAATGTATGGCCTGTATACCCTTTGGTAGAAAAAAATGGAATACCAGGCAAAACCTCTGATAAGGCCAGGTCTTCAACTTTGTCGTTATCCTTTGTTCCTGTGCCGTGGGCATTGATAAAACCAATGTCAGATTTGTCCAGCCCGCTTTGCATTATTGCTTGTCCCAAAGCTTTTTTCAGGCCTTGGCCATCTGGTTTCGGGGCTGTCAGATGATATGCATCACATGCTGAACCATAGCCTGCAAAAAAACATTTGTGATGGGAAGAGATCGAAGTCTTTTTTGATACAGGTTCAAGAATCAGGGCAGCAGCCCCTTCACCAAGGTTTAGCCCGTTTCTTTTTTTATCAAATGGTTTACAAGGATCTTTGTCAGCTATCATCAGGGAAATGAATCCATTATAGGTTACCTTGCAAAGTTCATCCGTGCCGCCTGCGATGACAAGATCACATAGACCTGCCTTTATCCACAAGGCTCCGATACCAATGGCATCGGTTCCTGAAGCACAGGCATTGACAATGGTCTGGACAGGCCCTGCCAGGTCGAATTCTCTGGCAACAGATGCGGCAGGATTGCTGTTTAAAAATCGTTTTACAGGGTCCATACCGGGGTTCTTGCCCTGTTTGTAGTCAATATAAAATTGATCATGATTCAATGCGCAGCCCACTGTTGTGCCCATGCAGACACCGACCCGCTTGTTTTTAAGATCGCACGGATCAATTCCGGCATTTCCCAGGGCCTGGTATACTGCAGCTATTCCTAATTGTGCAGTTAATGTCAGGTCTTTGTTTTTTGGAGAAACCTGTGAATTGAATTTGTCAGAGATTTGGAAAACCGGATATTTTACTGAATGGTCTGTTAAAAAACGGGTGGGAAAGGTTATGTTTCTTTTACCGGCAAACATATTGCTCATACACTCATCAATGTTTAGACCAAGTGCACTGACGCAGCCGGTTCCTAAAACACCTACTCTGATATTTTTAGTGCCAATTTCCTTCAATATGTTTTAATCCTTTGTGTCCAACCGCAATTTATTCTTCCTGATCAGCTTCCCACATATCATAAAAATTAAAAAACTGGTATGGATACTCTTGTACAAATAATTCCAGGGAGTTCACAAATTCCTGTACATATGGTTTGTAACTCTCTTTTTTTTTCCCAAGTTTTGCCGGGATATGGATGATATTGGATATGTTCAATTGATAGCTGTCTGGACCGGATTTGTGAGAATAAAGGATGACAACAGGTTTTTGTGCGATGGAAGCAATTTTTTGCGCACTGAAGGGAAATTTGGCATTCTTGCCAAGAAAATTAATTAAAACAGAAAGTTCTTTATTCTTAAAGATTCTATCTCCCATGATGCATAGGATTTCATCATTTTTAAGCACATTAAGCATTTCAATGGTTCCGCCAAGAAATTGTTCAGGATTGATAATTTTAAAAATATTTTTTGCATTGCCATGTTCAAAATAATGTTTGTCAATATCCTGATCATTTCTGAGCATTAAAAGATTTACCGGTTTTTTAAGCTTGGAAAGCGCAGACATGACCACCTGCCAGCACCCTGTATGGGACATCAAAAGAATAAAGCCTGAATCCAGTGATTTGATTCTTGAAAGATCGTTCGGATTACTGAAAGAAACCCGGATGGATTCAGGGCCGGATATACCGAAAAGGGCTCTGTCTATAAGCGCCTTGCCTAAATAAAGGATCAGCAGGTATCTATTGCACATTCTTTTTATGATACCGGAATCAGGGAATCTTTTTGAAAGGTATGGATCGGTTTTCTCCCTTATTGATGGGAAAAAAAGTGAGTAATACAATACAATAAAGTATAAGAAAAAATAAGCCAGTCGCCGGCCACCGAGTTTTACCATAAAATAGAAAAAATTATGACCGAATTTTGATCCTATACTTTTACTAGTCCATTTGATGTTGTTGTTATCTGTTATATTTTTATCCGGCATTATTTTTTACCCAAAATCGATATGGCAGTAGCCATTAAAAAAATAGTGATAAACGAGAGAAGACTTAAAACAGGTGCAATGATTAAAGAGCCTAAGCACCATTCAAATAACCTTTCCAGTCCTTGATTTCCAATGGTCTTAAAGGAAATGTCCGTTAAAAAGGTGTAGTCATGGGTTAAAAAATATCCTGCTTCAATACAGAGGGCCGGGACCACAGGCGGCATGCAGAGCTGACTTGTACCAATTGCAACTATTTTGTTTAATCTGAAAAATCCTGTAACCAGCAAAATGACAAGGGTATGAAGGGCAATCAAAGGTAAAGTTCCCAGAAAAATACCAATTGAACCGGACATGGCAATGTGGAACGGGGATACATCATGGGCGAGAAAAAGCCGTATTGATTTTAAGGGTTTAAATATTGAAAATTCATGGTTGGTTTTTTTTATGATTTTTTTATGGGGTATGGGCAAAAATGATCTTAAGGTAAGCTTTGTATTTAAGTTAGTCAGCCTCATATTATCCAGAAAAAGTTTGAAATGGGAGATTCGCTCTTTTGGGGGTGGATAATGGACGGAGATATCAATATCTTTAATTGTAACACCCGCCCAGGCAGCCTTAACAAGCACTTCAACTTCAAAAGAATAATGTTTCTCAGATAAGGTCAGGTTCTCAAGTACGAATAAGGGATATGCTCTGAATCCGGACTGGGCATCTCCTGTGGATTGTCCTGTCTGGATTCTGAACCAGAAATTAGAAAAACTCCTTCCGAATTTTGATGCGCGGGGAATGGAAGAAGAAGTAAAATCCCTTTTTCCTATATATAAAGTTTCCGGGGAGTTATAGATGGCATTTTTGAATAATAAGAACTCTTCCGGTTTGTGCTGAAGATCAGCGTCTATTGTTACCAGATGAGTCATCCCCAGTTTGGAGGCTTGCCTGGCAGCTGTCATGATTGCAGCACCTTTGCCGTAATTGCGGTCATGCTGTATCAACATAAAATTGATATTTTTAAATTGATCTTTTTTTAAATCAGTGCTGCCATCATCAATAACAATAACATCCTCATGGATTTTTTTGCAGCGTTCTATGACATCCGGAACAGTTTTTCCATGATTATATAATGGTATTACAATAAGTATTTTAGGTTGTGTC
>CALGRI010000467.1 GCA_937880875.1 uncultured Pseudomonadota bacterium
CCTTGCTTAATCTTCATATTAATATTGTAAAGAACCTGTATTTTACCATAACAGGCATTCACATTTTTAAGTTCAAGAATGATTTTATTTTTCACTTTTGGCCTTTTTACCTAAATAGGCTTCTATCACCAAAGGATTTTTTGAGACATCGTCATAGGATCCTTCACAGATTTTTTTCCCATAGTCCATGACAATTACCCGGTCTGAAACTGCCTTAACCAGGTTTAGTTTATGTTCAATAACAAGTATAGTCACCCCATATTGGTCCCTTAATTGTTTTATAAATTTAGTGATTTCCTCTGTCTCCTGGGGATTCATGCCCGCAGAAGGTTCGTCAAGCAGCAGAATCTCAGGGTCAGTTGCCATTGCCCTTGCGATTTCAACCCGTCGCCTGTTGGCATAGGAAAGCTGGGATACTTTCTGATTATACCTGTATCCTGTCAGTCTTTCCCCAAACATACTCAGAATTGTTTTTGCTTTTTCATCTGTTTCTTTCTCTTCTCTTTTATTTAATTTCAAGTTAAGAATGGCTGAGAAAAAAAATGATTTTGTCCTGCAGAACCGGCTTATTTTTATATTATCAATGACAGAAAGCTCGTTAAAAAGTCTTAAATTCTGAAATGTTCTTGCAATACCCGACTTTGCTACCATATGGGGTTTATAGGATGAAATATCCAGGTCCTTGTAAATCACTTTTCCCTGGTCGCTTTTATAAATTCCCGAGATAATATTAAAAAGTGTGCTTTTGCCTGCCCCGTTCGGGCCGATGATACTGAGTATTTCGTTTTTATGCAGGCTGAAATCAAGATCATCAATTGCTTTTAAACCTCCGAAATTAAGGGTCAGGTTTTGGATTTTAAGCAATGAAGTAGCCTGCTTTTTAAATTTGATGCTATCAATTTTATCATTTTTTTGAAAATAATACAGATCAGTTGATGCCCGAAGTTCTCCTGTTTCATCTTTATCAGGACGTCTTGTCAGTTTTGTAAACCCAGGAATGACAGAAAAAAGGCCCTGGGGTCTTATGGCCATGACGCTGACAAGCACGGCCCCGTAAATCATCATTCTTAATCCGCCATACTCCCGTAAAATTTCAGGAAGGATACTTAATATGACAGCACCGGCTATGACACCATAAATATTTCCCAGACCGCCTATAATCACCATGCAATACACAATGACCAGCTGCTGGAAACCAAAACTGTTTGGAAACACAGAATCCTGAAAAGAGGCAAAAACAGCACCTGAAAAACCAGCTATCAAAGCACCTGATGCAAAGGAATACAGCTTCATTCTTGTGGTGTTAATGCCGATGGTATTGGCTGCCAGTTCATCTTCTCGTATGGCATTCCACCCTCTTCCTATCCTTGAATCTTTGAGCCTGAAAGAAACAATAAAGACAAGAAGTGCACAGGTCCAGATAAGTGTTGAATAGTTTTCCGGTGTCACGATTTTTATGGAAAATATATTTATCATGTCAAAGGCATAAATTCCATTCACACCACCGGTAATATTAACAGGCGTATCAAGATTCAAGAGCAAAAGTTTAAAAATCTGGGCAAAGGCCAAGGTCACAATGGCAAGATAATCGCCTCTAAGGCGAATGCTTGTAAGACCCAGTAAAAATCCTGATACCATGGCAGTGAGTGCGCAGATCGGTAATGCAATAAGAAAAGGAAGATGAATCCCAAAATGACTGGAACAAAGAAAGGCAAATGTATAGCCGCCTATCCCGAAGAAAGCAATATAGGCAAGATCAAGAAGGCCTGTAAAACCGGCAACAATATTCAGGCCCAGGGCCAGCATGACATAAATACCGGTTATGGAAAAAATACTCTGCCAATAGTTGTTTGGCAATATGCCCGGAATGATCAATAAGGCCAAAACAAAAAAAATAATTGTTGCTGCATCAGGCCCTATTTTGATCCAGGGCTTAGACCTTTTCACGTATTCTTTCTCCCATTAACCCCTGGGGCCTGAAAATAAGCACGGCAATAAGAATAGTAAATGCCACAACATCTTTATATGCAGACGGAAAGAATGTAACGGCCATGGCTTCACAAATTCCAAGCAAAAGGCCGCCTGCCATGGCACCGGGGATACTTCCGATTCCTCCTAGGACAGCAGCGGTAAACCCCTTTAATCCTGCCTGAAAACCCACATAATAATCAACCTGTGTAAAAAGAAGGCTTACAAGGATGCCAGCAGCACCTCCCAGGGCAGATCCGATCAAAAATACAATGACAATGATTTTATCAGTATCAATCCCCATAAAAGCTGCTGCTTCAATATCCTGGGCTGTGGCCCGGATAGATTTTCCAATATTGGTTTTTTTAATGATCAAGGTTAATAAAATCATTAAAAAAAAGCATACCACAATTACTAAAATCCGCATGAAGGATATGACAACGCCACCGATGTGGAAGGTCCTCAATCCATCAGGTATCAGATGCGATATATGAAACACCTTTACCTTGGCACCCTGAAAATACAAAATAAAATTCTGGATAAAGATTGAGACACCAAGGGAACTTAAAAGCAGGTTCATCCTTGGAGCATTGCGGAGCGGTCTGTAGGCTATTCTTTCAATGAGAAGTCCAAGAAGGGCTGAAATCCCCATTGAAAGAATAATCATCAAGGATATTAAAAGGGCTGCATTCATAACCGGCACATGGTTGACTGAAAATATCTGCAGCACCCACCACCCGGTAAAGCCGCCGATCATATATAGCTCTCCATGTGCGAAATTGAGCATGGAAAGCACGCCGTAAACCATGGTGTATCCTATGGCGATAAGTGCATAAACACCGCCGATGGTTATGCCGTTGATAGCCTGCTGGGATAGTTGACCGAAAATATCTTCCATTTTTTTAATCCTAAAAACAGGTTCTTTATACCGGGTATCTGTTTTAGGATTTACCCCTTTTTACAATTATAAACTATTTGCCAGTCAATACTGCAACCTGTTCAAAATCTTTGCCAGTAACCTTGAAAAAATAAGTTGCGCCGCCAAGCAGGTCTCCTTTTTCATCAAAACTTACAGGAAACCCCAGAATTCCCTTATAGTTTTTTATTGCAGCAAGTTTGGAAATAACTTCCTGGCGGGATATTTCCCC
>CALGRI010000468.1 GCA_937880875.1 uncultured Pseudomonadota bacterium
CCAATTTTGATACCACCTCTTGCCATCAGTTCAAGCATCAGTCTATTTCTGTAATTTTTGGTTCTGAAAATGAATGCATCAACCGCATCCCGATCTAATATTGTCCAGGGTGGCAATCGATCGAATGTTCCTTAAGCGCTCCTGAAATTTTATCAGGTCATCGCAAATAGTATATTTTTACTTTCTATTACTCCTGGAACGCCACCCACCTAGCGGAGTGTTCACCGGCCTTAAAATTTTATTCATAGAACTTGCCTGTTCCACCACATAAAAAACCTGACTGTCGATCTTTTGGATTTCGGCAAGAATCCTCCTCAGATCCTTCCGTCGGCAGGCAATATACAGTTCATTAACAGGCCCGTTCATACCCTCACCAACGAATTTGGTAACCGGCTGTCCAAGATCCCTTATCGTTTTTGTAATCATGTCTCCGGATTCTCTGCAGATAACTCTCAAAACGATCGATCCAAAAGCTAATTTTGCTTCAACTTTAATGCCAACAACGTTTCCAGTAGCATAACCTAATGCGTAAAATATTACTAAAATTGGTTGGTCTTTTACCTGACTGATTACAGTGCTGGCTACCAGGAGCCAGATAATAATTTCAAATACAGCCAGGCAAAACGCTATAATAGTTCTGCCTTGGACAGTAACAATGGTACGGACGGTTCCAATAGCTACGTCACAAATTCTTGCAAAAAAGACAAGGACACCGGTAAGGAGGACCGTCGATTCAACCATGATTTTTCCTTTACTAAATAGGGTTTCATAACGTTCATTAAGAGAACGGATACTATCAAAGGATACGATCAAAATCCAGCTATTCTTTTTTATATCAAGATCTATTGCTACTCAAGATAGTTTTGGAATTGTTAAGAATACCACAAAAAATATGATCTTCTTGAATATCAGATCCCAAAGCAAAGGTTGTTGAGCCAGCAATCTCAAATTTCATTTTGCTATAGAATGCATTTCCTCTACTATTTTTTTTCCAGCTACTCAACCAAATGGATTTAAATGCATTGTTATAGGCGTGTTCTATGCATTTTTCCATCAGAGCGGGGCCAATGCCGCAGCCCCAATATTGCTGCAATGCATAAAGCCTGCAAAGCTCAATTGCTGGTAACGGTCGAACACATTCAGGTGGTAGGCTTTGGCAAAGTTTTGCATACCCAACCCATTGATCTTTTAGCTTGGCAATATAGAAGAAAGATTCTCTGTCAGAAATTTCGGATTTGATTTTATTCTCTGTAAAGGATTCTGTAACATATTTTTCAAAATCCTGCTTTTTATTTAATTTGGCGAAGGCTTCTCTGAATGTTTTTTCTGCGAATTTCGAAAGAGAAGAGGCATCTGAGGGCTTTGCAGTGTGTAAAATCGGTTTCTCAAATTTCATTATAACCCCTATTATTTCTGGTGTGGTTACATTGACCCATACTAAAAAGAAAGTTTTTTGTCTATGGATGACAGGTGTAAAATCAAATTCATTTCAAATTTTGTATTGCCTCTCTGGTCCAAAGTATGTAAATCTTCTTTTATCCGGAATCATTACATATATGATAAAAGAAGGGTAATATGACTTATCTGATTTTGGCAAACATCATATTGGCAGTACATCTTCTATTTATTATTTTTGTTGTGTTTGGCAGCCTGTTTGTATTTTACAAAAAATGGTTCTCATGGTTACACATACCAGCAGTTATCTGGGGAATATTGATTGAATTCTCAGGGTGGATCTGCCCGCTGACTCCCTTAGAGAACCATTTCAGGATAATAGCAGGACAAAGCGGTTATACACATAGCTTTGTGCAACAGTATTTGTTAAAAATAATCTATCCGGACAGGTTGACCCGGCAAGATCAGATAATGATTGGATGTGTCATATTGATTTTAAATCTGTTTGTCTACCTACTAATATTTAAACGGCTTAGAAAAAATTAAACACTATGCACATGAGCAGAAAATTTTAAAATAACATTATATCCAAAAAAGATGTGGGGATAGGGTCACAACGAAAACTTCTTTTCTACTGATGTTTGTTTTAATCTTTTGTTTCTCGTCCACAGTTTATGGTTTATCTCCTGA
>CALGRI010000469.1 GCA_937880875.1 uncultured Pseudomonadota bacterium
TTGTTCAAGCCTGTGTCAATTGTGAAAGTGATTGCATCGGTTGCCCTGGTCAAAAGATCAGCAGTTGCAGTATCAATATTGTACCAAATCGGACAAACTGCTGTTATGGCTGATGTTGTTCCGCCTGCAACATCTGTGCTTTCATTCCATGTTACAACCAGATCAACATCATCAACGTAAGTCATGCTCAGGACCGCCCACAATTTTTTTAGGTTTTTACAGGAAACAATATCAGACGTATTCAGCAAGGCGCTACCTATTGCAGGTTCATGCGCCTGTACGACCTTAAAGACTTCTGGAAATGTTAAATTACTCATTTTTATATTCTCCTTACTTTTTAAAAGATTATGCTCTTACTGCAATATTGACAAATGGGCTGACAGTGCTTGACGTACCCTTAAAAGGCGTGATAGGCGCTGTAAGTCTCGGCTGACCGTCAAAAGAATAAACAAAGCGGAAAGTGGTCTGGTCATAGTCAAATTTGAAATGAATACTGGATGCTTCGTTGATATTTCCATAATCAACACAAAGATACTGGCTGAAATCACATAGCCATAGATCGCCTGCAGTTCCCAGGGATTCGGCCTGCTCGATAAAGACCACCGGGATGCCTTCCATTGATCCATTTGTCCCACCAATTCCGGGAGGCACAAACATTCTGGCCAGTTCGCCGGCTGTACCGATTGCATAAGTCATTTCACGCAAGGTTTTGTATATATTTCGGTTTCCAAGCCATACCACTGACCCGGCGCCGCCTCTTTGATAGAAACGCATGATCATGTTCAGGATATTCTCAGAAAGGATGGTTGCAGCGGCCTGACCTGATTCTTTTGCAATGCTTATTTTTGCATCACAGTTTTTAATTCCAAGCGCCTGACCTGCGCCAGTTCCTTCCATGACCAAATCCTGAGTTTTGAAGGCAAACTCTTCAGTGAAAAGCTGTGTCATTTCCTGGCCCAGAAAGGTAGCGTTCATCAAGATTTTATTTGATGCGTAATACATCCCGGTCAATTTTTCAGGAGCAAGTTTAATCTTGTTAAACTTTGTTGCACTGGAAGTTATTTGACCAAGTTCAGAATCAGTGTAAACACGAACACCGCCGCCTCTTGAACCATCTGCCCGGTTGACTTCATCAAGACCGACAATTTCAAGGCTTTCAGATCCGGTAATGGTTCTGCGCTGGCATCTGGATAAAACTTCTGAATTGTTAAAGCCATTTGTCATAAGGTCAATGGATGATTCAGATTGAAGCAAAAATCCACCCTCAGACCCGATACCCTGGATTTGTCCGGTCCCGGCGGCTCTGTGTTCAGGGGAAAAAATAGGTTTCATTGATCTGTCAATAAAATCTTTACTGACTGGCTGGCCCTGGCTTTTTTCGATCAGGGTAAGGGCTCGTTTTGTGTTCTGTTCAAGCCTGGTCAATGATTCTTTTGCATTGCCGGAACTTCTCAGATTCGGATCTGTTACCATGGCAACATCAACCATCTGCTGACCAAAGGCTGCGGCCTGAGTTCCACGATATACAGGCTGATCTTTGATTACAATGGTTTCTCTGGTTTCTTCTTCGTCACCCTCAGCAAAAAGAGCATCATTTTCAAGCTTGACGGCTCTTTGCTCGGTATCAATATCGGTTCCCAGAGTTTCCATGTTTGTCATAATGGTTAAAAATTCGGTTTCCTGCTCTGGTGTTCTGGTTTCCAGCGCTTTCAACTCTTTCAGCCTGGCAAGTTTTTCTCGATAGGCTTTTTGCAACTTCTCTAATTTATTCATCGTTTTAAACCTCCATCGGTTCGTTCTGCGATTAAAATATCACATTCCATATTTCTGGTTTTTGCCATTGCTCTGATTGCAGAGTCTTTTGCGCTGATTGCAGCGTCTTTTTTTATATCATCCAATGAACGTAAGGCAACTTCAGTATCAGGATATGCCGGAAATGTAACTGGAGAAACGTCAAAAAGCTCGTTCACTTCCATGATCGTTCTGGTTGGCACATCTTTATCAAGATTCTTCCATTCATCGGTTTTAATATTAAAGCCAAAAGATTGTTGTGTGATATCCCCACGCTCGATAGGTGTCAAGACCATATCCCGCACCAATTGCGTATCAGGTGGAGTGACGGACATAAACAATCCTTTTTTATCTTCTTTAAGTTCAAGTGTCCCGGCTGAAAGTCTGCCCAGGATAATATTTGAGTCATGGTTAAACAAGGCCCGGACATCTGATTTTTTCAAAGCATTTTTAAAGGCTCCGGGAGCGATCCGTTCAATAAATCCCATATTTTCAGAGTCACGATCAAATACAGCGGCATACCCTTCGATCTTGACCGGGTTATTTTCATCACGTCTGACCCTGAGTTCTGTTTGTAGAATTCTTACTTCTTTTTTTGGTTTTTCCATATCATCACCTTTAAAATACTGATAAATAACAGTCGCAAGAACGATGCAAGGGAGGATGTTTTTTAAGACCCCTAATTTTCATCGGCCCTGTTCCGCCCTCTGGATTAATCTCATCGCCATCATTTACAAAACTCCCACCCGACACAATTCTTTTACCGCTCAAACTCGTGCAATATGGGCAGGTTTTGCCCCTGATCCGCCAAACAGTGGAAAGGCCTATACCAAAGGCCACCGCTTGATAAACAGCGTTAGAAGCTCTTACAGTCTCATTGCTTGCTATCTTGTCGGCTCTTTTGTCAACCCATTCACTGACCCTTTCTTCCAGGGCATCCAAATCTTCTTCAAGCAAGGCGGTTAATTGACCCAGGCTGCTTTCTGTATGACGTTGAGCATAACGCTCTGTATAATCATTAATAAATCGTTCAAGGTCATCAGATATTCCAACATCAACGCCCATCTCTTCAGCACTCGCCGCCTGGATAGCCTCTGAAAAACTTCTGATTACCGGCCCGATCTTTGATTTTATTTCATCCGGTAATTTTCTATAAAAATCATCAAGCCAGGTTTGCATATCTCGGTTTTCTCTGCTTTTTCTTTGTTTGTTGACCTGAAATTTTACAGCAAGGCTTTCTTTATTGACAATATCCTGTGCTGCCCTTTGAAATAATGGATAATATTGTTTTGATATCCGGTCTCGTAAAATAATTGATCCGGATAAACTTCTGAAAGTTTTTGATTCTGTTTTTGGCGCTGGCTCATTACTCTGGCTGGCAAAATCAGAAGCCATATCAGATGGAATAAAATTCAATGGAACAAAATACTGATTGCCGCCCGGAACTGGATTTCTATTCTCAATTTTGTTAATATCATTTGCAGACATAGCCCCCTGTGACCACATTGATTTATAATATTCTGCCCTGGCTGCCTGATCGCCCCGTAAAAGACCTTCGGCCAGTATTTCAGTGAATAGTCCTCGCCGCCTTTGATCTTCGGTTAAAAGCTGCATGTTCATAGCCTGTTCCCATCTTACAAGCCAAGGCCGCAAGCA
>CALGRI010000470.1 GCA_937880875.1 uncultured Pseudomonadota bacterium
ACTTAAATTTATTTTAAAAACTTAATTCAACTATATATGGAGATGCTTTATGTATCAGGAACCAAAAACTGAATTTCAGGGTGCAAAAAAATATGTCCTTGATCAGGAACTTGCCTCAATTGTTAACATATCAATGAAACTCGAAATGCCTCTGCTTCTCAAAGGAGAGCCGGGAACCGGCAAAACCATGCTGGCCCATGCCATTACAGAAAATTTGAATATGCCCTTAATTGTTCTGAATGTAAAATCCAGCATGAAGCTCATTGAAGCATTATATCAATATGATACCCTTACCCGTTTGAATGATTCCCGGTTTGGTGATTCCAAAAGAGATGTCAGCAATATTAATGAATATATAAAAATGGGTAAGATCGGCCAGGCCTTTTGTGCAGACAAAAGAACAGTATTGCTGATCGATGAAATAGACAAAGCCGACACAGATTTCCAGGATGATATGCTGGATGTCCTTGACCAGATGCAGTTTGATATCATTGAAACAGACAAAACCATAAAAGCTATACACAGGCCAGTTATCATTATAACCTCCAATGCAAAAAAAGACCTTTCCGATCCCTTTTTAGGCAGGTGTAATTTTCATCACATTGCCTTTCCTGACCCCAAAATGATGAGAAAAATCATAGGGGTTCATTTTGACAACATTGATGAGACGCTCGCAAAAAATGCAATCGATGCATTTTATAATATGCGGGAAATTGATTCCATTGAAAAGAAACCGGCCACAAGAGAATTGATAAACTGGATCAGGGCATTGATTGCAGATCCTGATTTCAGGGCAACGGATCTTGTTAAAGGCAGGCTCCCATTTTTAGGGGTCTTGTTTAAAAAGAGTCCTGACTATGAAAGAGCAACAAATCTGGCATCAAGAAGACGAATGTTTTAATTTAAGGTAATCTATGTTTTTAAAATTTTTCTATACCTTAAAAGAGATCGGAATACCCGTATCTCCCACCTCTTTTCTCACTTTGCAAAAGGCATTGCACCAGGGGATCATTAACAACCTGGATGATTTTTATACCTGCGCCAGATCCATCCTTGTCAAAAGCGAGAGATATTTTGACCTGTATGACCAGGTGTTTGCCCACCATTTTGAAGGGGTTCCCCTGCCTGAAAATGATGGATTTGAAATAGATGAAATTGCCCGGGGTATGCTGGATGAATGGCTTAAAAATCCCAAGGCGTTGGCCGATGCATTGGGGATCGATGAAAAAGAACTCAATAAAATGTCGCCTGAAGAATTGATTGAATATTTTAAGGAACGGCTCAAGGACCAGGATGGAGAACATCATGGGGGTCGAAAATGGATCGGTACCGGCGGATATTCCCCGGTGGGGCATTCAGGCTACCATCCCGGCGGCATGCGGGTTGGCGGTCAATCCAGGAATAAATCTGCTGTAAAAGTCGCCAATGAACGCCGGTATAAAGATTACTCAACTGCAGGGCCTTTAACCCAGGCAAAAATGAGTGAGGCATTAAAACGGTTAAGAAACATGATTCCGGCAGGACCCAGGGACATGATCAATATCGATGATACCATCAAGGAGACCCTGAGAAATGCCGGTGAAATCGAACTTGTGTTTGACAGGACATTAAAGGACAAGCTCAATATTATCCTGGCCATTGATAACGGCGGCTGGTCCATGGACCCTTTTATCCAGGTGGTTCAAACCCTTTTTGATTATGCAAGGGCACAGTTTAAAGAAGTCAAAACCTATTTTTTCCATAACACGATCTATGATTATGTCTGGGAAGATCCGGCCAGGTATAAAAAGCCCAAGAAAATTATTGAATTTTCACGTCTTGATCCTGATACAAGACTGATTGTGGTCGGAGATGCCAGCATGGCGCCCTATGAACTTATGGCCCAGGACGGCTCCATCCATATCTCGGAAAGAAGCGGCCTGCCCAGTATAGAGCAATTGCATTTTTTGAGTAAAACTTTTTCAAATTCTGTCTGGCTGAATCCGGTTTCAGAAGAAATGTGGGGATATACCCACACCATTATGGCCATCTCAAAAATTTTTCCCATGTATGAATTATCCCTGGATGGCCTTGAAAAGGCTGTCACCAGCCTTATGCGCAAAAACTAATGGTTTGGCTTTTCAGGCAAGGGCTTAAAAAAATAACCTGGCTAAAAATCAACCCTGTAAAGTGTCCTGGTATTATTAAATATAACTTGTGAAAGATTTTCAGGATCTGTATTTCTAATTTGTGCAAGTCTTATCAGGACTGATTTTACAAAGGACGGTTCATTGCGTTTGAACTTGTTTTTTTGAGGAGCCGGAGTAAGGTAAGGTGCATCTGTTTCAATGAGTATACGATCTTCAGGAATATAGGGTGCAATACTTCTTAAATATTTCCCCCTTTCTTTTAAGGTCAAAATGCCAGTAATACCGATATAGTATCCCAGATCAAGATACCTGAAAAGCTCTTCTTTCGTGCCGGAAAAACAGTGTATGACCCCCTTACGACTTTCTGGCCCCTCGGATTTTAAAATATCATAAAACCTGCCTTTTGAATCCCTTTCATGGAAAATCAATGGTAAATCAAGACCGCCGGCAATCTCAAGTTGTTTTACAAAGCAGTCTTCCTGGTCTATAGAAGGTGAAAACATCCGATTAAAATCAAGGCCGATTTCTCCCCATGCCTTAACACATAAATTGTCTTGGGCAAGACGGGTCAAAGTGTCCAGGCTTTCTTTGGAGCACAACTTTGCATCATGGGGATGGAAGCCGACAGAGGTGATGATATTTTTATAGGCATTGGCTATTTTAATGGATTTTAATGATCGATTGATATCAATACCGACAATCATTATGCCCCGGACATTTTCATTTTGTGCCCGCTCAATAATATCTTGAAGATCGTTATCATAGCAATTGTCGTCAATATGAGAATGGGAATCAAATAATATCATTTTTGTTTTTTTACCTTATTACAATTGTTTTCACTTTCCTTAAATAAAATTTAAGCCTTCACTGAATGGAAGAAGCCGTTTTACGGTAACAGTGAAGGCTCAATGTAAGAAAAACTGTTTTGCAGCACTCCTTGACACAGGCAACTTATAACAGTAAATTCAATGCCAGTCAATTATGGACGGTGCCCGGTAACACAATTGTTAAAATATGAACGAGAAGAAGAATAAAAACCCAATGATTCGGTTGTTTAATGTCAGTAAAAGATTTGGGGGGAAGCTTGCCTTAAAGAATATTTCCCTTGATATTGAACAGGGTGAATTTATTTTTATTTCAGGCCCTTCAGGAGCTGGAAAGTCAACCCTGCTGAAAATATTGTATCTTGCTGAAACTGTTTTTGAAGGACAGGTCCTGATTGACGGCATGAACCTTTCCAGGATCTCTTCTTCAAAACTCCCTGTTTTACGGCGGAGGTTTGGAATAGTATTCCAGGATTTTAAATTGATTCCCACCCGGACGGTCTATGAAAACATAGCCCTTGTTTTGGAAGCTGCCGGCAAAAAACCCTCTTTTATCAAAAAAAAAGTCATGCAGGTATTGAGAAGCACAGGCATGGAAAAAAAAGCCAAAGCTTTTCCTTTAACACTTTCAGGAGGCGAACAGCAGCGGATTGCCGTGGCAAGGGCAGTGGTCGGAGAACCTTCCATTATTCTTGCAGATGAACCCACTGGCAGTCTGGATTCAACCTCTGCCCGAGCTATCCTTGATTTTTTAATAGAATACCATAAAAAAGGAACAACAATATTGATTGCCAGCCATGATCTGCATCTCATGAAAAATACAATTCAAGGCAAAAATATTGAACTCAATGCCGGTAGAATTATACGCACCGATATCATGCTTTAAGATAAAAAGAGACATCTAAATGATCCATTTTCTAAAAAGAGCCGTAGCAGATATCCGCTCAAACAAATTTTTAAATTTAATTACGATTATAACAATTGCCCTTTCCATACTGGTGGTCAGTGTTTTTTTGCTCTTTTTTGAAAATGCCGGCAGGGTTATTGAATCATGGAACCAGGGCGGCCGGGCAATGATTTATCTTAAGGAAGAATTCAATGCAGATATGCTGCCCCAATTAAAAACAAAAATCAATTCCCTGGGTGATATCGATGAAATGGTCTATATTTCAAAAGCAAAGGCCCTTGATACACTTAAAAATAGCATGGCCTCCCAAACCACCTTTTTAAAAACCTTAAAAGAAAATCCTTTGCCCGATGCCCTGGAAATCAAAATAAGGTCCTATAACAATTTCCAGGAAGTCCAAACCCTTGCTCAAAATATAAAAGCCATTGATATTGTTGATGACATTGAATATGGTCAGAGTTGGCTGGGTAAATTTTTAAAAATTTTTAACCTGTTCAAAATTACCGGATATGCCATGTGCGGTTTCTTTTTTTTAATGGCCCTGTTTATTACTGCAAATACCGTGCGCCTGGCATTTTATTCCCGCATGCTTGAAGTTGAAATCATGCGCCTTGTGGGTGCGACAGAAACCTTTATCAAGGCACCCTTTTATATAGAAGGTCTTATTCAGGGATTTCTGGGCGGGGTCCTGGGTCTGGGTGCCCTTTTAATAACCTATCTGATGGTTTCATCTGGGATTACACAAAGCCTTGCTTCCTATGTGTATTTTGATCTTCGGTTTCTGTCCGTTAAAATGGTCATGTTCATTATTTTCAGCAGTACCTTTCTGGGTTGGTTTGGATGCTATTTATCATTAAAACAAATATTCAAATAGCTTTTTTCACAGGATGGTTTTTCTTCTTATCATCAAGTGCCGGCCTTGCCGCTCAGGATAAGATTCCCGATATCCGTGCCAGAATTCAAACCCAGGAAAAAATGGTTGAAACATTTTCCAAAAAAGAAATTGATATTCTGGACGCATTAAATGAAATTGATCATGGATTGAACAAAACCCGCATAAAAGCTTTGGCCCTGTCAAAAGACGTTAAACTCCTGGAAAAAAAAATAGAACAGCTTAGCCGGAACAGGGAGCAATTGCTAAAAAAAATTGGTCTGTCTCAAAAATATACGAGTAAAAGGATGATCGCGCTCTATAAAATGAATATGATTGGCAGGCTGGATGTGGCAGGACAGCCTCCGTCTGTATTTGATTTTTTTATCCAGCAAAATTCAATGAAGCGAGTCATCAACTCTGATTTTCAAATCCTTGAAAACCAGAGTTCTGACCTTGAAAAATTTAAAACCCTGGAACAGGAGCTGAAAAAAGAGATCCAGACAAAAACAATTCTTGAGGCAAAACTCAATGATCAAATAAGGCACAATAAAAAAGAGTCCCAAAAAAAAGAATCCCTTTTAAAAGACATTCAACAACAAAAAAAATTGTCCCTTGCTATGATTGAATCCCTGACCCAGGCGGAGCAGAAACTGGATAAGAAGGTCAAGAATATTCAAAAGGATGAGGTATCGCCTTCTGGTAATGATTCTTTCTCAAGCTATCAAGGTCGGTTGATGCTTCCTGTACCAGGCAAAATTATTTCAAAATTCGGTCCTTTACGAACCGGAGATTACAAATCCTTCACTTTTCAAAAAGGAATTGATATAAAGGTAAAAAAAGGGGAAACTGTAAAATCAGTCTTTAATGGAAAGGTTCTGTTCGCCCAATGGCTGAAAGGTTATGGAAATTTACTGGTCATCGATCACGGCGGCAACTACTATACGCTGTATGCCCATGTTGAAGAAATTTTCAAACAAAAAGGGGAAACCGTTAAAACCGGAGAAATTATTGCAACGGCAGGTGATACTGGATCAATTAAGGGGACATGCCTGCATTTTGAAATCAGGCATCACGGCAAAGCTGTAGACCCTATGAATTGGTTAAAAAAAGGAGCATGAAAATGAAATTCAGACTTTACAAAGAAGCCAGGCGCGGTTTTTCCATTGCGATTGCTGTCTGTGTATTTATATCTATTGCAGGGTTTAACAATACCTTGCACGCCAATGACACAACATATAAATCCTTAAAGCTGTTTACGGATGTTTTAGAAGAGCTGGAAAAAAACTATGTAGATGATGTGGATACGGAAAAATTGATCCATAATGCCATTAAAGGCATGGTGGGCAATCTTGACCCGCATTCAAGCTTTATGCCTCCCGAGGCTTTTGATGAACTCCAGGATGACACAAAAGGCGAGTTTTCCGGCATTGGTATTGTGATCACCATGAAAGACTCAATTTTAACAGTGGTATCTCCCATTGAAGGTACTCCTGCCTATGAGGCCGGTATTCAGACTGGAGATATCATCATTCGGATCGATGATAAATCAACAAGAGACATGGCCCTTTGGGAAGCTGTTAATCTGATGCGGGGGCCCAAGGATAAAACAGTTCTGGTCACGGTTATCCGGGAAAATGAACCGGAACCCATTGAATTTTCCCTTAAGCGGGATATGATTCCCATGGAAAGTGTCAGAAGTGGGATGTTGAAACCAGGATATGGCTATCTTCGCATTACCAATTTCAGGATGAGCACCTTTGATGACATAAAAACCCATCTGGAAAAATTAGAGTCTCAAAACAACGGATTAAAAGGTCTTGTCATGGACTTAAGGGATAATCCAGGGGGGCTTCTGGATCAGGCCGTTAAAATCTCGGATCTCTTTCTTGCCAAAGGGGATATTGTTTCCATTAAAGGAAGAAGGGAAGAAAATACCCAGGTATTTAAAGCATACCCCAGTGATGAAGACCGTAGCTATCCTGTTGTCGTTCTGATCAACGGCGGATCAGCTTCTGCTTCTGAAATTGTGGCAGGTGCCCTGCAGGACCAATCGAGAGCCTTGATTTTAGGAACAACTTCCTTTGGAAAGGGGTCTGTCCAGACAGTTCATCCCTTAAAAGAAAAATTTGGAATCAAGTACACCATTGCAAGATATTATACCCCCAATGGAAGATCCATTCAGGCCAAAGGGATTGAACCTGATATCGAAGTAGAATACGAGATTCTTACAAAAAAAGAAAAAAAGATGTCTGTCTTTGACAGAATGATAAAAGAAAAAGATTTAAAAAACAGTTTAAAACCCGAAATGACCAAACAATCGGAAAAACCAAAAAAACAACCCAGGAAACATCAGAGACTTCTTGATACAGACCAGCTTCAAAATGATGCACAAGTTAAAAGAGCCCTTGATATTCTGATAAGTTATGGAGTCTTCAGTAAACTAAATGGCAGCTAAAAAAAAGATCGTACCAAGGACACGGAAAGATCGTCGGAAAAAACAAAACCCCTCAATCTTCACTGAATTTAAAAAAATCCTTGTGGGAATTGCTATTCTAATTTTTATATGCCTGGTCATTGCAATGTCTGCAAATATTTTCTTTGCTCCCCACAGCCTTGAAAAAAAAGGAACTATGGTTCAAGATCAGCCGGGCCGGGTGGAAAAGCCTATCCAAATAAAAATCAATGCCCCAAACGAAAAATCAGAAAATATCATAACATATGAAGTATTCGAAGATATTGATCATACTATCTTAGAAAAGCCGGCACCACCCAAAAAAGTTCATATCCCCAAAATTGCCATTATTATTGATGACATCGGCTATGATAAAGAAGTATCATTGGCATTATGTGATTTAAATTCAAATATCACTTTTTCTATACTGCCCTTTGCACCATTTGGAAAGCTTATTTCTGAAAAGCTGTATGCAAAGGGATCTCAAATTATGCTTCACCTGCCAATGGAACCTGTTGAATATCCCAGGATTAATCCCGGACCGGGTGCGATTTTATCCATGATGTCTCCTGACATCCTTTTAGAGCAGCTAAGAAAAAACATTAAGGCTGTCCCCTATATTGCTGGGGTGAACAATCATATGGGATCAAAGTTAACCTCCCGTTCAGATCAGATGAACCAGATTTTCACCATTTTAAAAAAAGAAAACTTATTCTTTGTGGACTCAAGGACTTCAGCAAAATCCCAGTGCAAGCAGTCTGCAAGACTATTGAATATTAAATTTGCTCAGAGAGACGTCTTCCTGGATAATTTTCAAAACACTGAATATATTGCCGGACAATTAAAAAAACTTATCGACCTGGCAGAAAAACATGGATCAGCTATTGGTATCGGACATCCTTATCAAGCAACCCTGGAAGCGCTTTCAAAGGAATTGCCAAAAATAAAAAATAAAGTGGAAATTGTCCGTGCAAGTGTTCTGACAGCCATTCCAGGATAAGGGATTACCCTAAATTGAGTTCTTTACGCCAATTTATATGTCAACGGGTTTCCAGACATCTTTATCACACCATATCCTTGAAAAATTTGAACATGGGGGTAGCACTTTTTCTGATAAATTCGACATGTCGATTTTTTCATCTGTATTGTACATGGGATCCCAGGGCTCTATAATCATTGGTCCATTTGAAGATGGAACAAGGCGCGGCGCAATGGGATCACCCCAGGAACGGGTTTGCATTTCTTGTTTCAGTTCATGAAAATTATTGAATTTTAACAACTGGGTCAGGGTTACAACGGTAGGCGGGCTCAAGGGGACCAGTTCTTCAAGATTTTGTTCAAGCGCATTTTGAGGGGTGAGCCATATCCCGTGCTTGGTTTCCATGTCATCCGGGACACAGGTCTGATCCTCAGGCATGAAAACAATAAAAAACCGGGTATCAAATCTTTTTTTCATTAATTTGGGGGTAATCCAGTGGGACCACCTCCCAAGACTTGAAAAAGACAAGGTCCAGTTTTCTTTCATTATCTTTGTTCTAAACCAGGATTTGGGAAGATCCCTTTTTAAACGAAATGTGCAGATATCTTCAACATCCATTTTTGTCCTGCCAATACCTGAAGCAATAAAAACCCCGGCTTCTTCAAGGGTTTCCCTGATGGCAGCAATACTGAACCCTGTGACATCTTCCTTAGGAAAGGCAAGTCCCCCAAGTTGTTTTTCTATTTGATCCGACTTCATATCAATATAGGGAGCCCAGGCATTAAACCCAAAGTCTTCAGAATCTGCCACACCTCCGGGGAAAACATACAATCCTCCCATGAATCCTGATTTTGTACTTCTTCTTAAAAGATAAACTTCAAGTGCTTTATTTTTTTCCCTTACAAGGATTACCGTTGAAGCCGGCCTTAATGGCGGGGGTGTTTTTTTTTGATCTGTCATATCATTTCCTGTTCATATTGAATTTTCAAGTCAGGAAAGTATATCCGTCGATATCATCTGGTGTCAACCCAAATCCACCATCAAGGTACCACCTGCTACGTTGGCTGCGGTCGTTCCTCCCTGCGGAGTATGACTTATACGCCTCACTTGTCACTCCTTGTCGCCTTGCATCTGGCACCTTGCTGATGGCCAGGGATGGCGCTC
>CALGRI010000471.1 GCA_937880875.1 uncultured Pseudomonadota bacterium
TTTTCAACTCATTGTATGCCTTGTTCAGCTCTTTGGTAACATCTTCCTTAGAAATTTCAAAAGACAACATTTTTTTCACACTGCTCTTATCTTCAATTTTTACCTGCATTTTCCCGTCCTGTCTTCATTTATTAAAATTGAATTATATATAAACATTACTTCAAATAAGTAAAAAAATGTAATATATAAAAATAATATTGCATCAAAAGTACTTTTAAACAAAGTCTGCTAAAGTAACGCTTATATATAAAGGTGTCAAGAAAATTGGCCAAAGAAACCGTTTTAGTCTTTATTATCACTGTATTAATGATCATGCCCGGCACAGTATTTAGCCAAAGCATGATTCAAACCACCCAACGCATTATTGTCATTGATCCGGGTCATGGAGGACCTTATAGCGGACTTGCCACTTCCGGTGGGGTACAAGAAAAAACCATTGCATTGAAGCTGGCTCAAAAAACAATCCAAAAACTTGAAGCCCGTTACAATGTAATTTTAACAAGAACAAAAGATATGGATATCTCTCCACAAGAAAGAATGTTTATTGCCAACAAAAACTCTGCTGATTTTTTTCTGAGCATCCACTTGCACAACTCAAAAGAACCATCCAGCTTTTTCTACTATTTTAATCCACCTGAACCCGATAATGGGGAACCGCCTGTGGTAGAAAATACATGGAAATCCCAGCCCCTTTTTCATCAGCCTGAAAGCAAACAGGCCATCAATTCATTTTTAAGCATTTTTTCAGCCCATAAAAAAACAAATCATTTTTTTTCAAAGGGTGCCCCCATCATACTACTTGAAGGTGCAACCATGCCAGCTATATTGATTGAGCCCTTATCCATTTCCATACTGCCCCATAACCCGGATGAGATAAACATTATTCTTGATGAATATGCCGTGCTCATTGCAAAAAGCATTGATCTTTATTTTGAAAAAAAATAAAAGGCGCCTTATTTAAATTCCTTGCCTTTATTATCTCAAAATGATAATTACTGCGATTGTGTTAATTATTGAATCGGGGCGTAGCGCAGCCTGGTAGCGCGCTTGCTTTGGGAGCAAGATGTCGGAGGTTCGAATCCTCTCGCCCCGACCAGATAAATACGTTTTTCCTTTAACGCCCCTGATTCAGATAACTTTGAATTCAAAGCAAATTAGACTTGAAAAAAATTTAAAAACCAACTATATATGCATCTTCCGGCTGTGCGGGCCGGGTGCGAATTATTCTGATCGGTCGCCTCGTAACAGAAGGCCATGAACCTCGTCAGGTCCGGAAGGAAGCAGCGATAAGTGATATCTTCCGTGTCGTGGATCGATCCCGATCATGCAATTTTACGTTACCCCTTCTGCCAGCCGGATTTTTTCTTTTCAAAGCCTTCATTTTATTTCTTGACATGCTTTTAAACAGACTTATTTTTTCTGGCATAATTCAATTTACATTTTGTATAAATTACTCTTACTTAAAGGGATATTTGGAGCAGGCAAAAATTGGCAAAAACAAAAGAGCAAAAAAAGAACGAATCCGAAACAACGGATAATCCCATAAAAAAAGTTAAAACCAAAATTACTTCCGACAAAAAGGAAGGTATAGAAGAGCTAAAGGAACAACTTGCGTCTGAGAAAGATCGTGTTTTAAGGCTTGCAGCTGAATTCGAAAATTACAAAAAAAGAAAACAGCGGGAATCGGATGAGTTTAAAAAATTTGCCAATGAAACGATTTTCAGACAGCTCCTGACTATTGTGGATAACCTGGAAAGGGCAATCTTTTCTACAAAAGAAAATTCAGATGAGGCAGGACTGCTTGAAGGAGTTAAACTGACTTACAAGGAAATCCTCAAACTCTTTGAAACCTTTAATGTTAAGCCTGTAGAGGCTGAAAACCAAATGTTTGATCCAAACTTTCACCAGGCCATCACCCAGGTAAAAACCGATGAATTTCCTGAAAACAGTGTCACAGCGGTACTTCAAAAGGGGTACCTCCTTCATGACAGATTAATAAGGCCTGCCATGGTTATCGTCTCAAAAAGAGTAGAAGAAGAAACTAAAGAAACTAAAGAAAATTAAAGATATCTTGGAGGATATGTTATGAGTAAAATAATCGGAATAGATCTTGGAACAACCAATTCATGCGTAGCAGTTATGGAAGCGGGCGGTGAAGTAAAAATTATTACCAATGCTGAAGGAGGGCGAACCACGCCGTCTGTTGTTGCGATTACGGAATCGGGTGAGCGCATTGTTGGGCAAGCCGCAAAAAGGCAGGCTGTCACCAACCCTGAAAACACTGTTTTTGCTGTAAAAAGGCTGATCGGAAGAAAATTTAATTCAAAGGAAATTCAGGCTGATATCCCTAATCTGCCGTATAAAATTGAAGCCGCATCCAATAATGACACGAGAATCAATTTAAGAGGCAAACAACACAGTCCTGCTGAAATTTCATCCTTTATACTGGCAAATATTAAAAAGACTGCCGAAGATTACCTGGGTGAAGAGGTCAAAGAGGCGGTTATTACTGTGCCGGCCTATTTTAATGACAGTCAGAGGCAAGCCACTAAAGATGCCGGAAAAATAGCCGGCCTTATTGTAAAACGGATTATCAATGAACCCACAGCAGCATCCCTGGCCTACGGCCTTGATAAAAAAGGTGAAGAAAAAATTGCTGTATTTGATTTAGGTGGTGGTACCTTTGACGTTTCTGTCCTTGAAATCGGTGATGGTGTGTTTGAAGTAAAATCAACATCTGGTGATACCCATCTGGGCGGAGAAGATTTTGACTTAAAAATTATTGAGTATGTTGCCGATGAATTTAAAAAGACCCAGGGGATTGATGTCAGAGGTGATAAAATGGCACTTCAACGCCTTAAGGAAGCTGCTGAAAAAGCTAAAATGGAGCTTTCAACATCGACTGAGACCAGTATCAACCTGCCGTTTATCACGGCTGATGCGTCCGGCCCGAAACACCTTGATGTAAGACTGACCCGGGCAAAACTGGAGTCTCTGGTAGCAGATCTTTTAGACAAACTTGAACAACCTTGCCGAACTGCTCTTAAAGACGCCAAATTAGGAGCTGGCGGTGTTGATGAAGTGGTTCTTGTTGGGGGTATGACCCGGATGCCGGCGGTTCAAGAACGTGTTGAAAAAATATTTGGGAAAAAGCCTAATAAGAGCGTAAATCCGGATGAGGTTGTTGCCATGGGTGCTGCTGTCCAGGCAGGTGTTCTCCAGGGGGATGTACATGATGTGCTCCTTCTTGATGTTACACCCCTTTCTCTTGGTATTGAAACCCTGGGCGGTGTTATGACCAGGCTCATTGAAAAAAACACAACCATTCCCACCAAAAAGAGCCAGGTATTTTCAACGGCTGCTGACAATCAGCCGGCTGTTTCCATACACGTCCTCCAGGGGGAAAGACAAATGTCGGCAGACAATAAAACCCTTGGCCAATTTGAATTGTCAGACATTCCACCGGCACCAAGAGGCGTTCCCCAGATTGAGGTTTCCTTTGATATTGATGCCAATGGGATTGTTCATGTAGCAGCAAAAGACAAGGCAACGGCTAAAGAGCAATCCATCCGAATCACAGCAGTCAGCGGCCTTTCAAAGGAAGACGTCGACAAAATGGTCAAGGATGCTGAATTGCATGCAGAAGATGACAAGAAAAAAAGAGAACTGGTTGATACAAAAAACAGCGCTGAAGCGCTTGTTGACCAGACTGAAAAAACTTTGAAAGAGCATGGCAGCAAAGTCGATGAAGCAACCCGGAAAGAGATTGAATCCGCTGTTGAAGCATTGAAACAGGCCAAAGATTCAAACAATATTGATGAGCTGAAACAAAAAATAGAAAGTTTGTCAAAGGCATCCCATAAGCTTGCCGAGGTAATGTACCAGCAGGCAACCCAAGAGGGACAAGGCGGCCAGGATGCTCCGGGTGCTGATGCCGGTGCCTCTCCCCAGGATGATGAAGATGTTGTTGATGCTGATTTCGAAGAGGTTAAAAAAGATAAATAAAACCTGATTAAAACCTGATTAAAATAGGATAAAACCTGTTGAATATAATCCTGCCGTGGTCTATAGTTGCCCGGCAGGATTTTTTTATATTTATAGAAGGGCCCTTAATTATAAATGATTATTACCCAGATTTTAGCCAGAAATGCATCGAAGTATAGAGACAAGACCGCACTTGTCGAACGAACCCCTTCTCTGAACTTGCGAAAATCCATTACCTGGGAAGAATTTTACACAACTTCCAACCGGTTTGCCAATGCCCTTACAAAAAAGGACATCCAAAAAGGTGAGAAAATTGTACAATTGATGACCAATTGCCTTGAATGGCTTCCCATTTATTTTGGCATCCTTTATACAGGCGCATGGGCAGTTCCGCTAAACTTCAGGTTTGAATCTGATAAGATCCTTCTTTGTACAAACACATCTGAAGCCAAGGTCTTTATTTTCGGTGAAGAATTCATTGAAAGAATTGAAGCTGTCAGGGATGAGCTTGAAAAATCTGTTCATTTATGGATTTTCACAGGGCCAAAAGGTTTATGTCCTGGCTGGGCAGTGCAATATGAAACATTTATTGAACCTGAATCAGGAAACGAGCCCCCAGATGTTGATCTTGATATCAAAGATGATGCCGCCCTGTATTTTACCAGTGGCACAACAGGTGACCCAAAAGCCGTCCTTTTAACCCATAGAAATCTTGAGCATGCCTGCTATATTGAACATGCCCATCATGGCCAGATCCATGATGATATCTTTCTTTGTATCCCTCCTTTGTATCATACCGGTGCAAAGATGCACTGGATGGGCAGTTTTCTTGTGGGAGGCAAATGTATCCTGCTTAAAGGTGTAACCCCCCAATGGATTATGGAGGCTGTTTCCGAAGAGCTGTGCACCATTGCCTGGCTTCTGGTTCCCTGGGCCCATGATATCCTTATTGCTATTGAAAACAAAGAGCTTGATCTTTCAAAATTCAAGCTTTCCCAATGGCGGCTGATGCATGCCGGCGCCCAGCCCGTGCCGCCAAGCCTGATTGAAAACTGGAAAAAATATTTTCCAGACCAGGATTATGACACCAACTATGGCCTGACCGAATCAACAGGTCCCGGGTGCGTTCATTTAGGACTTGAAAATGCCAGTCGAATCGGTCCCATTGGTTTACCTGGCTTTGACTGGGAAGCAAAAATTGTTGATAAACAGGGGAATCATCTTTTTGCCAATGAATCAGGGGAACTCATTGTAAAGGGCCCGGGGGTAATGAAAGAATACTATAAAAATCCCGAGGCAACTGCCGAGGCACTTAAAGACGGGTGGCTTTACACAGGGGATATTGCCAGATATGATAAAGACGGGTTTATCTGGCTTGTGGACCGGAAAAAAGACATGATTATCTACGGCGGAGAAAACATCTTCCCCGTTGAAATTGAAAATTTTTTCCAGAAAAATAGAAAGATTAAAGATATTGCAGTCATTGGAATTCCAGATGAAAGACTTGGAGAAATCCCTGCCGGAATCATCAGCGTTAAACCCGGGTGTATGCTTTGTGAAAGTGATATCATCGAATTTCAGCAGGAACTGCCCCGATATAAACAGCTTAAAAAAATCTTTTTTGGTGATGTCCCCAGAAATCCCACAGGAAAAATCGAAAAGCCAAAGTTGCGAAGAATATATGCTGAAGATAAACGAAAAGATATTCGAAAACTTCTTCGATAGAATTAATATTAATAACCTAAAGGTCACACGTAACCTGAAGGTCACACGTAAAGGAAATCAATTGAAATCTTTATTCCACAGGATCAGCCTGAACCTGTTTTTTGTCATTCTTGGCTGTTGTATCTTGTTTTCAACCGCATCTGCCCTGGACAATGAAATTATGAAAGAAGATATTTTAACTGCCATTGAAAAAAAATACTCCGGCAAAAGCTTTGAGGCTGATTTTACCCAAATTTCTAAACTTGCCGCTCTTGATATCACAGAAAATGCAGCTGGAACAGCATGTTTCAGTCATCCTGGAAAAATGAGATGGAAATATAAAGAACCCGAGCAACATGAAATCATTACCAATGGCAAATTGCTATGGATTTTTCGACCCCAGGAAAACCAGGTCATGCAAGGTGATGCCGCCCAGTTTTTTAAAGCTGGTGCTGGAGGTTCTTTTTTATCGGACATTTCTCTTGTAAGAAAAAATTATACCATCCACATTAATGAAATTACTGACGATTATGCAGAGATGAGTCTGGTCAGCCCAAAAAAAAATCCAGATATATCTTCGATTGTCATCCAGATATCCCTAAAAACCCATGAGATTGAAAGGATTATTATCAAAAACGCCTATGATGATACCACCCGGTTTGAATTCTATAATATTCAATTTAAAAAAATTGACCCTGACGTATTTGAGTTTAAGCCTTTTGAAGGGTTAAATATTATAAATTTGGACTAAATTGTCTTTTGCGGTGTTCATTTCATGGCTCTTTTTTTTATATCTTAAAGCTTGATACAACCTTACATTGAATCAAACGCCTCATCCGGTATATCAGCATTGGAATAAAATTTCTGGATATCATCGCAGTCATCTAAAGCCTCCATGAAATTGATCATCTGCTCGGCCTCTTTTCCTTCAACCTTTGTCATATTCTGTGGAATCATGGTTATTTCAGCCATTTCATACTTGATCCCTGCCGCATCAACTGCTTCTTTTACCGCCTCGAAATCGGCTGGTTCACAAATGATCTCAAATGATTCCGTCTCTTCTTTAATATCTTCGGCTCCGGCATCCAACGCTAATTCCATCAGCGTCTCCTCATCTGAATCCTCTTTATTGACGATAATAAGCCCTTTTTTATCAAACATCCAGGCAACACACCCGTCTGTCCCTACATTTCCACCGGCTTTATTAAAAACCTGGCGCACCTCTGCAATAGTTCTGTTTCTATTGTCAGTTAAACATTCCACCAGAACAGCAACACCGCCGGGGCCATAGCCTTCATAAAGGATTTCCTCGTAATTAACCCCATCAAGGTCGCCGGTTCCCTTTTTAATTGCTCTTTCAAATGTATCCCTGGGCATATTCTCGGATCTGGCTGAAATCAACGCACTCCTTAACCTTGGATTAGTTTCAGGATCACCTCCGCCCATCTTTGCAGCAACTGTAATTTCCTTTATTATTTTGGTAAAAATCTTACCCCTTTTGGCATCGGTAGCACCTTTTTTATGCTTTATTGTCGACCACTTGCTATGTCCTGACATTTTTTGTATATCCTCCTTACTTCTTACCTTTTGCTATAATATATATTTCTTTACTCTGTTTTCTGCAACTCTCGGGTTTAAATATTTTGCATTCTTTAAATTTTGACTTAACATTTTTTTGGAATTCATTAAAGTCATTGCCCTGAAATATTTTACAAATAAAATTACCATTTTGAAGCAAAAAATCATCTGCAACCTTTAAAGCCATATTGCAAAGTTCAAAAGATCTTAATGCATCCACGTCCTTTCTTCCCGTTGTTGCAGGAGCCATATCACTGAGTATTGCATTGAACTTTAAATTTTCATCTAAAAAAGATTCATTATCCAGATTTAGTATATCATCTTTAATTGCAACCACATTTTCAGGCAAATGAATCTCGATCTGTTTTAAATCAATACCAAACACTTTCCCATGATCCCCTACCTGTTTGGCTGCATATAACAACCATGAACCCGGCGCACACCCAAGGTCAAGCACCAGATCTTTTTTTTTCAGGACCTGGAATTTATTTTGAATTTCTTCAAGTTTATACACGGATCGAGCCGGATAATTATCGGTTTTTGCCTGCTTGGTCAAATGATCGGCCCATTGATTCTTGCCTGGTTTTTTATTATTTGAGTTTTTCTTTTTTGGGGCTGCCATTAAAATAAGACCTCCATGGCATCTTTTAGAAAGCTGACGCTTTCAATGGTCATTCCTTTTATTTTTGATAATTGCTTGATCGTACTGCTGGGAACAAGGCATTTTGTAAATCCCATTTTTGCGGCTTCCTTAATTCTTGCCTGGACATGACCCACCGCCCTTATCTCTCCTGTAAGTCCGATCTCTCCAATCAATGTTGTCCCTTTATCCACTGGTTTATCAAGAAAAGTTGATGCCAGTGCTGCTGCAATGGCAAGGTCCACTGCCGGTTCTACTATTTTTACCCCGCCTATGACATTCATAAAAATATCAAGGCCGGAAAGATTCATCCCAAGTCTTTTTTCCATCACGGCAACAATCAAAGCAACCCTGTGATTATCCAGCCCTAAAATTGTTCGCCGCGGTGTTCCAAGGCCCGAACTTGATACAAGGCCTTGAATTTCAACAAGGATGGGCCGTGTGCCTTCCATACATGAGGTCACAACAGAACCCGGCGAAACAGCTGACCTTTCAGCTAAAAAAACAGCTGACGGGTTGGGGACCTCGGTCAACCCTTTTTCGTTCATCTCAAACACACCAATCTCATTTGTGGAACCAAACCTGTTTTTCACTGCCCTTAAAATTCTGAACACATGACTTTTATCCCCTTCAAAATATAAAACAGTATCCACCATGTGTTCCATAATCCTCGGGCCTGCAATGGCTCCGACTTTTGTGACATGACCCACAAGAAAAATAGGAAGCCCCGTTGTCTTTGCAAGCTTCATAAACTGCATGGCAGCTTCTCTGATCTGTGTCACAGAGCCTGGGGTTGAAGAGACATCAGGATGAAACACGGTCTGGATAGAATCAATTACCAAAGCATCATATTTAGTCAGTTCCACCATGGCCAGAATGGAATCCAGATCCGTTTCAGACACCACAAACATGGAAGCCCCATGGGAATTAAGCCTTTTCCCCCTCATGGAAAGCTGTCTAACAGACTCTTCTCCAGATACATAGAGACACTTTTTACCGGCCTTTGATAAACTGGACAAAACCTGGAGCATCAGGGTGGATTTTCCAATTCCAGGGTCTCCGCCAATGAGAATTAATGTGCCATCAACAATTCCACCCCCAAGCACCCGGTCAAATTCCCCCACACCGGTTTTAATCCTGTCCGTTTCTTTTACTTCTACAGAATCAAGCAAGACAGGTTCGGGTAAAAAAGAAGATTTTTTCTTTTTCAACACACTTGAACTAAGCCGCTCTTCCACCAAAGTGTCCCAGGCGCCGCAATCCGGGCATTTTCCCATCCATTTAGGAGTCTCTCCGCCACAGGACTGGCATCTGAATGTAAACTTATCCTTTTTTTTCATTTAATTTTAACCCTGATTGTCTATAATTTATAAAGTTCTGAACTATATCATCTTGCATGATCCATATCAAGATTCGAAATTTCACATTTCCCTTGTTATTTTATCC
>CALGRI010000472.1 GCA_937880875.1 uncultured Pseudomonadota bacterium
CATTTAAAAATTTTATTTCTGATACGCCTGCCTTTACAGATTCAACCCTTGCCTCAACTTTTTTTTCCAGCAAAAGCCTTGCCCCTTTTTTCGGGCTTTGGGATGCTTTAATCAGGCAGTTGCACTGAAAAAAACCTGTTCGTTCAAGATTTTTGATCCCGGCTGCATAATCGATAATCAATACTTCAATTTTACCGCCGGTTTCCTTTTCGCCGAACAGCCTTGCCGGAACCACCCGGGTATTATTGATCACCAAAAGGTCATCCGGTCTCAGTAATTTTGTAATATCGGCAAATTGATAATGGGAAATGGTTTCAGATTTTCTGTCCACATGCAAAAGCCTTGACTCACTCCTGTTTTTACAGGGTGTCTGGGCAATTTTTTCCTTTGGCAGATCATAATCATAGTCAGATAACCTGAAGGTCACACGCGATTTAAACATCAACGTCCATCCATGGCAAAATAAATAATGCAAAGCCCTGCCAGCATCAGAATAAACCCGAATCTTCTGAGCTTTGTATCCTCAAGACTGATCATCATTTGAACCATTTCTTTCATTTTTCCGGGGAATGCAAAATATGGCAACCCCTCAACAATCATGACCATGCCAATGACACAAAAGAAAAACTTCATATAAGCCCATGTCCTTTTAAATTCCTGATAAATATAACAACAATTTGCCATACTTTTATATTTTTAGTCATTTTTATGCAATAAAAATTATATTGATTAATGAAAATATCAAGGTTATATAAAGAGGTTATTATTAAATAAAAAAATAAAGGGAATAAGGAAAATAAGTATTTATGCAGTTTGAACCTGTTATCGGTCTTGAAGTCCATGCACAACTGAAAACCAAAACCAAAATTTTCTGTGGCTGCTCCACCAAATTTGGAAACCCTCCCAATACCAATACCTGCCCGGTTTGTACAGGCATGCCGGGTGTGTTGCCCGTTTTGAACAAACAGGCAGTCACCTTTGCCATTAAGGCAGCTCTTGCCACCAATTGCAAAATCAATCAGGAAAGCAGGTTTGACAGGAAAAATTATTTTTATCCAGATCTTCCCAAAGGATATCAAATATCACAATATGCCGCCCCCATTGCTGAACATGGATTTCTTGAAATTGAAACCCAGATAAATGGTAACCAGACAATAGGCATTACACGGATTCACATGGAAGAAGATGCAGGCAAACTCATCCATGATCCTGCAAGGGCCAGAAGCATGGTGGATTTAAATAGAACCGGGGTTCCCTTAATCGAGATCGTCAGCGAGCCGGACATCAGGACAGCCCAGGAGGCAGGTGCTTACTTGAGGAAACTGCACGCCATCCTGAAATATATTGATGTCTGTGACGGCAACATGGAAGAGGGAAGTTTTCGATGTGATGCCAATATATCCCTTCGACCCAGAGGACAAAAAGAGTTTGGCATACGATCAGAACTCAAAAACCTTAATTCCTTTAAAAATGTAGAAAAAGCGATTCTTTACGAGATTGAACGGCAGACCTATGTTTTAGAAGAGGGAAAACAGGTGATCCAGGAGACAAGACTCTGGGACCCTTTAAGAAACAAAACAACTTCCATGCGTGGCAAAGAAGAAGCCCACGACTATAGATATTTTCCTGATCCGGATCTTGTGCCCCTCATTGTTGATGATCACTGGATACAGGAAGTCAAAAAAACCATGCCGGAACTTCCCCATGCAAAACAATCAAGATTTATACAAGACTATAAACTCAGTGACTATGATGCCAAAGTGTTAACCTCCTCTATTGAGCTTGCAGATTTTTTTGAAACAGCATCAGGACCTTTAAAAGATAAAAAACAGGCTGCCAACTGGATCATGTCAACCCTTTTAGCCATGCTGAACAGCAAAGGGATATCAATTTCTCACTCACCTGTCACAGCCATTGCTTTTTCAAAATTATTAACACTGGTTGAAAACGGAAAAATCAATGCAACTGCCGGAAAAATTGTGTTTGATGAAATGGTTGAGACAAAAAAAGACCCGGAAATTATTGTAAAGGAAAAAGGTCTTGAGCAGGTCTCAGATTCATCTGGGCTTGAAATAATGGTCGAAAACATCATCAATGAAAACCCGAATGAAGTCGCTGCATACAGAGATGGCAAAACCAAACTTTTTTCTTTTTTTATGGGAAAAATCATGAAAAAAACCCAGGGTAAAGCTGATCCCAAAATCGTAACCCTGCTTTTAAAATCAAAACTTTAAACGGAGCCAAGCCTTGAAAAAAAATAGCCTGACATACAAAACAATTGCCTTACTTATTTTTCTCTTTGTTCTCATGGGGGGCGCTCAAACCTTTGCCGCCAAAGAAGATATCAAGACCATTGCCATACTTCCCTTTAAAATAAATTCCCAGGAAAAATTGATTCATATACAAAAAGGCGTAGGCCAGATGCTATATTCACGGCTGTCCTGGAAAGACAATGTAGTGGTGGTCCCCGGGGAAAAACTTGCAGCACACCTTTCCCGCATTGATACGACTCAATCCGGCAAAGGGATCAATGAAATTGCACTGCTGACCCACAGCGATTTTGTCCTGGCAGGGGCGATTACCCAGCTTGGCGGTTCCTTCAGTATTGATATCCAGGTTTATGATATTGAAAACAAACGGTATATGGCTTTTTTTGAGCAGTCCCAGAAAAAAGATGATTTGATCAGCAAAACAAACCGCATTGCCGCCAGCATTAACAAAAAAATCTTTGACCGGTCCACAATGGCATGGGAAAAAATGGATCAGGAACAAAAAGCTGATGTTCAAGAACAACAACGCAAAAATCCCGAATACATGCTGCGAAATCCCAAGTGGCAGGACACAGAAAAATCACCAGG
>CALGRI010000473.1 GCA_937880875.1 uncultured Pseudomonadota bacterium
CCGTTTCATGGTGGCCGGGATCATACCGGGTAAAAATTGTAAAACTGGCAACAGACAGGAACAATATCAGCTACCTTTTTCACACGGCTGTCATTTTGAAAAATGCCAGAATCAACCCCGCTATGAATACATCTTTAAAAAACTATATCCATAATTTTGCCCGTAAAATATCAAAGGAATATGATCTTAATATTGATAAAACCTTGTGGATTGAACTGGCTGACAAAATCCGGGTGGCCCAATTAAGTCCGGAACAAAAGCTGGCCCCTGAAATACTGTATTCCATATCCTGGAGACCCATCCGGCCCAACGAGCTTGAAATGATAAAACCATATATTACAGACATGTAAAAAGGCCGGTTAAAAAAAATCTAACCAGCCTTTTTATTTTACCTTAATCAAAAATCATAAAAAAACTAAACAATTCCCTGATCCATCATTGAATCTGCCACTTTAATAAATCCAGCAATATTGGCACCATTGACATAGTTGCCAGGAGTTCCATATTCTTGTGAAGCTAAAAGACAAGTTGAATGAATGCTTTGCATGATGCCTTTAAGCCTGGCCTCCACTTCTTTCCTGGACCAGTTGACTCTCATTGAATTCTGGGACATTTCAAGCCCGGATACGGAAACACCACCGGCATTTGCTGCCTTGCCAGGGGCATAGAGAACTTTATTATCTATAAATATATCAACACCTTCCGGCGTGGTCGGCATGTTTGCCCCCTCACTGACCAGATAAACACCATTATTGATCAAATTCTGGGCATCTTTTGCATTAATTTCATTCTGGGTCGCGCTTGGGAAAGCGCATTCTGCTTTCTTGTCCCAGATCGGATTATGATCGGAGGAACTATCAAGCACAGTATAGACCGATCCCGGATATTTTTGCGCATACTCTTTGATTCTGCCTCGTTTTGCATTTTTCAGATACATCACATACTGAAGTTTTGCTTTATCAATCCCTTTTTCATCATAAATATATCCGGAAGAATCAGAAAGTGTAACAACCTTTGCTCCCAGCTGGTTTAATTTTTCAGCAGTGTACTGGGCCACATTTCCGGAACCTGAAACCAGGCAGACTTTATTTTTAAGGCTTTCTTTCCTGGTGGCCAGCATTTCCTCGGCAAAAAAGACTGCACCATATCCAGTTGCTTCCGGCCTGATAAGACTTCCACCCCAGTTAAGGCCTTTGCCTGTCAAAATACCTGAAAACTCATTTTTTAATTTTTTATACATCCCGAAAAGATATCCGATCTCTCTTCCGCCAACACCGATATCCCCTGCAGGAACGTCTGTATCAGGACCTAAATGACGAAAAAGTTCGCACATGAAGCTTTGGCAGAATCTCATGACTTCATTATCTGATTTACCCATGGGATCAAAGTCTGATCCACCTTTTCCCCCACCAATGGGAAGCGTTGTCAATGCATTTTTAAATACCTGTTCAAAAGCAAGAAATTTCATGATGGAAAGATTGACGGAAGGATGGAAACGAAGTCCCCCTTTGTAAGGTCCAATAGCAGAGTTCATCTCGATTCTAAAGCCTCTGTTGACCTGAACTATACCTTGGTCATTTACCCAGGGAACTCGGAATTGAATCACACGTTCCGGCTCTACGATTCTTTCCATTATTTTGGCATGCCGATATTCCGGATTCTTATCCAGAACCGGTTTTACTGATTCAGCAACTTCTGTTACTGCCTGATGAAATTCTTTTTCAAACGGATCTCTTGCAATAACAATATCCATTATTGTATCCATTTTCTCTCTCCTGCCCCTGTCTAAAATAAATTTTTAATTATTTCAATTCAGGATAAACACCAGGTTAATATGTGACATATAATAACATTTATCATAACCTGATGACAATAATTTATTAAAATACTTAAGCATGGTTTTTAAAAACCATGGGTTTCCAATATCTGATTACACTTAATTTTCTATTTTTATTCATCCTTTTTTCCCCAAACCCTTTATTGACTTCAAACCTAAACAAAGATAACGTATGCTCCTTTATGACACAGATTTATAGAGCAGATAAAATGGAAAATGATCAATCTATCCACCATATAGTACTGGCAGTTCCGGAAACCGTAGTGAAAATAAAAAAATGCCCCTCCATGGTATCTGTTTTTCTCAAAGCATTTTTTCTTTCCCCTTTTCGCTCAAATACGATTAAAGATGACGTTATTGTCAAAAAGACCCTGATTATTTTAAAAAATTACCTGCCGGATAAAGAGCTGGTTAAAATTTACAGGATTGTCTGTGGATTTTCCGAAGACAGACCTGAGATCATCCCCATATCCTATTTACAGACTATTTTCACAGGCCTTCTGGGTAAATTTATCACCTCGTCCTTTTTTCCCATAAACCCCCTGGGACTGATCCATATATTTCAATCATTTGAACAGAAAAGATCTGTGACCACAGATGAGATTCTTGATCTTGCCTGCACACTTGACAGCATAAAAAAAACCGGGAAGGGGATTGAAACCAGCTTTACCCTGGAAGTCTGGTCCCAAGGCAAACTTGTCTGGCAGGGCATCTCTGTCTTTTTTACCCGAAGCCCTGTAAAAAAGAAAAAAACTGCAGAGAAAAAAGACGAAACATTTTTAGAAAAAAAAGAAACCATACGGGTACCGGCCGGTACAGGACGCAGATATGCAAACGTATCCGGTGATTATAACCCTCACCACCTTTACACTGTTTTAG
>CALGRI010000474.1 GCA_937880875.1 uncultured Pseudomonadota bacterium
AACACTTGTATCTGGGTCTAATTCAACCCGGATTGTTGTTTTTTTCTCTTCGTTGCGGCTAAGCCTTCCGATTTTATTCTCTGGTTTAAATACATTGTTCATTTTTTCAGTGATACAGCGTACAGGATCATTATTCATTGCCCGGACTGGTTTATTGGCTGAACATAACACATATAAAAGCTTTAGCAGGTGTGATTTTCCAGTGCTGTTGGCACCCACAAATACATTGATGCCTTTTGAGCATGTAAGGTCCAGCTCATCAAAGGCTGTGAAATTGTTTGCTGAAATAGAATCGATCATGTGTCTCATCCTCATTCTTCATTTGATGACGGTTCAATGAAAAAACTGATTTCAAATTTATCATGCGCAATTGAATCTGCCCGAATCTGTTCCAGTCTTTTTAAAAGGTCGTTCAGTTCCTGTATGGAGCCGATGCGGTTCGGTATGGAAAGCGTTTTTAAAAAGGTGTTTTCTCCACGGGCTTTTTCCTGCCGTTCTGTTTCTTTTTTCCGGGCCCGTTCTTTTCCCATGGAAATGATTTTTTGGCGAAGATCCTGAATCGTTGAATGAATATCAAACTCCTGTGCGATAAGCTGCTTGAGGCCTGACAGGTTTTTTTCAGTTTCAACCCTTACATTTTCAATCGTTGACAAAACGCTGGATTGCTCTTCCTGGGTCAACGCTGCCCACTCCCGGATACGTCGCAGATTATCTTTTGCCTCGGCAATCGTCATCTTTTGAACTTCACGCATCCTGTCAACGGCTTTTTCTACACAGCCTTTAATGGTGGTTAAAGCCGTGTTAAGCTCCGTGACATGCGCATAAAAATTAACACTTGCAAGTTGATCATTTAAAAGGGACATTACATCCATTAAATCATGACGTAATTGACCTGGCACTCCGGATTCGGGGAATTCTTTGATCTCACGGCCGTGCACCTGAAGATCTTTTATTGTCTTTTCCAATCCCTGTTTGAAAATTTTATCAATTTTATCGGCCCACTTTAAATTTTCATAAAGACTGGATTCTTCTGCCCCCAATCGCTCCGGAGCATCAGAGGCATCTGTGAACATGACATCGGCAATCTCTTTACTCAGTGAATGCACTCGGTCAGCACCCGGCAGCCCCAGGGAATAAAGCTTTTCTCCCAGAGGAGCGAATTTGGATTGAAACTGGGGCAGATATTTAACGGCTGCCTTGCTGATATCGGGTTCAAGGGGAAAAACCGATTCCCCGATAAGTTCGGTCATCCGTTCGGCAGCCTTTGCCAATATTTCATTGGATGGCCTGCCTTCACGCAGGGAAACGCCGACAGCCCTGAAAGCGTTGTTGGTTTTTAGGGCATCAATGGCCTGCTGGCCATTGACTGTTACTTCGCGGCCGGAAACTTTGAGTTTAATCTCTCCTGCCACAAGATAGGCTGCAATCAAATAGCGCAGTGTATCCTGGGACCAGCCAAAGGGAGCCCCTGTGAAATGCTCACACAACCGTTTCCCTTCCACTGTGCCATTCCGGTCGATATAATTGCGGATACTCAAAAGGGCTTTGTGATCTGCCCGGACAAATGGTTTGCCGCTTTGGGTCTGTACAAGTTCCAATGGATCAATTGTTGAGGTGACGGCCGCGAGATTTCCCGCCCTTAAAAATTTTTCAGCCAGGATTGTTTCAGCCCTGTGAGAAGCTTCAGAATATCGATCAAATACCTGAGCTGCAACTTCGGCAAGGTGTTTTTTACAGGCTTCAACAACATTCTGATCCAGTGTATCCACGGCAATGGTCTGACCTCGAAAGACAAATGTGCCTTTGGAAAGACAGCGTTTAATCATATGCCGAAGCTCTCCGGTCAGTTTTACAGATCTGTCCATTTGGGCGGAACAATACTCTTTCACCTCCTGGTCCGGTTCATTCCGATACCGGTTGCAAATCTCCCGGCATCGGTATGTCTCAGCAATTTTTTCATCAAGTATCGGATCATTTTTTCCAAGAAGGTAAATGGTATATCGGGAGCCCGGATGCCTGGAGTCGTTTATACCTGTTGTTCGGACAGTTTCAAAATCTTTGGGATTGCATAATTCAACAATCGTCTGGATAATCTCCCGATCCCCTGCAAGGCTTGCAACAAAAGTTCCGCTTTGGGATTTCAGCCCGGTTCTGACTGTCAACGCGCCGTTTAAATGAGTGGATGGCAGAGGGTTGAAGGTCTCTTTCAGAACTTCATTATATATGCGGCGGGTCTCGACGGAGCGTAAAGGTATCTGGGCACGTTCCTGCTCAATATCATTTAGTTTTTCGCTGAAAAAGCAAAGATTTCCTTCCTGTTCACCAAAGGGAGCCATTGAATTATTAATCATTTCATTGATTGCATGGTCTACTTCTTCTCTTAAGGAAGCTGCTGCAATTTCCGGGTGCATCAACCCTGAAATATTTTGAAGGGTAACTGGTAAATTCCCTAAAATCTGCAACACTGCCACAGTTTTGCCTATATTCTCATGAATCGTTGATTCATGAAATTGGATCAAGGTTTTTTCAAGAGACATATAAATTGAAGGAAAAGCTCTTCGGATATCTTTTTCCAAAGCATCATAAAGAGTTACAGTAGTGACAAGTCCGCCAACCGGCTGGTCTGCTACTGGGGGATGATTGTCCATTTTTTCGATCAAGATGTCCTGAACCACCTTTATAGCGGATCGAAGGCCGATCCCGCCCGTGGATTTTGCCAGGGCTCCCAATAGATGGAGGAGGATATCAAAATGGGCAGGCAAAAAAGGATACAGGTTAATAAAGGCCTCTTCATTAAATTCAGAATCATAATATTTAGCATCTTGTAATTTTGTGTTATGCCGGAGCTTCTGGCCGTTCTGCTCAAAAAGAGATTTTAGATTTTTAACACCGTCCAGGGATTTGCCCAGCAATCGTTTATAGCATATTTCCTTGATGTCCCTTGATTCCAGATCAATTTGAATGGGAAAGCGGTCTTTTAATTTGTAGAGTAATGGTGAATTTAAAGCAGCGCGCGGATCATCCTCGGTAAGTGTCTGTTGTGCAGTGCTGATGATCCAGACCTTTCCGTCCCCGATCTGTTTAAGATTTTTTGCCAATCCATCAAGATTGAGAATAAGGTTTGAACGTGATCCAATATATTGCCCCACCTCATCAATAATAAAGATTACATGCTGCTTGCCAGTCGCGTCACGAACGATTTCCAGCATTTCTTTAACCCGCTCGTTCTCAAATTGTATAAAATCGCTTGTAGTCGTGTTAAACGCTGTTGCCGTCTTAAACACTTCGGGATACATCTGGTGGGCTATTTCCGGAATCATACTGTCCACAACCAGCGGATCATTTTGAATCTCAGACCATCCCGTGCCCAGGTCATCCTGGATTTTTAGTTTGAATTCGTCATACCTGCCGTCTTTTTGCAGTTTTCGTTCAAAGGCGGCCACTTTTAAATTCCTTGAATAACCGGCAAACTGAAGAACCTTGTAAAAAAGCACAGTGGAAACATCTTCCATTGTGGCTCCGGCAACCATTTCACCTGCAAGGTCCAACAATATGACTGCAGCAGGGAACCGCTTTGTAACAGTTGAAATCAAGGCCTTTGTCTGGGCCTTATGGAATCGATTCTGTAAATGCGTTTTAAAGGGGATGCCGTCAATTTGGATTTTATCATCAAAAGAGAGGCCAAAATACTTTGTAAAAGAACTCTTGCCAGAACCATAAAAGCCTGAAACCCATACTCCCACTTCATTTTCACCGCCGTATTCCATGGCAGCCTGCATCCTTGAGAGTAATCTTTCAAACTGGTCTTCAATGCTGGCCGTTGCAATGTATTCTGATATTTCCGCCTTGAGCCTGCGTTCCTGAGATGCATCGTAAGTAATGACTTTTTCAATGATCCGATGAATATCTTTGGTCGGATCAAACAATTGTGCAATTGTTACCATACTGACACCTAATTTAAATATTAGTGTTTACCCGCCCACATGGACTGATCGATAGTTCCCATCATCAGGATAGAATCCGAGAAACTTCAACCGGGTCTTTCCTGTACGCTCTCCCGGGTAGAAAAAAACTGTGGGAGAATTAAATTTTCCCTGAAGCTTTCGCTCAATGGCTCCGATGCGCATATAAGGATGAAGTGCTTCAAGGTCAGTCACCAATAAAATAGCATTATCCTGACTTTCCAGGTCGCTCAGTTTTTGTTCTAATCGAGATTGCAATGAACCATTACTCAATGTATTGGCAAGGGATTGATTGGCCTTCCCCCCATTTGTGGGATCTTTACCATCTGCAGTCAGCCATATTTTTCTAAGTGGTGCGTTTCCCAAAATATTTGCAATATTATCCGTAATCGAAAAAATATGAACCGACCAGCCATCATTTTTCAATTTGGCTGTCCATGCAGGCATTTGCCTTTTAACATCCAGAATCCTGGAAGGTGAAAATATCAAGTAATAAACAGGCTCAAAACTTGCGTGACCCAGTTCTCGGCCATGCCGAATTCTTTCCAGTAATTCTTTAAAATCAGCATTCAGGGATGACATTGATTAATTCCTCCCAGTTTTTATACTTCCATTCAATACTATAGAACCCTCAATCACTAAATTAAATGCTTTAAAAACTGAAAACGGCAATGCTTTTGCAAGAATTAAATTAGAAAACATAACG
>CALGRI010000475.1 GCA_937880875.1 uncultured Pseudomonadota bacterium
TGATGAACCTTATTGGTAAAAAATAAAAAGGAGATAATAATATGGGTGATCTATTCGTCCTTGCAATAAGCTGTATCTTTATCAATAACATTCTCCTTGCCCAGTTTCTTGGGAATTGTCCGTTCCTTGGCACATCCAAGAAAATGGAGACTGCCGTGGGCATGGCAATGGCAGTTGTCTTTGTACTGGTTCTGGCTGGCCTTATCACATGGATTGTAGATATTTACCTTTTAAAGGCCTTAAATCTTGAATATTTGCGTACTGTTTCCTTTATCCTGGTCATTGCATCTCTGGTCCAGTTTGTGGAAATGTTTTTGAAAAAAAGTATTCCCGGCTTGTATGCCGGCCTTGGAATTTTCCTGCCGCTCATTACAACTAATTGTGCTGTCATGGGTGTCTGCCTGATCAATATTAAAGAAGAGTATACCTTTCTTGAAGCCGCTGTATCCTCATTTGCATATGCTGTTGGATTTGGACTTGCCCTTATCCTTTTTGCCGGCGTCAGGGAAAGGATTAATCTGGCCCGGGTCCCAAAGCCATTGCAGGATACATCCATCGGGCTTGTAACTGCAGGCATTATTGCTTTGACATTTATGTCATTTAAAGGAATGGTCTAAAAAAAATTGAAATAATCCTTCAGGCGGTTGCCATTAACAGGGAATATTTACAAATATAAGGTGAAATTATGATCCCAGCTTTATTGTTTATGTTAGGTATCGGTGCTGTGTGCGGTATTGTACTAAGCCTTTCATCCAAGGTCTTTTATGTATATGAAGACCCGAGAATTGCACAGGTGGAAAATAACCTTGCCGCTGCAAACTGCGGTGGCTGCGGATATGCCGGATGTTCTTCTGCGGCACAAGCCGTTGTAAATGGTTTAGCACCGCCTTCTGTATGTGTTATATCGAACCAGGAAGGGGTGGAAGCAGTTGCAAAAATAATGGGTGTGGATGCGGGCGCAGCTGAAAGCCTGTTATCCTATAATATGTGTGAGGGCGGAAATCGAGCCGATGATAAATACATCTATATGGGAATTTCCTCCTGTAAAGCCATGGCTGCTGTCTTTGGCGGCAAACGGGTTTGCGGTGTGGGATGTATCGGTCTTGGAGATTGTGTAAAAGCATGTCAATTTAATGCTGTCAAACTTGGAGCCAACGGCTATCCTGTTGTGGATGATGACAAATGCGTGGGCTGCGGTGCCTGCCAGCAGGCCTGCCCAAAAAATATTATAAAGGTAACAACCCTTTCTGAACAACTCATGAAGTTTAATCAGGAGCAGGATGCTCTGGCACCCTGTGCCCAGACCTGTCCTGCTGAAATCAATATTCCAAGATATATCAATCAACTCAGGGAAGGCAAATATAAAGAGGCTGTCCAGACCATCCGCATGAGAAATCCTTTACCGCTTTCCTGTGGAAGGGTCTGCCCCCATCCCTGTGAAGATGAATGCAGAAGGGGTATCGAAGATGAGGCTGTTTCCATTAACCAGCTTAAACGCTTTGTAGCGGATTTTGAAATGAATTCAGGTTCCAGGATTCCCATCAAATGCGCCCCGGATACAGGCAAAAAAGTGGCTGTAATCGGTGGCGGTCCTGCCGGTCTGTCCTGTGCATTTTTTCTACGGCGAATAGGATACCAGGTGTCTATCTTTGAAGCCATGCCAAAGCTTGGCGGCATTATCAGATATGGAATCCCTGAATACAGGCTTCCCAAAAAGGTTCTTGACTGGGAAATCCAGGGGATTCTTGACCTTGGAATCAAAGATTTCTGCAATGTTAGATTTGGTGTTGACTTTGGATTAGGATCATTGATGGCCTCGGGCTATGAAGCAGTGTTCCTTGGTGTGGGTGCCTGGGAAGATTATTCCCTTGGCATTGATGGAGAGGATCTCGATGGTTGTTTTAAAGGAATTGATTTCCTCCAGAGATTTTCCCGTGGTGAAAAAGTAAAATTGGGGAAAACCGCCGCTGTAGTAGGGGGCGGGAATAGCGCCATTGACTGTGTAAGAACTCTTTTAAGGCTTGGTCTTGAAAAGGTATACATCGTTTACAGAAGAACCAGAAATGAGATGCCTGCCAATGAGGTTGAAATTGTTGCATCTGAAGAAGAAGGCGTTGAATTTGTTTTCCTGGCTGCACCCACTAAAGTCGTTAGCGACGACAATGGCAATGTAACCCAGCTCGAATACCTTAAAATGGAATTGGGCGAACCTGATGCCAGCGGTAGACGTCGACCAGTACCCGTTGAAGGTTCAGAAACCCTTCTTGATGTGGAAATGGTGATCTCGGCCATTGGGCAATCTCCGGATGCCTCCTTTAAAGACCAGGACCCTCATAAAAGGATGGCTGAACTGGAACTGACACGATGGAATACCATTGATAATGATCCGGCAATACTGCAGGCTTCCATACCCTATATCTTTACAGGAGGAGATTCTGCCACAGGGCCGGCCCTTGTTGTGGACGCCATTGGCAGTGGAAGGCGTGCTGCCCGCTCCATTGACCTGTTTTTAAAGGGAGAGCCTGTTGAACCTGTGAAAAACTCTTTACAGGACAAACGAATTCCTGAATCCATTTTTAAAAAAGTTCCCGGCATCAAAAAATCAGCCCGGGCTAAAATGCCGGAAATCCCTGTTGATCAAAGGCTTGATTCCATGATTGAGGTTGACCTTGTTCTGCCGGAAGATGCAGCCAAGAAGGAAGCGGAAAGATGCCTGAACTGTTGCCGAATCTGTTATAACCCTGACACTGATTTTCCAATGGCATAAGTAAACTTACATCAAACCTGTACTTTAAATCATCATAATAGTAAAAGGGTATCAGAAAATGATACCCTTTTATTGTTTGTGCTTCTCAAAAAGACATGGCAAAAAACAAATTAAAAATTCTATTCATTGCTTTTTTCACCCTTGTTATCTTCCTGGTTGTCGGAGGGCATTTATTTTATCTTAAAATATCATCTTTTGTTAAAGAGCCTTTCAATCCTCTGGCCGCTGAAAAAGTATTTTCAATTAAACCGGGCCAAAGCCTAGCCGTCATTGCCCAAAACCTTAAAACCGAATCCATTATATCAAATAAAATCTTTTTTAAATTATTCACAAAATATAAAAAAGCTGAGAAAAAACTCCAGGCAGGGGAATATATCCTGTCAGGTTCCAAATCCCCGGAGCAAATACTCGAGATCCTTTTAAAAGGCAAGGTAAAATTATACAGGATAACCATTCCCGAAGGAATTAACATAAATGAAATTGCCTTTTTGGTTGAATCTGCAAAGTTTTGCAGAAAACAGGATTTTATAGATCTTTGCCACGATAAAACCTTTATCCTTTCCCTGGGGATCAAGGCAATAACTCTGGAAGGTTATCTTTTTCCAGATACTTATTTTTTCCCTAAAAACACTGATTGTAAGACTGTCATTACAACCATGGTGGAGCATTTTAACACTATTTTCACTGGAGAATGGCAAGCCCGGGCAAAAACAATGGGCTTTTTAGTCCACGAGATAGTGACCCTTGCATCCATTATTGAAAAAGAGACTGGAGATGCGCAGGAAAGGCCTGTGATATCTTCAGTTTTTCATAACCGGCTGAAAAAAAATATGCGATTGGAAAGTGATCCCACCGTTATTTACGGCATAAAAAATTTTGATGGTAATATTAAAAGAAAACATCTTAAGATGAAAACACCTTATAATACCTATCAGATCAAAGGGCTTCCTTTAGGGCCCATTGCAAACCCCGGGGCCAAAGCCCTGGAAGCTGCCCTTAATCCTGTTCATACTGAATATCTTTTTTTTGTTTCTAAAAAAGATACAACCCATCAATTTTCAAAAACTATCCAGGAACACAACCAGGCAGTTTCAAAGTATCAACTCAGGAAAAAATAATCATTCAAATTGTTCAAATTGTTTCAGATATACTATTAATGCACCACTTCTGGCTTTCTTTTTCTTATCCCATTCATAAAAAATCACCTGATCCTGTTTTTTCATTTCCTTTACCACATCTTCGACAACATCGGGCAACACAGGGCCTGTGTCTGAATGAAGTCCCTTGCCCACAATAATTCTCAAGGTAAAAAAGCCCTGGTGTTTGCAGGAGGATATAAATGAACGGGTTTTAACCTGGGCTCCAATGGTGTTGTATCCATGAAGATCCAGTTCAGCTTCAACTGGTGGATACCGCTTCAATCTTTTTTTTACGGGCATGGGTGATGGTTTATTTGCAGGTTTTACTTTTCTTTTTTTAAATGATTCTTCCAATAATTCAGAAAAGTTCTCTTTGGTTTCTGTAAAATTATGATCAACGGGCAGAGTATTAATAACCTCTATCCCATGTTTATTTATTTGAATTTTTTTTCGAGGATCAATACCATTATCTTCCTGATGTTTTGTCTTTATTTCATCCTTTTTTATAAATGCCTTTAAAAAATCATGGTCAGAATCAAAAACAGGCAGATCATTTTTATTCTGCTGTTTTAAGGCTTTTTTTTCTTTTTTCTCTTTGTTTACCATGGCATTATTTATCGTATCCTTGGATAATTTACAAGTTTTTCACACCTTTTGTTTATTTGACAATCCCCCCCCTTCCTGCTATTGTTGGAATCATGATAAAAGACAACATTGTAGAGTATATTGAACAGCAAAAAATAATTTGTGCTGTGATATTACAGGAACAAAAAGACAAATTAAAATTATTAAATGAGAATAATCGGGAAGTCAATTTTTCTAAAAACCGGTTATCCCATATATCACAGGTGTGCCTTGACACTTCCATTTCCAGGGATTCTATTGTTACCCAGTTAAAACAGCTTTCCCAAAATCGCAAAACACTTTCTGAAGCCATAAACATTAAGGAATTATGGGAACTCCTTAATGATGAGTCTGGAGACATAGATATCTCAACCATGACCCTTTTTTGTTTTGATCCCCCCCTGACCTCGGACAATGAAGCAGCTGTAATCAGAGCCTTTTTTTATGACCGGATGTATTTTAAATTCAACAAAACATTTTTTATCCCTTATACGCCTGAACAGGTTAACGCAAAAAAACGACAGATAAAAGATGTTGATAAAAAGGAGCTGCAGATCCAGAGAGGCGCTTCATGGATCAGTGATGTTTTGAATAATAAAAACGGCAGCAGCACGGAGATTGACCAGGATATTATTCATATTTTAAAATCCTATTACCTGTTTAACAATAATTTTGATTCCCATTTGATGGCCAGAAATATTATCAAAAAATCATCCATTAATTCGCCTGAACAATTGTTTAATATATTTGTAAAGGCCGGGATCTGGGATCAAAATGAGAATATCAACCTTTTGGCCCTGCAAATCCCCACGGTATTTTCCAGGGATGTGCTGGAACATGAAAAAAAACTGACGGCTGCTCCGATTAATTTTTTTGACGACCCCTTAAGACAGGACCTTACAGATATCCCGTTAATCACTATTGATGGTCAATCCACTCTTGATTTTGATGATGCCATAAGCCTTGAAAATACGGAAAATGGATATAGGCTTGGAATACATATCATTGATGTTGATGCCTATATTAAATCCAATGACCTCATTGATCTATCGGCTCGGGAGCGGGCCAGTTCCATTTACATGCCCGATGATAAACTGCCCATGATACCTCCCCAACTTTCCGAAGATCTTTGCAGCCTGAAAGAAAATGCAATAAGACCTGGTATCAGCACCATCGTTAAGATGAGCCGGTTTTTTGAAATTCAGGATTACAAGATTGTTCCCAGTATCATCAAGGTCCATAAACAGATGAGTTATACGGAAGCAAACCTGTTGAATGGCAAGAATGATCCCATTACCACCCTCTATAAAATTGCGACACTCCTCCGGGAAAAAAGACTCAAGGCCGGTGCTATCCAGATCACGCTGCCAGAAGTAAATGTATGGCTTGAAGAAAATCAGGAAATTGGATATTTAAAAATTGATCGGGAAAACCCCTCGCGCATGCTGGTGTCTGAAATGATGATCTTTGCCAACTCCCTGATGGCTGAATTTCTTTCAAACAACAATATGCCTGCTGTTTTCCGATCCCAGGCACAACCCAAACAAAGGCTTTTCAAAGGCATTGAAACCTCATTGACATTAAATTTCATGCAAAGAAAACAATTAAGCCGTGCAATAGTCGGAACAGATCCGGAAAACCATTCGGGCCTGGGTGTTAAAGCATATGTCACGGCCACATCCCCCATAAGAAGATATCATGACCTTCTGACACAACGGCAGATAAAGGCCATATTCGGATATGGCAAAGCTTATTCCAAGGCTGAACTTGAAACAATTCTCCAGTCTATTTCACCGGCCATTGCCAATGCCGGCCGGGTACAGGCATCAAGAAAGCGATACTGGATCACCAAGTACCTGGAATCTAAAAGGGGAACGGCTTATGAAGCCCTGGTCCTTGATTGTCACAGGGATCACTATAATGTTTTGATCAAAGAGTTTATGCTTGAAGCAAAACTTCCCCCAAGCGGCATCAGACTCAAGAACGGAGATATCGTCCAGGTAACCATCCAGCATGCTGATGCCAGACGTGACCAGCTGTCTTTATTTGTATAAAAAGAGCTCTAGTGTTTAAAACTTCTCTGGCCGGTGTAAACCATTGTCGCATTGTTTTCATTACATGCTTCAATGGACTGGTAATCATTTAAAGATCCCCCCGGCTGAACCACGGCTTTCACTCCCTGGCGAAGTCCCACATCAATACCGTCTCTAAAGGGAAAAAATGCATCAGACACCATGGCAGATCCGATAAGACCGCCTTTGACTTTCTTTACATCATTTTCAATCTGCGCCCTTTTATCATCATCTGTTAAATCGGCAAAGGAGATTTCATATTGTTCAAAGCAGTATCTGTCAGCAAGTTTCCGATAGGCCTTGTCAACGGCAATTTCTGCAACCCCTACCCTATCCTGCTCGCCTGTTCCGATCCCAATAGTAACATTGTCTTTTACATAAATCACTGAATTGGATGTGATGCCCGATTCCACAAGCCATCCAAACAGCATATCCTGTAATTCCTGTTTTGTGGGCTCACGATTGATCTTGTAAGTTTGCCCTTTATATTCCGTTGCCGCCACCATAAAATCTTTTTCAGACAGAGTCTGGGGAACAAAAGACCACTGGGCAACCAACCCGCCGTCCATCAGGCTTTTAAAATCAATCACCCTCTCCCCGATAAAACTTTGGAGTTTATCAATATCATTAATCCGGATCACCCTTAAATTTTTCCTGGCACCCAATATGTCCAGGACCCCATCTTCAAATTCCGGTGCCACCACAACTTCTGCATACTGGTTGGCAATGGCCTGGGCCGTGGCCTTATCAACGGCTTTGTTCAATGCGATGCAGCCGCCAAAGGCTGCCACACGGTCTGCCATATACGCTTTATGATAGGCTTGTTCAAGGCTTTGTGCCCTTGCAGCCCCGCAGGGGTTATTATGTTTGACAATAACGGCACAAGGGGTATCGGTAAAATATCTTAAAATATTCAAGGCATTGTCAGCATCCGTAAGATTGGTTTTTCCCGGATGTTTTCCAGATTGAAGCAATTCAATATCAGACACCAGATATTTACCAGGCGCAATGGTCCGGGCATCACCAAGGGCCAGATTCCCGTTGACAAGTCTGTAGAGTGCGGCTTCCTGCCCCGGGTTTTCACCATATCTCAAGCCCTTGTTCACACCGTCAATCACCCAGGACACCTTTTCATAAAAAAGGGTCTGTCTTTTATCCTTATCAACAAATGAGACTTCCATCTGTGGGGTAAAATGATCATCCATAATTGTTTTATACATCTGTTTAAGGTCTTTGGGCATGACTTATTCTCCTGATTTATAGCATGATTTAATATCATTTGCCGGTTTTGAAGCAAGATAACGACTGATGTGCCTGTCATAGATTGCCGTATGCTCAAAAGCTTTCTGGGCAAGCTCAAACCTGTCCTCAAGGGATAAACTCCCTTTATTGGCCTTAAGTTTTGCAAGTATTAAAGGATAGGAAGAAGGGTCCACCACTGATGCCACCCGGATAAAATTTTTGGCAGATGCCCGGATCATGGTCGGACCGCCAATATCAATATTTCCCCGTGCCTCTTCCAGGCTTACGTTCTCTTTGGCAATGGTTTCACTAAAGGGATAAAGGTTCACCACGACCATATCAATGGCAAGGGCAGCCGTTCTTTTTAAATCTTCCTGGTGAGCTTCATTATAGGTCTCCGTCAAAAGCCCCAGATAAATTTTAAAATCAAGGGTTTTGACAAGCCCTCCCTGGGTTTCAGGCTGACCAGTATAGTCTGACACCTGTTTTAAACAGGCATCGGCTTTTTTACCCAGGATCTCTTTTATTTTACCATATGTTCCACCCGTTGACAGAATCAAAATTTCAGGATTCACCTCGATAAGGCCAGGGATAAAGGCCTCCAGACCTGATTTATCAGATACACTTAACAGAATGGTTTTAATTTTTACCTGATCGTCAATCTTTTCAACTATATTCTTAGCCATGCGCTTTCCTTATATTGATTATAAAAGGTTAATATTTTTATCCAGATTAATATAATTAGCGCCTTAAAGTCAAGTTTCGCTACAGTAGACAAGAAAGCTTCTCCAACAATGGGCCGTATCTGTGCATACCCTTTTCCATCGAATAAAATTCGATATTTCTGGCGCATTTCTGATGATTTATTGAATTATTAGAGTTGACATCACAATTAAATTCGGTATAAATAATAAATTATCGAATAAAATTTTAAATTTTTAATTAAATAACTTATTTAATTTTGGAGACCTCTTGGATAACATTGACAGACAGACCTTAAAAGCATTGCAACTCGACGGGCGAAAAAAAAACAGTGAGCTTGCCAAAGATGTCGGACTTGCACCATCCACCATGCTGGACCGGGTCAAGAAACTTGAAGATAAAGGAATTCTTAAAGGATACCGGGCTGTTGTAGATCCTGAAAAAATAGGCCTCAAAGCCCAGGGGTTTGCCTGCATTTCCCTTGACCGGCACCGGGTCAAGGATATTGAAGTATTGGAAAACGAAATCAACAAGCTTTCCAATGTCCGCGCCTGTTACCACATTACAGGCAGGTTTGATTATCTTCTCCATGTGGTTGCTCCGGACATAGGTGATCTTGGCAACCTGATCAAGGAGAAGCTTGCCACCATTCCGGGTATGGGAAAAATCGAAACCTTTATTGTTTACTCAGAAGTCAAGCCTGACCAGGGCTGGCCCATTGACGCAGCATTAACCTGACAAAAACCTACGAACGATCCATAAAAAGGAGAAAGTTACCATGACAGACCTTAAAGAAATGCTTAAAATTGACGCAAAAGATCTTGATATCGTGAATCAGCTCATCACAAACCCTGACAATAAACAGGTGGGAGAACTTTGCGATCTTATTGAAAAATTCGGCGGTGCAAAGGCTATTAATAAAAAAGCCACACAGGCCAGGAATCCTGAAACCCTTATGCGCAAGCTCAAAGAAATGAATTCCCCCTATGTTGCCGACCTTGAATGGCTGATGGAACAAAGGGACAAAAAAGCATTTATTTCAATGAAAGACTATTGTAAAAATATTCTGAGCGAGGATGCAGATATCACCTCTCTTGATTCTTCCAATGCCGTGACCCTTGAAGTCAGTGCCATGCAGTTTTTTCCCTGGCTCATTGCCCAGGCCAGACAGGCCATTGAGAAAAAACAACTCATGCCGGGCCGTATTATCCGGGTAAGAAACATGGCAGAGCAGGTTGAAGATAATGGTGATATCATGGCCACGGCCCTTGCCATGCAGATAATAGGTGCAAGCTATGTTGAATCCCTTGATACCCGCGGAACAGATGGCAGCAATGTACACCTTGGAGGCCCGGCCACAATTACCGGATATTTTGCCGGGATTGGTCAGCCCAATGACTATCCAATAAAATGGGCTGAAGAATATCTGCACTATTACACAAATTATGGCATCAAACAGGTGTTGAATATAAATCCAGGCACGATTCTTTTAGGCTATATGATGCACAGGTTAGGTGTTGATATTGAATTTAAAATCTCAGTATTCGTGGGCAATGACAACCCATACTTTATAATGTGGACTCTAATGACAGCCAAGCTCTTCTCCCGAAAAGACGGATCCACATCCCTTGTGGGCTTTAACCTTTCCAATTCCGTTAACAATGAGACCATTTGCCAGGCAAATATCATCAGAAAACAATTAGGCCTGGAAAAACAGGTTCGATTTGAGCACCATATTACGGAAACATATCAGGCAATTGTTAATCAGCCCTATAACAGAAGAGATGAACTCATTGAAATTGCAAAAGAAGTTCCCAATATTTCTGCAAAACATGAAGGCGGGGAAATTAATGTAGAAGAAAAAAGAGAGCACCCGTCTAATATTCTTGAATATTTTTTAACCAAAAAAGAAATTCTGGAAAACGGCCTCATGGAAGCTCTCCAGACCAATTATCTTGACAAACAGCATTCCTGTGACCTGACTGCCCGGGCATTGATAAAGTCTGGCATCGCTGTCATTGCCGCAAAAAATTTACACTAATTTTTAAAAAAGGATATAAAAATGATTCCGTCAAGAATGCAAAAGTTTTTGCACGATACGCTTCCCCAAAGTGTCTGGAAAAACCGCCTGATCAAAGATGGCCCTTTAAGATTTCTTGAATTCGGCCCCCTTGACATTGATCGGCTTCAGCGCTTAGGAATCAAAGTAGACCACCTGGGGCCAAAGCTTGTATCCTGCATGTGGAATGAGGACAGTCCCGTGGAAATCGGTGGTTTTCTTGTGGTGGACAATCTTGCCATGGGTCAGCCGTCCATGGGCGGCACAAGAATGCTGCCGGATATCACCCCGGATATTATCCATAACCTGGCAAGAGGAATGACCCTTAAAAATGCAGCCGCGGATCTTCCCTTTGGCGGTGGAAAATCCGGTATTGTAAGACCTGAAAATCTTTCCGACAAAGACCGGCATGAAGTCATCAAAGGATTTGGACGGCTTTTAAACCGGTACAAGGAAATCTATATTCCCGGCCCAGATGTGGGAACCAATGATGCGGATATGAAAACCTTTGCCATGGAAAACGGCCTGAATAATGTTGTATCAAAACCGGCTGATATGGGCGGTAACAGGATTGATGAACTGGGCGGTGCTGCCAATGGTGTTGTTGTGGCCACAAAAGCCCTGCTGGAGCATCTGCC
>CALGRI010000476.1 GCA_937880875.1 uncultured Pseudomonadota bacterium
CACAATGATCATGGTCGGCATATTCTTGGACTGTTCAGAGGTATTATTGAAGGCAGGGTCAAGGACTTTAAAATTGATGACACCATCAAACTTGAAAAGGTGGCCAGATCCATTGGTATTGATGTTGAGGGCAAAGAGGTCCTGGAGGTTGCCAGAGAACTCCATGATGAACTTGAAAAAACATTTTCCAATGTTGAAGGAGAAATGCCATTTGTAAAACGAGCGCCAGAGGCAACCCAGGAGCTGTGGAGAAAAGATGGTATCATGCCCAGGGGTGCCATGCTTGAAGTCATGGAACTCATGAGCCGGACCCATATTGGATGTGACCAGGATTATAATAATTTGATGAAGCAGATCTCAAGAACTGCCCTTGCCGACGGATGGGGAGGTTCCATGGTGGCCACAGAGCTGTCTGATATTATTTTTGGAACGCCTTCTCCAACCCTTGCCGATGTAAATATGGGAGTTTTAAAGGAAGACCATGTGAACATTATTGTACATGGCCATGAGCCTGCCATGTTTGAAGGTATGCTCATGGCAGTAAATGATCCATTTTTCATAAAAGAAGCAAAAGCCAAAGGCGCCGAGGGGATTAATCTTGTGGGCATGTGCTGTTCCGGTGCGGAAATGATGTCCCGCCACGGGGTTCCCCATGCCGGAAGTTTTGGATCAACGGAAGCTGTTATTGTTACGGGTGCCGTGGATGCCATGGTGGTTGATATTCAGTGCATTAAACAGGGCCTGGCAGCAGTGGCCAAATGCTATGACACCCATTTGATTACCACAAACCCAAGGGCCCATATTGAAGGGGCCACCCATATTGAATTTGACGAACGTGATCCCAGAAAATGTACAGATGATGTCCTTTCAAAGGCCATTGCAAGATATAGCACAAGGAAAATGCCCATAGAAATTCCAAAACAGGTCCAGACCGGTGTCCACGGGTTTACCCACGAATATATTGAATACATGCTGGGCGGAACCTTCAGGGGCAGTTATTCTCCTTTGAATGACAATATCATTAATGGAAGAATCCGTGGGGTTGCAGGTGTTGTTGGATGTACAAATCCAAAGGTTAAACAGGATTCCATACATATTGAATTGGTTAAGGAATTAATTAAAAATGATGTCCTGGTACTCCAAACAGGATGTTCACAAATATCCCTTGCCAAGGCAGGACTTCTTGTTCCCGAAGCCGCCCCCCTTGCAGGATCCGGTCTTGCAGAAGTCTGTGAAACCGTGGGCATGCCGCCTGTACTGGGCATGGGCTCCTGTGTTGACAACACAAGAATTCTCATTGCAGCATCAGCCATGGTAAAAGCCGGCGGTCTTGGAAACAGTATTGCAGATCTTCCCGTTGCCGGATGTGCGCCGGAATGGATGAGTGAAAAAGCATTGGCCATTGGCCAGTACTTTGTTGCCTCGGGAGTATTTACGGTTTTTGGTATTGGATTCCCATCAATCAAAGATACAAAATTCCATAATCTTATGTTTGACGGCCTTGAAAAACAGGGCTATGGGAAATGGGGGACAGCTTCGGATCCCATTGAAATCGCCAGGATGATGATTGCCCACATTGACAAAAAGCGGCAGCAATTAGGTATTGACAAGGCAAGGGAAAGAACCCTTGTAGATATGTCAGACCGACGTGAGCTTGCATCTTAATTCTATGATGGATCAGCCTGGCACATTTTGTGCCGGGTTGATCTATAGTTTCAAGCCATTTGAGTTCCATGGATTATTTTTCAATAATCTGTACATTAAATGTACTCATACAATCAATAATATCTTCTGTTTTCCCTT
>CALGRI010000477.1 GCA_937880875.1 uncultured Pseudomonadota bacterium
GTTGTTGTCTCTTCTGATACACCCCGGATCTTTTTAGCAATATGGGTCCATTTTTTTGGATCTTCCTGAAAACTTTTCCTCAAGCGGTCCATCAAACATTTTTCATCCAGACTATTGGTTTTATGATCAAGCACAGAAGGGGCCTTTTCCACTTTCACGCCCTGATGCACATAAAGGGTTGCATCCCCTCCATCGTCAACAATCATATCAGGCCCTGAACCATCCGGCCAGGTCAGTGCCTGTTCCGTGCACCACCAGAATTCCTCAAGGGTTTCACCTTTCCAGGCAAATACTGCTGCAGATCCTTTTTCTGCAATGGCTGCTGCTGCATGATCCTGGGTTGAAAAAATATTGCAGGTTGCCCAGCGGATATCAGCTCCCAGCTCATAAAGGGTATCAATGAGCATGGCCGTCTGAATGGTCATATGAAGGCTGCCCATTATTTTCAAACCCTTAAAGGGCTTTTCAGAACCATATTTTTTCCTGATTGCCATCAGTCCCGGCATCTCTTTTTCTGAAAGCTGCATGTCTTTGTGTCCCTCTTCTGCAAGGGCAATATCTTTAATCCTGTATTTCAGGCTAAGGTCAAGATCTATGTAAGAAGAATCTTTACTTGGTTGTAACATTTTTATACTCCTTATTATTTTTTTAAAGTAAACATATCAAAATATGTTGATATGTTGTTTTTATACAAAATACAAGTATTCCTTTTTGATGTCAATAAAAAAAGCCGCTTAAACTTAAAATTTCAAGTTCAAGCGGCTTTTATAAACTAAAACGGTTACAGAATAGATTATATTCCGGCCAGATCCCTTATTTCATCTGCTCTGTCCGTTCTTTCCCAGTAAAAATCAGGATCTTTTCTTCCAAAATGGCCATAGGATGATGTTTTCCTGTAAATCGGGCGAAGAAGATCAAGTGTATGAATAATTGCAGCAGGTCTTAAATCAAATATGGATTTAACAATCTCAATTGCTTTGAATTCGGGTATTTTTCCCGTCCCCATGAAATTGACAAGAAGGGAAACGGGCTGGGCAACACCTATTGCATAGGCCACCTGAACCTCGCATTTATCTGCAATTCCTGATGCAACAATGTTCTTTGCCACATATCTACCCATATAGGAGGCGCTCCTGTCGACTTTTGAAGGATCTTTTCCAGAAAAGCAACCACCACCATGACTGCCCTGGCCACCATAGGTATCTACAATAATTTTTCGCCCGGTAACACCGCAGTCTCCCATGGGGCCGCCTATAACAAAGCGTCCTGTGGGGTTAATAAAAAATCTTGTGTCCCCATCTATCATATCTTCGGGAATCACTTTTTGAATGACTTCTTTTATTATGGCAGCCTTTAAATCGTCATAGGACACATCAGGAGAATGCTGGGAAGAAACAACAATAGTATCTACCCTTTTGGGCTGACCTCCGTTCATATATTCAATGGTTACCTGAGATTTTCCATCAGGTCTTAAAAAATCCAGAGCACCATTTTTTCTGACCTGGGCCAGCCGCTTGGTCAGCCTATGGGCATAAACAATCGGCATGGGCATCAGCTCCGGAGTTTCGTTAGTGGCAAACCCGAACATGATTCCCTGATCACCGGCCCCCTGTTCTTTGTAAAGCCCTGCGTTTTCATCAACCCCCTGGGCGATGTCAGGCGATTGCTGGTCAATACTTGTAATAACCGAGCATGTCTGCCAGTCAAATCCCATGTTTGA
>CALGRI010000478.1 GCA_937880875.1 uncultured Pseudomonadota bacterium
CTCACATTCCACACCCCAATGATCAGATATGAGATGTTTTTAGAGTAAGCCGGTTATCCTCCCGGCTTTGTAAAAATTTGTTCGTTTAATCCCAGTGCTCTTAAATACTCCCGTTGATTTTGGGTCAGGGGCTTGTTTAATCGCCTGTGTTCTCCTATCTTGAGAATCATCAAATACTGGAAACTTGTCATCAACATAAATGCTGTGGGCTTGTAGGTTCTTCTTTTAACCCAGCCTGGCAGATCCCTTTTGTTATCCTTTGCATATCGCCTCATGTTATATTCAATAAGCCGCCAGATAAGAAGAGACAGGAGCAAAACAAGGCCTAACACCTCTATCCGTTCGGCTTTTTTGAGGAATATACAATTCACGATGGGCGTATTCTTTATAAAACCAAAGTTCTGTTCAATCCCATATTGATCTTTATATGTCCGCAGGATATCGTAAGAGCTGTACCCCTTTTTGCCATTGATCGGAACATTGCTCAAAAGTACGAAACATCCGGTTTCCTTTTTAAGCTCTTCAACTGCATCGGTTTCCACAATATTGGCACTCACACCGTACATCATTTTTCCCAAAGTCCTGCTTCCATCTTTTTTGGGTCTGCCGCGTCTGTACTTTGGAATTTCAACAATCTGTATTTCAGGTTTAAAAAAAACAGGACTGCCTTTTTTGATTTCTTCAGCTGCTTTCAGGGTATCCATCCGGCAGAAAAACTCTTGTTTTGATATCTCTTTTATCTTTTTGGAAAGTTCTGTGTGTGCCTTTTTAAGTTCGCGTTCAATTCGTTTTTGCCGCCTTTTATCATGGGCGCTTGAATGGATGACAACAGCCCTGTAGTTTTTATTGTGGAGAACTGCGGTGGTTTCCCACGCCTTGTAAACTGCAGCAGGCCTTTTAATCGTCTCCATGGTGTCGGATAATTTTCCAAGTTCAACCCACTCGTTCTTTTCAATGGCACTTTTAATCAGGCGGGAACACTCTTTGTAGTTCGCAGGCAATCGGCTGATGAACTGGATTTCATCTCCGATTTTTTCAAGGTTCTTTCGTGTCACCATTGCTGAATCTGCAATGTAAATAAACCCCTCTTTCTTGATTCTGTTTTTCGCCATGTATTTTGATATGGATGAAAGGACCTTGTTGTTAATAACCTTATCTGAGGCATTGCCATCTTCGGTTTGCCCAAATACCGGTATGGTTCGATCAACACACAGCATTTTAACCAGAAATTGTTTCAGATCAGGTCTGTGGTCTTTGCTGTGGCCATGTACAATATTCATTGTATCACTACTGTTGGTTTCTTCTGAATACATCGAGTAATCGCCATGGACACTCACGGATGTGGTATCAAAACTTAAGTGGCTGCGGTCAATATTAAACTGTTTTAACGCCTGTAAAGAGATTTGTGAGAAGACCTTCATTGCACCATAATCATGGATTCTATCAAGAACACGTCCCACAGTATGATCAGAGAACTTCAACGGATCCACTTTCTTTCCCAGCAGAAGCTGTGTGTCCTGGTGCTCAAAATACTTGTTCAGCCGGTACAAAGGGTTTCTTCCGGTCAAGGTGTCAAGCACCATACCCAGAATAACCGTGCCGGCATCAATATCCATTTGAGTCGGTACTAACGTGTTGATAATTTCAACAACACCAATTTTTTGTGCATATGCCGTGACGATGGGAAGGTGTTGGACTGTGAATCCGTCTATATCTGGTAGATTTTCCATTTTTACCTCAATGTTTTTTGTTCGCATTGAGGGTATCATAATAAAGAATCCTAGAAAAATCTAGGCTAAATATTATTTAGCGAATGAATCTGATTCATTATCATTCTTGATTAGGCTAACTATATAGAATAACTATATAGAATAACTATAAATAAAACTTTGAAAAAAATACTTAGTTTTTTGTATTAAGGGTGTTGAATGTGAGATTGGTAAACACCACAAAGCACCTTTAATCGCCCATATTAAAACAGTCCCCATCAAAAGAAAGGTCAAAATCCCCATCCAGAATCCTGACAAAAGATAATACGTGCGGGTAAAAGGATAAAATCCTGGTTTGACCCGGGGTTGTCAAAAACCCCGGGATGGATATCATTTTTAATGTGCACATCCACCAATATGACCACCACAGGTGTGGGCCATTGTCATTTCCATCAGAGAATCGGCTTCAAATAGTTGGATATTATCCTGAATACTTCCCATTGATGCTTTGTATACCTTGATTCCCATTTTATTCAATCCTGTAATCGCCCCTGCTCCAATCCCACCAACAACAATTGCATCAACCATTTTACCGTTTAATGCCTTCATGGGGTTACACTGACCGTGGATATGACCCAGGTCCTGGTTGTTGATGGTTGTAGTTGTGTTGCCTTGGGTGTCAAACACTATAAAAAAAGGTGCCGATCCAAAATGGCCAAAGATCTTACTTTCTACGCCATTGTCTGATTCCACTGGAAAACAGATTTTCATATTTTATAATCCTTTTGTTTTATATTTTTTTCGAATTTAATGGGTTGAAATAATGCCGCCTACTTTTTCAAACATCCATTTTAGTAGGATTCATCTTCATACCACAACTCAACAAATCACCCAAAGAAGCCGCAAAATCATTATACCTTTCAGAACAACAATTGCCCCTGACCTTTTCAGCTAAAGCATTATACTGATCATCTCGCAAGATCCCTCTTCTTATCTTCAGCATCTCAACTTCCTTAGGCAAACCAATTTCACGATAAGCCATCAAAACCTT